>CAKTMK010000003.1 GCA_934574045.1 uncultured Oscillibacter sp. | reverse complement strand
CCGTCCGTGTCGCACTCCACGTCGTTGGTCAGCTTATCGGTCGCAACGGAGAACAGGATGTCGCCCTTCTTGACGGCATCGCCCTCCTTGAACTTCCATTCTTCAATGGTGCCTTCGGTCATGGTCAGACCCATTTTAGGCATCAAAACTTCAGTTGCCATACTTGAAAATCTCCTTTTCAACAGGCATTAAAACATGCCCTTGATGCCCTTGACCAGATCCTCCGGGAAGACGCGGACCATCTTCTCCAGCGTGGGAGCGAAGGGAATGGGGCAGAAGGGCGCGCCGTAACGCAGGATGGGGGCGTCCAGATACTCCAGCGCCTCCTCGGCGACGGTGGCGGAGATCTCAGCGCCGAAGCCGCCCTGCTTGACTGCCTCGTGGACGATGCACAGGCGATGGGTCTTCTTCACGGAGTTGAGGACCGTCTCCTTGTCCCACGGAGACAGGGTGATGAGGTCGATGACCTCGGCCTTGATGCCGTCCTTGGCCAGCAGATCGGCCGCGCCGCGGGCGTTCTTCATGCCGATGGAGTAGGAGACGATGGTCACGTCGCTGCCCTCGCGCTCCACGCGGGCCTTGCCGATGGTGTAGGGGACTTCCTCGCCCTTCTCGGGCAGCTCGCCTTTTTCCTTGTAGAGGATCTTGTTCTCGAAGTAGATGACGGGATCGTCGCTCTCGATGGCGGCCTTCAGGACCATCTTTGCGTCATAGGGGTTGGAGGGGGCCACGACCTTGACGCCGGGGATGTGGGTGAACCACGCCTCAACGCACTGAGAATGCTGAGCGGCGCCCTGAATGGTCATGCCGTCGGGAGCACGCAGGACCAGGGGCACCTTGGCCTGACCGCCGAACATATAGCGGGCCTTGGCCATCTGGTTGAACACCTCGTCCATCGGCACGCCGATGAAGTCGGCAAAGTGCATGTCCACCACGGGACGCGCACCGGCCAGAGCCGCGCCGACACCGCCGCCGATGATGAAAGTCTCGGAAATGGGGGTATCGATGATGCGGCCGGGGAACTGCTGGGGCAGGCCCTTGAACTGGCCGAAGATGCCGCCCTGACGGGCAAGGTCCTCGCCCATTGCGAAAATGGTATCGTCCTTTTCCATCGTCTCGGCCATCGCTTCCTGCGTGGCCTGTGCAAATGTGATCTTACGCATTGTTCTGTTCCTCCTTCGCCTTAGTCCACGTAGACGTACTTCATATACTCGGAAGCATCGGGATACTCACCGGCGAGGGCGAACTCCTTGGCCTCCTTGATCTTCTGAGCGCACTTGGCGTCCAGCTCGTCGCACTCCTCGGCGGTCATCAGCTTCAGGGCGGCGGCCTTCTGGCGGAACATCTTCAGAGGATCGGTGTCGTGGAAGATCTTCTGGGTCTCGGCATGGTCGCGGTAAAGCTCGGGGTCGCCGACGAAGTGACCCTCGATACGGTAGGTCTTGGCCTCGATGAAGGTGGGGCCTTCACCGGCGCGGGCACGGGCGACCGCCTCAACCGCCGCGTCGTAAACGGCGAACACGTCCTGACCGTCCACGATCACGCCGGGAACATGATAACCGGCCGCGCGGTCGGAGATGTTCTCCACGTTGCAGGTGGTGCGGTACGGCGTGGTGGAAGCCCAGCAGTTCATCTCGTTGACGAAGATCACGGGCAGCTTCCACGCGGAAGCGACGTTCATGGCCTCGTGGAAAGTGCCGCGGTTGGAAGCGCCGTCGCCGAAGAACACGACGGAAACCTTGTCGTTCTTCAGGATCATCTTGTTGGCAAGAGCCGCGCCGGTGGCCAGGTTGTAGCCGCCGCCCACGACGCCGTTGGCGCCCAGCATGCCCACGGAGAAGTCGGCGATGTGCATGGAGCCGCCGCGGCCCTGGCACAGGCCCTCCTTCTTGCCGTAGATCTCAGCCATCATGCGCTTGACATCGGCGCCCTTGGCCACGCAGTGGCCGTGGCCGCGGTGGGTGGACTCGATCATGTCATCCTTGCGCAGAGCGGCGCAGACGCCGGTGGCGATGGCTTCCTCGCCGATGTACAGATGGACGAAGCCGGGGATCTCGCCGGCGAGGAAATCATGCTTGATGGTCTCCTCAAACTTGCGGATGGTGGCCATAGTCTCATAGAACTGCTTGGCCTGCTCCTGTGTGTACGCTGCCTTCGCGGCTTTCTTAGTTGCCATAGGATAAAACTCCCTTCTGCCGACTTTTATCGGTTTTCACTAGGTTTTTGGAACTTCTGGAACAGATTGTCAAATTTCTCACTATATGCTCTTCCGAAAAAGCGTGGCGACAGTCGCCTGCGGCCACGCTTTTCGGTTGACGCAACTTATGATTTTCGCAGCCGCCTGCTGAAAATTCGCTTTTGGTTCAGCTTACTTGGTGAACGCGGCGATCAGCTCGGGAGTCAGCTTGTCGGCGAACTCGTCGTAGCAGGAAGCGGAAGCGGCCTTGAACTCGTCAACGGCCTCCGGAGTCAGCTCGGTGACGGTGATGCCGGCATCCTGCCACTTCTTCAGGATCTCCTGATCCTGCTGACGCTCCAGCTGACGCTGATTCTGGGCAGCCTTCTGGCCGCACTCGTCAACGATCGCCTGCAGCTCGGGAGACAGAGAGTTGTACAGGTCGCCGTTCATGCAGAAGAAGATGCAGTCATACACGCCGGTCCAATAGGTGACGTACTTCTGGACCTCGGCGATGGAGGCACCGTCGGCGGTGGGCAGGGGGTTCTCCTGACCGTCATAGGTGCCGGTCTGCAGGCCGGTGTAAACCTCGGACCAGTTGGCGTTGGCCCAGTTGGCGCCCCACTTGCCGTACTCGGCGTTGAGCAGCTCAGAACCGGCGACACGCAGCTTCAGGCCCTTCATATCGGCCAGAGTGGCGATGGGACGGACACTGTTGGTGGGATGACGGAAGCCGTTCTCGCCGATGCCCAGCAGGTGCAGGCCCATGCTCTCAACGACCTCGCCGACAGCCTTGCCGCCATCGCCGTCCAGCTTGGCGTCCACATCGTCGAAGGAGTCAAACAGGAAGGGCAGGGACACGACGTTCAGACGCTGGTCGAACGCGGAATAGATCAGGTTGGAGTGAGCGGACAGCTCGGTGGTGCCGTCGATAACGGCCTGAATGCCCTCGGACTGGTTGCCGGCGGTCAGCTGATCGGCGGCATAGACCTGAACGGTGACAGCGCCGCCGGTGGCGTCGCTGACCATCTGGCCGAAGTCGCGGCCCATGTCAGCCCAGCAGGTGTTCTCCGTCGCGGAGCAGGCAAACTTCCAAGTCTGCTTCTCGAAGGTGGTGCCGCTGGCAGCGGAGCCGGAAGCGGCAGGGGTGGACGCAGCCGCGCCGCTGGAAGCGGCAGGAGCACTGGAACTGCCGCCGCAGCCGGCCAGCAGCGTAGCGGTCATGGACAGGGCCATGGCCAGCGCAAGAAACTTTTTCATGTTTTTTCCTCCTTAATTTTTAGGTTGCGAAAACATTTGTTGCGTTATCTGAAATCACTTTCGTGAATACAGACCGAACGGATCAGGCAGCAGCGCCCAGGAACACGGTGGAGAAGAAGGGCACGTAGGTCACGATCATCAGGGTGATGACGCAGGCGATAATCATGGGCCACACGGCCTTGGAAATGGTCTCGATGGTCACGCGGGTCGTATCCTTGATACCCTTGAGCTTGTCGCTCACGCCGATGGCCACGAACAGGTTCACGCCCACGGGCGGGGTCACCTGACCGATGGCGAGGTTCACGGTGGACAGCACGCCGAAGTGGATGGGGTCGATGCCCAGCTGCTGCGCCACGGGGAACATGATGGGGATGAAGATGTACATGGCGGAGTTGGCGTCCACGAAGCAGCCCGCGATCAGGAAGATCACGTTGACGATCAGCAGGAACACGTATTTGTTGCCGGAGATGTTCAGCAGGAGCTGCTGAGCGGCGCCGGAAATGCCGTGGACCGTGCAGATGTAGGAGAACAGGGTCGCGCCGCCGATGATGAGCATGATGCCGCCGGTGGTCTTGCCGGAATCGACCAGCAGGTCGTACAGATCCCCCAGCTTGACCTCGCGGTAGATGAACACGCCCACGATCAGGCCGTACACCACGGACACGGCGGCGGCCTCGGTCGGAGTGAAAATGCCGCCGTAGATGCCGCCCAGAATGATGACGGGCATCAGGAAGCCCCAGAACGCGGTCCGGAAAGACTTCCAGCGGGCGCCCCAGGTAGCCTTCTCACGGGAGGCCTGCAGGCCCTTCTTGCGGACCTCAATCATAATGACGATGACCAGAGCAAGGCCCATCATGATGCCGGGGAGGATGCCGCCCATGAACATATCACCCACGGAGACGCCGGTGATGGAGGCGTACACCACGAACGCGATGGAGGGCGGAATGACGATAGCGATGGAGGAAGCCGTTGCCATCATGGCGGAGGAGAACGGCGCGGAGAAGCCGCCGCGGTTGATCATGGCGGGGATCAGGATGATGCCCAGCGCGGCCACGGTAGCCGGGCCGGAACCGGAGATCGCGCCGAAGAAGCAGGCCACGACCACGCACACGATGGCGATGCCGCCGCGGCGGTGGCCGATGCAGTTGTCAATGAACTCGACCAGACGGGTGGAAATACCGGCCTTGGCCATGATGTTGCCGGAGAGGACGAAGAACGGGATCGCCAGCAGCAGGAACTTGGCCATGCCGTTATACACGTTGGTGGGAACAACCGAGAGCTTATCCCCGGAATAGATCATTGCCAGAATGGACGAGACACCCAGGCTGACGCAGATGGGGATATTCAGGAACAGCATGATGAAGAAAGTACCGAACAGAATCAGGTTGATCATCAGTCATTCCCTCCTTCCGGCTTCACGCAGGGCGCGTTGTTCGTCATCACGTCGATGAAAAATTCAATGGTATGCAGGATCAGGAACACGCAGCCGATGGGCAGGAAAACGCTGAACACCCACTCGGGCCAGCCCAGAGAGAAGGTGTGCTTTCCGTTGGCCATCTGGGTGATGACCTTCTCCATGCCCGTCTTGAGCAGCAGGATCCAGAACGCCGTGTTGACCACCGTAATGATCGTGACGAAGACCTTCTTGCCGCCGACCTTCAGGCGGTCGAACACCAGAGACAGGCTGATGAGGCTGCCCTCACGGGCGCACAGGCCGCAGCCCAGCATGATCAGCAGGACGAACAGGTTGATGACCAGCTCCTCCGTCCATGCGAACTGGCTGTCGCTCAGCTTGCGGACGACCACGTTCGCAAAGGTGATCACGGTAACAAAGACCAGGAGTACGCTCATAACGACCTTTTCGACTCCGGCAATGAAATCCATGATCTGTTTGTAGACTTTCATTCGATCGATCCCTCCTATTTTATGCTGCGGTCCGTTTGCCGGATATTTATGCAGCTTATGCAATCTCGTATCCACCCATACGGATCGCGCCGCACAAATCTCCGCCCGTCCGGAGCCGCTCCACAGAAAACTGAATATTTTCTGTTTACGTGGACTAAATTGTAGCACTCCAGCGTGAAAATAGCAACCAATTCCCAGTTCTTCCCTTAATTTTCAGCGCTTTAGCTATGAATTGAATTCAAAAAGAGCACTTTGTACAAATTTGTACAAATCGCGGGGACTAAAAAATATTGGCGAAAATGCAAAATAATTCTGGTTTTTTCCCCAATCCGTGGTATACTGACAGCAGCCCGCAGCCGCAGGGCCGGTCGCGGAATTTTATTCAATTCTCACAAAGGAGCTGCCTTCTATGTCTCTGTGTCAGATCACGCTCAGCGCCAACGCCGGCGCGGCGGTCCGTCTGGGCGGCGTCCGCATCTGGGTGGACGCGCTGCATACCGAGCCCGTGTCCGGGTTCTCCTCCGTCTCGCCGGAGCTGTTCTCCGCCGTGATGGAGCACCCCGACTTCGCGGAGCCGAACCTGATCTTTTATACCCACTGTCATCCCGACCATTTCTCGCAGGAGCTGACGCAGCAGGCGCTGGAGCGCTGGCCGTTTGCCGAAGCGGTCCTGCCGGAGCGGCGGTTTTCCTCCCAGATCCTGCTCTCCCGTCCGCGCCAGCAGCTCTCGCTGGCGGGGCTTTCCGCCCGGTTCATCCGCCTGCCCCACGAAGGCGAACAGTACGCCGACGTTGCGCATTACGGCTGTCTCTTGGAGTACGACGGCTTCCGCGTCCTCATCCCCGGCGACTGCGCCGTGGCCAGCCCCGTGCTGCGGGAGTTTCTGGAGGAGGTCGGCCCGGTGGACCTTGCGCTGGTGGACTTTCCATGGATCACACTGAGCAAGGGCCGCCGGTTCCTTCAGCAGTTCATCCGGCCCAAGCATCTGGCGGTCTTTCACCTGCCCTTTGAAAAGGACGATATCTACGGTTACCGCCGGGCCGTCCATAAAACCGTGGAGCAGCTCCCTGCCGGGGATCTGCGCGTGTTTCTCGAGCCGCTTCAGCGCGAGGTCTTTGACCGCTGAGCGGCTCGCGCCGCGTCTTACGCCAGCATCAGGAGCGGGTTTTCCAGCCGCTCCCGCATGGACCGCAGCAACGCCGCGGCGGCGCCGTCGGTCAGCGCGCGGGGATCGTAGGCCAGATGGATGCGCACCCGGCCGTCCGCCGGAGCGCCCACCGCCAGAACGGCGGTCTCGCCGGAGCGGAGCTGGGGCAGAACGCCCTCCACGCCGTCCTCTCCCAGCACGACCGGCGTATCCAGCCGGTCTGCCGCCCGCCGCGCGAAATCGGAGAAGGTCAGCGCACCGTTCAGCGACGCCAATGCGCTCAAAAGCTCCCGGACGTCCGCCGTGGCGTAGTACCCTGCGGCCGTGCCGCCTGCGGGCGCTTCCTGCGCCTTTTGATAGGCGGCGTCCACGTCCCGCCAGACGATCCGTCCGCCGGGGCCGGTACCGCTGAGTCCGTCCAGTTCGATCCCAAGCTCCCGCGCCGTCCGCCTTGCGTAGGGGGAGACGCGCAGTCTCGCTTTCTCAGCCATATCCGCCCTCCTCACCGGCCCAGCGTCTTTTTCACGCCGGAAACGATGTCCGCCGGATGGGGGAACTCCGCGTCCTCCAGCACCGGGGAGAACGGCGAGACCACATTCAGGCCCGCCACGCGGCCCACGGGGGAATCCAGCTCGTCAAACAGCTCCTCCGTGATCTGTGCGGACAACTCCGCGCCGATGCCGCCGCGCTTGACGCCCTCCTCCACAACGACCACATTGTGGGTCTTGCACACGGACGCGCGGACCGCGTCCCAGTCCAGCGGGACCAGCGTCCGCAGGTCCACGACCTCGGCGTCGATCCCCTCCGCCGCCAGCGTCTCAGCGGCTTCCAGCGCGAAATAGACCTGCCGCGACCACGTGAGGATAGTCACGTCCCGGCCCGGACGCTTCACGTCCGCCTTGCCCAGCGGGATGATGTACTCGCCGTCCGGGAGCTCCTCCTTTTTGGCGTAGAGCAGCTTGTGCTCCAGAAACACCACCGGGTCGTCGTCCCGGATGGCGGCCTTCAAAAGGCCCTTGGCGTCCGCCGCCGTGGAGGGGCAGACCACCTTCAGTCCCGGAATGTGGGTGAACAGGGCCTCAAGGCACTGGGAATGCTGGCCGGCGTTACGCCGCCCCGCCCCCATGGGCGCCCGGAACACCACCGGGATCTTCACCTGCCCGCCGGTCATGTAGCGCAGCTTCGCCGCCTGATTCATGACCGGGTCGAGGCAGACCGTGATAAAATCGTCGTACATCCACTCCACCACAGGGCGCAGGCCCCGCATCGCCGCGCCGACGGCCATGCCGGTGAAGCCGGATTCGCTGATGGGCGTGTCGATCACGCGGTTTGCGCCGAACTCGTCCAGAAAGCCGCGGCTGATGGCAAACACGTTGCCCATCACGCCCACGTCCTCGCCCATCAGGATCACGTTGGAATCCCGGACCATCTCTTCATGGAGCGCCTGCCCGATGGCCTTGCTGATGGTGAGCTTCATCTCAGCACGCTCCTTTCATTGTCCGAGGAATACACATCGTCAATGACCGCCGCCGGGTCCGGGTCCGGAGAGCTTTTCGCAAATTCATAGGCGTGCTCGATCCGCTCCGCGGCCTCCCGGTCCAGCGCGTCGACCTCATCAGCCACCGCGCCCAGCTCCAGAAGCCGCGCCCGCGCCCGGTCGATGGGGTCCTTTGCCTTGCCCTCCGTCAGGTACTCCTTCGGGCGGTACGCGGCGGGATCGCCGCAGTAATGGCCCTGATAGCGGTACACCAGCGTCTCCACCAGCGTCGGTCCGCCGCCGGAGCGCGCCCGCTCCACAGCCTCCGCCGCCGCGTGGTAGACCGCCTCCACGTCCGTCCCGTCCACGGTGACGCCGGGGATGCCGTATGCCGCCGCCCGGGGGGCCAGATACTCGGTATTCGTAATGCGGTGGATCTCGGTGGACACACCATAATGATTGTTCTCCAGCAAAAACACCACCGGCAGCTTCCACGCCGCGGCCATGTTCAGCGTCTCGTGGAACGTCCCCTGATTGGACGCGCCATCGCCGAAAAAGGCCACCGTGACCGCGCCGTCGCCCCGGACCTTGGAGGCCAGCGCGCTGCCCGCCGCCAGCGGGATGCCCGCGCCCACGATGCCGTTGGCGCCCAGAATGCCAAGCTTCACGTCCACGATGTGCATGGACCCGCCCCGGCCCCGGCAGTAACCCGTCTCCTTGCCGAACAGCTCCGCCATGGCCCGGTCCGGGCTGGCTCCCTTGGCAAGGCAGTGCCCGTGCCCCCGGTGGGTGGAGGTGATGTAATCCGTCTCCCGCAGCGCAAGGCACGTGCCCACGCCGCTGGCCTCCTGTCCCATGTAGAGGTGGATGTTCCCCGCCAGCTCGCTGCGGGTGAAGCACTCGGCGGCCTTCGTCTCAAAGGCGCGGATCAGCGCCATCCGCTGGTATGCCTCCCGGTACCACTCCATGCCGCAGCCCGTCTTTGCCGTATCCAATGACCTGCTCCTTTCTCAAATCGCGCCGACCGGCACGCTGGCGCGCCGGTCCTTCCTTCCGTTTCCTGTCGAGCGTCCCCCGCAGCTGCGCCGCGCAGGAGCCGGGGACGCCTTATCCCCTCCGAAACACGATCCTCTGAAACACGTCCGCGCCCGCCCTTCTTTTTCCATTTCCCGGCTGCGGGCGCGCACCGGAAAATGGTATGTTGGTCATACCAACTTGGTTCCTATTCAACATAGCATTCCGACCCGCCGCAGTCAAGCCGCAGCCGACGGGGAAAACGCTGAATTTTTGCTCGGTTTATCGTTTATTTGCACAATTGTAACAAGATATTCAGTCCCGTTCTGGATACTTTCCTGAGAACTCCTCCACGATGGCCAGATGCAGGACCATCTCCCGCCGGGCCTTTTCCACGTCCCGGGCCTTGACCGCCTCATAGATCGCCCGGTGGGAATCCTGCGTCCGCTGCTGATAATCCTGAAGCCCGAAGAAGCGGCGGCGCACGTCGGCGATCATGCTGTTGACCAGATGGATGGTGGCGGCCAGCATGGCGTTGTGGCTGGCCACGGCCAGCGCGTCGTGGAATTCCACATCGGTCATATAGTCATCCGGCCGGGCCTCCAGATGCAGGATCGCCTGATAGATGGCGTCCAGATCCTCCTCCGTGGCCCGCTGGCAGGCCAGCTCCACGATCTCCACCTCATTGATGCGGCGGAATTCGTTGAAATCGTGCTGGGTGTCCGGCTGGTTGGAGAGACGGACGAAGGAGACGGCCTTCTGAATGTAGTCCGCGTCCCGCATGACCACCTTCCGGTTGCCCCGGTTCTCAATGGCCCCCAGAAATTCCAGAATCGCAAGGCACTCCCGCAGGGAGCCGCGGCCAACGCCCAGCGTCTCCGCCAGATCGCGCTCGGAGGGAAGCTCCTCCCCCACCCGGATCTGCCCGGCGTCGATCGCCGAGATCAGCGACTGCATCACCAGCTCCGGTATTTTCGGCGGCGCGTGTTGAATTCTTTCAAGCCGCATACTCCTGTCTCCCTCACTCTTGGTAATACCATAATACCATTGTGCATTTTGCCCGTCAATAATTGGGTTCGTAGAAATACTTTCACTTTTTTGGCTATTTTGCGCCAACGCCGTAAAGAAATCGCCGTTTTCGCAACCAAGTGTTCCCTATTCACGTTCAATTCTTGCCGGGCATCCTGCAAAACCCGTCCAACCTCCCTGCATTTTCGTGGAAGCACAGGAAAAGCGCCGTTTTGAAAAACGGCGCTTTTCCGAGCGGTCAGATCTGAACTTCATTTGCGGGTCAGAGCGTGTCATGGGACGCCTCATACCGCCCGGCGTAGGCCGCCGGGGCCGCCAGCGCCGCGATGACCAGCAGGGCGGTGTATACCGTGGAGGTGGCGGTGAGCATCACGCCGGCGATGACCAGCAGTCCCGCCGCCATCCAGATCCGGCTGGCGAACCGGTGTATGGCGTTCCACGCCGTGTCGCTGCGCTGGGCCGCGGCGAAGCGCAGGGCGATCCGGGCCGTGCGGGGGCAGTCCCACATATGGCCGCCGAGGATCATCAGCAAAAGGCCCAGCAGGCAGGGCGTGACAAACGGGAGCGTCAGTCCGCCGCCGGCGGCCTCCAGGATCATGCCGCTGCAAAACAGCACGGAAATGACGGCAAAGCCCCACCGGCCCATCAGCCGGACGGCGGGCTTGGGGATGGTCATGCGCTTCTGGTTGAGCATGAGCTGGCCGTGGCCAATCAGGTCCATCACGCACATGAAGCCCGGCAGGCCGAACACCGCCACCCAGCGGGGGATGGAATCGTCCTTTCCGTCCGTTCCGATCAGGCCGCTGGGCACGATCTCCGGGATCTGGTCCCACAGGCGCGCGCCCAGCACCGCCGGCAGGGCGCAGGCGATCAGCGTCACGATCAGCAGCGCCCGGGCCTTCTCCTTGGAGACCTGCTTGCCGAACATCTTGGCTCCGGCGATCTCCGCCTCCCGCTCCGCGGCGGTCTGCTGCTTTTTCTTTCTCTGACTGCTCATGAAAACAGTTCCTCCTTCAAGCGTCCGTTGGCCGGACGCGCCCGCGTGCCGCCCAAAGCGCGGGCGGCGGCAGGATATGCAGGTCATGATATCATATCCGCCCCGGCTTGTAAAGCCGCCCCGCTCAGCGCAGGCGGATGCGCTTCCCGCCGGTATACGGCTCCACTGTTCCGATTCGCTGGGCGCTTGGAACGCAGCCGCGCAGCTCCTCCAGCAGGGCGTCCGCGTCCTGCGGCGCCGCGGCGATCAGCAGTCCGCCCGCGGTCTGGGGGTCGTACATCAGGTCCTGCCGGGCAAGCTCCGTGTCCCCCGCGTCCACGCCCGGCTCGGCGAACGTCCGGTTGCGGTACATCCCCGCCGGGAGGATTCCGATGCGCGCCAGCTCCACCGCCTCCGGGATCAGGTCCACGGCGTCCACATGGATGGTCATGGAAACATCGCTGCCCTGCGCCATCTCATAGCCGTGGCCCAGCAGGCCGAAGCCGGTCACGTCCGTGCAGGCGTGGACCTCGTACTTCACCATGGCGTCCCGGGCGGACTTGTTGAGCGTGGTCATCAGCCGGTGGGCCAGCGCCAGCCCCTCCGGCGAGAGCATATCCGCCTTCTGCGCCGTGGTCAGCACGCCGAGACCGATGGGCTTGGTCAGCAGCAGCACGTCCCCGGGCCGCGCGCCGGAGTTGGTCAGCATCTTCTCCGGGTGGACAAAGCCGGTGACGCACAGGCCGTATTTCGGCTCGTCATCCAGAATACTGTGTCCGCCGGTGATGAGCGCCCCGGCCTCGTACACCTTGTCGTATCCGCCCCGGAGCATCTGGTGGACGGCCTCCTTGGGCATGGACTCCGGCACGGCCATGATGTTCAGGCACAGCTTCGGCTCTCCGCCCATGGCGTACACGTCGGACAGGGCGTTGGTGGCCGCGATCTGGCCGAACAGGTAGGGATCGTCCGCGATGGGCGGAAAGAAATCCACCGTCTGCACCAGTGCCAGCTCGTCGCTGATGCGGTAGACCGACGCGTCGTCGCTCTTGTCGAAGCCCACCAGCAGATTGGGGTCGCGGTGGACCCGGATGCCCTCCAGAAGCTGGGCCAGCACGCCCGCACCCACCTTTGCGCCGCACCCGGCGCACTTTGCCAGCTTCGTCAGCTTGATGTTCTGCTCCTCCATGATCGGTCTCCTCTCCTTCTGCGCGCGGCGCGCGCGTGTGCTGAAACGGCGCGGGAGAGACGGCCTGTCCCTCCCGCGCCGGCAAAACGCTTCTTTTCCGCCGGGAGCCGCGTCCTCACACCGACAGGGAGTCGGACAGCTCCAGCCCCGGATTGTGCTTGAGCAGGAAGCCCACCGACCACTCGCCGCCGAAAGCGATCAGGTGCCGCTCACGGAAGTCCTCCAGCACCTCCGCGCCCATGCACAGCGTCAGGTCCTTCGGGTCCTCCACCGGGCAGGCGGTGATCCGCCGCAGATGCTCATAGGGCAGGCCCGTCATATACAGGTCCACGCCGTACTCGTTTTTCATCCGGTACTCGAACACGTCGAACTGCAGCGTGCCCACCACGCCGACGATGACCTCCTCCATGCCCGCGCCGGGGACCTTGAAGATCTGGATGGCGCCCTCCTGGGCGATCTGCTCCGTGCCCTTGATGAACTGCTTGCGCTTCATGGTGTCCTTGGGGCTGACGCGCATGAAATGCTCCGGCTCGAAGGTGGGGATGCCGGAAAAGCGGAACTTCTTCCCCGGGACGCTCACCGTGTCGCCGATGGAGAAGATGCCGGGGTCGAACACGCCGATGATGTCCCCGGCGTAGGCCTCGTCCACGATCTCCCGCTCCGCGGCCATCATGGTCTGGGGCTGGCTCAGGCGCATCTTCTTCCCGGTCTGGACGTGATACACCTCCGCGTCCCGCTCGAACTTGCCCGAGCAGATGCGCAGGAACGCCAGACGGTCCCGGTGCGCCTTGTTCATGTTGGCCTGGATCTTGAAAACGAACGCCGAGAAGTCCGGTGAAAACGCGTCGATCACGCCGCAGTCCGCCGTCCGGCTCAGGGGCGGAGTGGTCATGCGCAGAAACGCCTCCAGAAACGGCTCCACACCGAAGTTGGTCAGCGCCGAGCCGAAGAACACGGGGCTGAGCTTTCCGGAGCGGACGGCGTCCAGATCAAAGTCCCGGCCCGCGCCCAGCAGCTCCACCTCGTCCCGCAGAGCGCGCCAGCGGGCCTCGCCGATCAGGCCGCCCACCTGCGGATCGTCCAGATCCACCTCGGTGGCCTCCGCCTTCCTCGCGTGGCCCTCGTCCTCGAAAAAGAGGATGCGGCGCTTCTCCCGGTCGTACACGCCGGCGAACTCTTTGCCGCAGCCGATGGGCCAGTTCACGGCGTAGGTGTCGATGCCCAGTTCCCGCTCCACCTCTTCGCACAGCTCCAGCGGGTCCCGGGTCTCCCGGTCCATCTTGTTGATAAACGTAAAGATGGGGATGCCCCGCAGGGCGCAGACCTTGAACAGCTTGCGCGTCTGGGGCTCCACGCCCTTGGCCCCGTCGATGACCATCACCGCGGAGTCCGCCGCCATCAGCGTGCGGTACGTGTCCTCGGAGAAGTCCTGATGGCCGGGGGTGTCCAGAATGTTGATGCAGAAGCCATCGTGCTGGAACTGCATCACCGACGAGGTGACGGAGATGCCGCGCTGGCGCTCGATCTCCATCCAGTCGGAGGTGGCGGCCTTGGCGCGCTTTCCCTTGACCTCGCCGGCCTGGGCGATGGCTCCGCCGTAGAGCAGGAACTTTTCCGTCAGGGTGGTCTTGCCGGCGTCGGGGTGGGAGATGATGGCGAAGGTCCGCCGCCGGGATATCTCTTCTTTCAAAGAGGGCATAAACGTTTTCTCCTTAATCTTCGGATATCGGGCCGCCGTCCGGCCCGCTGCACACGCTCTTTAATTTACCATACCCGCCCGCGGTTTGCAAGCTCCCGCCGCGGGGCAGGGAAAAAGGCCCCGGACCCGCCGTCCGGGGCGCGGCTGCGGTGCCGTCACTTCTCCGCCAGCAGCTTGTTCAGCTCCTTCATAAAGGTGTCGATGTCCTTGAACTGGCGGTACACCGACGCGAACCGGACGTACGCCACCTGATCGAGGCCCCGGAGCTTTTCCATCACCAGCTCGCCGATATGGGTGGTGGTGATCTCCCGGTCCAGCCCGTTCTGCAGCTCCTGCTCCACGCTGTCGGCGATGCGCTCCAGCTCCGCCAGCGGGACGGGCCGCTTTTCGCAGGCACGGATCATGCCTCCCAGCACCTTCGACCGGTCAAAGCTCTGGCGGCTGCCGTCCTTCTTCACCACCACCATGGGCAGGCTCTCCACCGTCTCATACGTGGTGAACCGCTTGGCGCAGGACAGGCACTCCCGCCTGCGGCGGATGCTGGCCCCGTCGTCGGCGGGGCGGGAATCAATGACCTTGCTCTCAGAGTACCCGCAATAGGGACACTTCATCGGGTCCGCTCCTTTCTCCCGCGCGCGGCGTCATGGGACGGGCCGCGATGCGGCCTCCGCCTGCGCCGCGGCGCTGGCAACAGCTTCCGTCCCTATTATAACACAGAAAACCGGCGTTTTCCATCCCAAATTCAAGTTTTGGGCGTGCCGGGGCCGTTTTCCTCCGGCATGACCGGCGCGCCCCGCTCGTCAAAGGCGAACACGGCGTACCGTCCGCTCCCGGCATCCCAGATCCGGGCGAAGCAGAACAGCGGCGGCAGCGGGAACGGCTCCGCCGGGTCGTAGGGCGCGGCGATCAGCCGCCCGCCCCCCTCCCGCCGGGTCAGAACGCCGGAGAGGGGCCGCAGCATATGGGCGAAAAAGGCGGAGGCCGTCAGCCTTTCCGGCCGGTCCGCCCGCTCCCAGCCCGAGGGTGTGGGCGGCTGCATCTCCCCGCTCGGCTCCGCCGGGGCGGCGGGCGGGTCCGCCCGCTTCTCCGGTTTTTTCTCCGGCTTTTTCTCTGGCTGCTCGTCCAGCCGGCGCACCCGGCAGCATTTCAATCGCCCCAGCTCCCGCGTCCCGCGGCGGCTGAGACGGCGGCAGACAGTGAACACGTCTCCCTCCGGGGCCAGAACGCCCAGCGGAAGCTCGCCCCGCTCTCCCTCCAGCCACGCCCGCAGCAGCGCCGGTCCCTCCGGGCGGCAAACCGCCCGGTATTCGTCGTACATCCCGCAGGCCGCCGCCGTCAGAAACCCGGCTGGCGCGCCGTCCAGATACAGCGGATACCGGTCCATGGCGCTTCCCCCTCCCCGGCGGAACGCGAAAAGCGCCGCCTGCGCTATCCTATGCGCAGGCGGCGTTCCTTTATGTATCCTCCCGGATCAGGAGAGCGTGCTCCCGCCCCGGACCAGCAGCTTGGCGCCGCCGGCCCCGGCCTTGACGGTCCGGCCCTCCATGGTGGCCATGTACAGGTGGTTTTTCACCAGCGCCCCGCCGTTGTCCAGCGAGCCGCCGGTGGTCTCGTCGATCAGCCCCGGCGCGGAGGACGCGCCGCACGCGGCCGACCCCACCCGCAGCATTACCTCGCTGCCCACGGAAAGGCTCAGGCTCTGCCCGGCGGACAGCTCCGTGAGCGCAAAGCCGCTCTCGCCGGAGCCGGAGGTCCCGGCCTGCGCCAGGAGCTTTGGCAGGAACGTTTCGTTCAGGTAGCTCAGCGTCACCAGCGGGTCGCCCTCGGACCCGGCCTCCGCCGCGGCGGAGACCGTCACCATCGCCGCCATGGACGCCAGCATCAGCGCCAGCGCCCGCAGATACCATCTGTCTCTCTTTTGTTTCATGGCTCCTCCTGCCGCAGGCGGCAGCCGGGAAAGGATACGGTATGTATTCTCTCCCGGGCCGCGCCGTCTCGTCAAAATCAAATGCTCCGCTCAGACCAGCTGATCGCGCTGAAGGCCGAAGCTCACCGCGATGGCCGTGTCGATCTTCTCCATCATCCGCTCGTCCACGCGGCCCATATGCTCCCTGAGCCGCCGCTTATCCAGCGTGCGCACCTGCTCCAGCAGGACCACGGAGTCCTTGGAAAGGCCCTGACTGTCCGCCACGGGCAGGTCGATGTGAGTGGGCAGGCGGGCCTTGCCCGTCTGCGAGGTGATCGCCGCCGCGATCACGGTGGGGCTGTACCGGTTCCCGGTGTCGTTCTGAATAATGAGAACGGGCCGGACGCCGCCCTGTTCGCTCCCCACCACCGGGCTGAGGTCGGCGTAATAGATGTCGCCGCGTTTTACAACACTCGTATCCACAAAGTTCACACTCCGCCGAAAATAGTACCCGCCGCCGAAAGTCCTTTTCAGCGGGGCCACTATCATTGTCCCACGCAGCCGGAAAATTTATACGTGCTGTTCCGGCCGTTCCGGCCCCGGTCCATTCTATGCCCGGGGCGGGCGGGTGTGTGCGCCCGGTCAGAGCTGGAGCCGCAGGTCCCGGCCCACGATCCGGCCGTTCTCCAAATAGACGCGGGGAACGCGCTTGGAGATGCAGCACGTCAGCTCATAGGTGATGGTCCCGGCCATCTCAGCCATCCGCTCGATGGGATTATTGGGGCCGAACACCTCCACCTCGTCGCCGGTGCCGACGTTGGGCAGGTCCGTCAGATCCACCATGCACATATCCATGCACACGCGCCCGCAGATCCGGGCCGGACCGTCCTGCGTCATCATCTCCCAGCGGTTGGACAGGCAGCGCTGAAGCCCGTCCGCATAGCCCACGGGCAAGACGCCGATGCGCCGCTCCCGGTCGGTGAAATACGTCCGCCCATAGCTCACGGAGGTATCCGGCGGATAGGTCTTGACCGGCCCCACGGCGGTCTTGAGCGTCATCACCGGCTTAAGCCCGAAGTCGCGGCTCATCGGCTCCGTCCCGTACAGGACCACGCCGGGGCGGCACATATCCCACGCGAACTCGGGATAGTACATCAGGCCGCCGGAGTTGCAGCAGTGGTGCAGCCGGAAGCGCATATTCGCTCCCCTCTCCACCTCCTCCACCATGTGGACGAAGCGCTGGTACTGGAGCCGGGTAAAGCTGCGGGCCTCCGGATTGTCCGGCTCGTCGGCCACGCAGAAGTGCATGAACACGCCCTCCCAGTCCAGATTGGGCAGGCGCATGGCCTCCAGAATCTCCGCAAGGCTCCGGTCAAAGCTCCCCTCGTCGCACTGAAAGCCCAGCCGCCCCATGCCGGTGTCCAGCTTGAGGTGGACCTTCAGCGTCTTGCCGCAGACCTTGGCCGCGGCGGAGTAGTCCCGAGCGGCCTCCAACGAGGGAACGTCCTGCGTCACGCGGTTGTCGATCAGCATTTCCGTCATGTCCGCGGGCGTATAGCCCAGCAGCAGCAGCGGAAGCTCCACGCCGTGGTGGCGCAGCTCCTCAGCCTCCTCCAGATTGGAGACGGCCAGATACTCCGCGCCCAGCTCCTCCAGCTTTTTTGAGATCGGAACGGCCCCATGGCCGTAGGCGTCCGCCTTGACCACGCCCAGAAAGCCCGCGCCCGGCCCCATCTGGCGGCGCAGCTTCCGATAATTATATGCCAGCGCGTCCAGGTCGATCTCCGCCCATGTCCGCCGCAGAATCTTTTCCATGTGTTCTCCCCCACGTCTATTCGCCGCCGGACCCGGCGGCGGCTTCGCTGCCGTCCAGTATACCACCGAATCGGAAGTCCGTAAACTCCGCCTGCAAAAATATTTTGCCGTCCACGGCGATCTCGCCCCGGACCGGCGCGCCGCCGTCCTCCCGCAGCCAGAGGGTGGACACCACGCTGGCGCCGTCCGCGCCGGTCTGTTCCAGTCCCAGCCGCAGGCAAGCCTCGCCGTTCCACTCCTCCCGGTTCTCCTCCAGCAGCCATCCGTCCCGCAGGGCGCTCATCAGCCGGGGCAGGCAGGTGGCCGGGCTGAGCCGCTCGGCGCTCAGCGTCCCGGCGGGCAGGCAGTCCTCCGCATACTCCAGCAGCGCGCCGTCTCCGTTGAGAACGGCCCGCACGCCCTCCGCCGTCTCCGGCGACAGGACCTCCACCTCAGACTCCTCCGGCGTATAGGCGCACCGCAGCGTGAAGCTGCACCGCTCCTCGCCGTAAAACGCGGAGACCTCCGCCGTCATCTCGCAGGCCTCCGCGGCCTGATACGCCGCCCGCGCATCCTGCGCCGCCTGCTCCCGTTCTTTTCCCCCGCAGCCGCAAAGCAGCAGGCAGAGGGCTATCGTCGGTACACAAACCAGCGGCCTGCGCACCCGGTCATCCTCCTCCTTATTCCTCCGTCAGGACCGATTGGAACGCGTGGGGCAGCGCCTCCGCCGCATCCTGCGGCGTCATGCCGTACTCCGTCAGCCATCCGGCGCAGAGATCTCCGGCAAGGCCGTGGAGATACGCGCCGCAGGCCGCGGCCCGGACCGGCGTGGCCCCCTGCGCCAGCAGCGCGGCGATCACGCCGGTGAGCACGTCGCCGCTGCCGCCCTTGGCAAGGCCGGAATTGCCCGTCGGGTTTTCCAGCACCGTTCCGCTGGGCGTCGCGATCAGCGTCCCGTGTCCCTTTCGCACGAGATAGCATCCGTGCTCCATGGCAAAGCGTTGGCTCTCCTCCGCCCGGTCCGCGGTCAGGTCGCCGCCCAGCCGGGCGAACTCCCCGTCGTGGGGCGTGAGCACGGTGATGCGCTCCCTCCGCGCGTCCAGACTATCCATATGCCAGGCCAGCGCGTTTATGCCGTCGGCGTCCAGCACCACCGGCTTCTCCGTTTTCAAAAGCGCCAGCGTCAGCGCCTGTGTCTGCGCCGAGCGGCCAAGGCCGGGGCCGAGGGCCAGCACCTCGCAGCCCGCCAGCCGCTCCAGCAGCGGCGCCGCCGCCCGCTCCGCCAGCATCCCGCCCTCCTCCGGCAGGGGAAACGGCATGGCGCACACGCACTTTGCCGCCGTCACCGTCCAGATGCAGGAGGGCACGCCCAGATACACCAGTCCGCACCCGGACCGGGCCGCGCCCAGCGCCGCCAGATACGGCGCGCCGGTGTACCCCACCGCGCCGCCCGCGATCAGGACCTTGCCGAAGTCGCCCTTGTGTCCGTCCGCCCGCCGGGGCGGCAGAGCCTCCCGGACAAATTCCACCGTGATCTTCTGTGTCTCCATGGAAGCGCCTCCTCGTTTTTTCCCTGTATTATAATGCCTTCCGCGCTCCGCCGCAACCCCCAGCCGCTCTCCGCGCCGCGGGCGCGGCTTTTTCTTCCTCCGGCTGCAACTTTTTCCCCACTCCGCGCGTCTTATTATATTATCCCGAAATAAAAGTCTCCGCCGGCGGCGGAGACCCGATCAAACCCGCAGGGAGGTCTTTGCATGAAACACCGCGCGCTTCTGATCCTGACCGTTGCTTCGCTGTGCGCCGCGCTGACCGGCTGCGGCACGGGCGGCGTCCCCGCCGCCTCGTCCGCCGCCCCGCCCGCCGTCTCCTCCGCGTCCTCCGTCTCCTCCTCCCCGCCGGAGCTGACGGAGGAGGACGTGCTGGCCGCGTACGCCGCCGCCGCGGAGGTGTACGACTGGTTTGACCTCTGCTCCCTCCCCACCGCCGGAGAACCGCTGGCGGAGGACGGCTCACCCTACGATCCGGAGCAGGACGGCCCCGCCTATTGGACGGTGGAATACCCCAGTCCGCAGACTTACGACGATCTGGACGTCCGGGTGCGGAGCAGCGTTTCTCCCGAGCTGCGGACTTACGCCGATCTGGACATCCGGGTGCGGAGCTGCTTTTCTCCCGAGCTGTCGGACGAGCTGCTGGGCGGCCCCGCCTACCGGGATATCGGCGGGCGGCTCTGCACCCTCGGCGGCGCCCGGGGCGGGAACCTTTACTACTTTGATAAGACCGTTTCCGCCCGCCCCGTCAGCGCGGACCGCTGGGAGGTGGACGTCACCTTCTGGGCGGACTTTCAGGAGCCGCCGGAGGACGCGTCCTGTCCGCCGACCTCCACGGTGGGCTTCTCCACCGTCACCCTGCCCTATGAGCGCCTGACGGACGGCTGGCGCTTCACCGCCTTCTGCCCGTCCGACGGGCTGGACTGGGACGCGGACACGGTGTTCACTTTCAACTATTATCAGGAGTTCGACGTCAAGGCCGCCTATCACAGCTACTCCGACTGGGAGCTGGTCTGCTACCTCATCCACGCCGACGGCGCTTATTGCGAGGCCCCCTTCGACGAACTGTGCCATCGCTTTCTGGAGCGGCCGGAGGACGTGCTGGACGCGCTGGCGCTTCTGGACGGCTCGCCCTACCGGGAGCGGTACGGCCACATCGACGCCATCGTTTTCGCCCCGGGGCTGGACGCCGGATGGATGCTCTCCGCAGACGAACAGGCGGACTTCTCCGCCTGTCTGGATGCCTGCCATCCCCGCAGCGCCGCGGCGCAGTCCGTGCTGGAGAAGATCCGCGCCGTCTGGCAGTCTGCCGAAGCGTCCGCCGCCTGACCGGGCGGAATTTGACGGACTGGGGCTTGCATTTCCGTCTTATTTGTGCTATAAATATGATTTGATATGAGCGATGAACGGGAAAATGACCGGGAAGCGCCGCCAAGAGAGGGTCGGTCGCCGGCTGAAAGCCGACCTGCGGAACGTCCGGTCCGGTTCGCCCGGGAGCCGCCGTGGAGACACGGACGCCCGCCCTCCGTTAAAGGGGCCTTGCAAGCGCGCGCGGCCTTTCCGCGCGAATTTGGGTGGTACCGCGGAAGCTCAGCCTTTCGTCCCAAACCGGGACGAAAGGCTTTTTTTCGTCCTCGCAGCATTTCGTTTCAGAATCTATATAAAAAGGAGCATCGGCAATGAAGGAACAACTGGAAGCCATCCGCAGAAGCGCGCTGGAATCCGTGGCCGGGACCAGAGCCGCCGCGGAGCTGGAAGCCCTGCGGGTAAAGTATCTTGGCAAAAAGGGCGAGCTGACGGGACTTCTCAAGCAGATGGGAAGCCTGTCCGCCGAGCTGCGCCCCGTCATGGGCCAGATGGCCAATGAGGTCCGCGCCGCCGTGGAAAAGGCCATCGAGGAGCAGTCCGCCATTCTGGAGCGGCGGGCCATGGAAGCACGGCTGGCCGCGGAGACGGTGGATGTGACCATCCCCGGCAAGCAGCTTCGTCAGGGCCACAAGCACCCCATGTACAGCGTGCTGGACGAGATCAAGGACATCTTCATCGGCATGGGCTTTGAAATTCTGGACGGCCCGGAGGTGGAGCTGGCGGACTACAACTTCACCCGCCTGAATACGCCGGAGGACCATCCCGCCCGCGAGTGGTCGGATACCTTCTATCTCACGGAGGACTCCAGCGTCCTGCTGCGCACCCAGACCTCCAACATGCAGATCCGCGCCATGGAAACGCGGGAGCTTCCCATCCGCGTCATGGCCCCCGGCCGGGTGTACCGCAAGGATGAGGTGGACGCCACCCACTCCCCCATGTTCCATCAGATCGAGGGCATCGTGGTGGATAAGGGCGTGACCATGGGCGACCTGAAGGGTACGCTCAACGCCGTCATCCGCAAGATCTACGGTGAGCATACCGTCACCCGCTTCCGTCCCCACCACTTCCCGTTCACCGAGCCAAGCTGCGAAATGGACATCCAGTGCCACAAGTGCAGCGGCGTGGGCTGCCCCACCTGCAAGGGCGAGGGCTGGATCGAGGTGCTGGGCGCCGGCATGGTCCATCCCAAGGTCCTGCGGGGCTGCGGCATCGACCCGGACGTGTACTCCGGCTTCGCCTTCGGCATGGGTCTGGAGCGTCTGGCGCTGGGCCAGTACAAGATCAGCGATATGCGCCTGATCTTTGAAAACGACGAGCGGTTCCTGGAGCAATTCTGAGAGGGAGGGTGAGAGATTATGCTGCTGTCCAGAAAATGGCTGAATGAATTTGTGGAGGTGGACGCCTCCGACCGGGACTTTGCAGAGGCCATGACCCTCTCCGGTTCCAAGCAGGAGATCACCACCGATCTCCACGCCGAGCTGAAAAACGTCGTGGTGGGCCGCATTGAGAAGATGGAGCGCCATCCCGACTCCGACCATATGTGGGTCTGTCAGATCGACGTGGGCGAGGACGCGCCCATCCAGATCGTCACCGGCGCGTGGAACATCCACGAGGGCGACCTCGTCCCCGTGGCGAAGCACAAGTCCCTCCTCCCCGGCGGCGTCAAGATCGAAAAAGGCAGGCTGCGGGGCGTGGAGTCCAACGGAATGCTCTGCTCTCTGAAGGAGCTGGGCCTCTCCGCGGAGCACGACTATCCCGAGTGCGCCATCACCGCCGCCGCGCTGCTCAGCGACTATAAGCCCATCGACCCGGCCAAGCCCTCCATCCCCGCGGATATCCAGCCCGGTGCCAAGGTCTTCGGCCCTGTGGTCTGCGGCAAAGTGCTGGAGTGCGCCGCCCAGCCCGGCGGCGGGTATCACACCGTGCTGGATATCGGCGGCGCCACCGCCTGCCCCGACACGGCCTGCGCCAATCTCCATACCGGCGATCTGGTCGCCTACAATACCAAGACCGATTCCGTCTGCACCCTCGCCGACCTCCGCGCCGAGCAGAAGGAGTTCCCCCACTGCATCCCGGACGGCATCTGGATCATCCGGCAGGACTGCGCCCCCGGTGACGACGTGGCCGCGCTCATCGGCGCGGACGATCACGTGGTGGAGTTCGAGATCACGCCCAACCGACCGGACTGCCTGAGCGTCATCGGTCTGGCCCGTGAGGCCGCGGCCACCTTCGATAAGCCCCTCAAGCTCCACACGCCCGAGATCCGCGGCTGCGGCGGCAGCATCGCCGAGCTGGTGGACATCGACATTGAGGACCCGGATCTCTGCCCGCGGTATACCGCCCGCATGGTCAAAAACGTGAAGATCAAGCCCTCTCCCCTGTGGATGCGGGAGCGGCTGCGCAACTCCGGCGTGCGCCCCATCAACAACATCGTGGACATCACCAACTACGTCATGCTGGAATACGGCCAGCCCATGCACGCGTTCGACTTCTCCTGCGTGGAGGGCGGAAAGATCGTCGTGCGCACCGCCCGGGAGGGCGAGACCATCCAGACGCTGGACGGCAAGGATCACCAGCTCACCACCAGTATGCTCTGCATCTGCGACGAGCACCGTCCCGTCTGCGTCGCCGGCGTGATGGGCGGCGCCAACTCCGAGATCGTGGGCGACACGGCGCAGGTTCTGTTCGAGTCCGCCAACTTCAACGGCGCGTCCGTCCGCCGCACCGCCGTGGCGCTGAATATGCGCTCCGAGGCTTCGTCCCGCTATGAAAAGGGTCTGGACCCCATGAACACCATGAAGGCCGTCCAGCGCGCCTGCGAGCTGGTGGAGCTTCTGGGCGCGGGCGAGGTTGTGGACGGCGTGATGGACGTGATCGCAAAGGATTCCGCCCCCCGCGTCCTGCCGCTGGAGCCGGACCGGATCAACGCCCTGCTGGGCACCGACGTGCCGGAGAGCGAGATGCGCTCCATCCTCACCAAGCTGGACTTCCAGCTCGACGGCGATCAGGTCACCGTTCCCTCCTGGCGCGGCGACGTGGAGGGCATGGCCGATCTGGCCGAGGAGGTGGCCCGGTTCCACGGGTACAACAACATCCCCGTCACCCTCGCCGGCGGCGCGTCCGCTCACGGCGGCTATACCCCCGTGCAGCAGGCGGAGCGCACGCTGGGCGCCCTGTGCCGCGCGCTGGGCTATGACGAGATCATCACCTATTCGTTCATCAGCCCCTCCTATTACGATAAGATCGGCCTGCCCGCGGATTCCCCGCTGCGCGACTCCCTGAAGATCCTGAACCCTCTGGGTGAAGACACCTCCATCATGCGCACCACCACGCTGCCCTCCATGCTGGAGATCCTGACCCGCAACTATAACTTCCGCAACAAGTCAGCCTATCTCTATGAGCTGGGCCGCACCTACTTCGCCAAGCCCAACGGGCCGGACGCCTCCGGCGCGGCGGACGAGCCGAAGGTCCTGTCTCTGGGCGCATACGGCTCCGGCGTGGACTTCTTCTCCCTCAAGGGCGCGGTGGAGACCATTCTCTCCGGCATGCGCATCAGCGGCGCGGTCTTTGAGGCGGAGACGAAGAACCCCTCCTATCATCCAGGCCGCTGCGCCAGAGTCCTGCTGAACGGAAAGCAGCTGGGCGTTTTCGGTCAGATCCATCCCAGCGTCGCCGCCAATTACGGCGTGGACTGTGAGCTGTACGCCGCCGAACTGTCCTTTGACGCGCTGTTCGCCGCCATGGGTCCCCTGCCGGTCTACCAGCCCCTGCCCAGATTCCCCGCCGTGGCCCGGGACATCGCCGTGGTCTGTGACAGCACCGTCACCGTCGGCGCGCTGGAGGAGTGCATCCGCCGCGGCGCCAAGGGACTGCTGAAGAACGTCGCCCTGTTCGATATTTACACCGGCGCGGGCGTGCCGGAGGGCAAAAAAAGCGTGGCGTTCAACCTGACGCTCCGCGCGGATGACCGCAGCCTCACCGCCGCCGAGGCGGACGAGGACGTGCAGAGCATCCTCGCCCTGCTCAAGAGCGAGCTGAACGCCGTCCTGCGCTGACCGCAGCCCGATTTTCTCAAAGTTTTGCCCGGACCCTTTACAGTTTGAAGAAAACCGAGTATAATAGTTCCATCCGAAAAGAAAGATGGTGTCTGCATGGACGACTTTACCAGGAAGTTCAGTATCGTGATGGAAAAGGACGCGGAGATCCATCAGGTCCTGTCCGCGGTCTATCAGGCATTGGAGGAAAAGGGCTACAATCCGATCAATCAGATCGTCGGCTATATTCTCTCTGAGGACCCCACCTATATCACCAACCACAACAACGCCCGGACCCTGATCCGCAAGATCGACCGGGACGAGCTTCTTCAGGTCCTCGTGCGGAAGTATCTGGGCCAGTGACTGCGCCGTGATTTGAAAAAACATTCCCGGAAGGCTCCTGCCTTCCGGGAATGTTTTTTATGCTCAGCGTCCTCCGCCGGTCTCCTGCGCCCGCCGCTCCTGATCGCACAGTTCCCGCGCCCGCAGGACCACCCGCTCAAGGACCGCCCGCGCGCCCGCGGTGTCGCCGTTGTCCAGCATCTCCAGCGCATCCTCCAGCGGGCCGCATAAAACGCAGAACTCCAGTTCCTTGTCCGTCACCAAATCATCTCCCCATTCCATGCGGACTGCTGCACAGGATACCGCAGCTTCCCTGTCGAAGTCCCGGCTATTCTTCCGCAGGCTGCAATTTCCGGCGCGCCGCGCCGTCTGCATAGTTCCGTGTCCGCCTGCGTACACTGCTGTGAGAATCGAACGCGGAAAGGATGACTGTCCATGGAAGACCACTACCCCTTCTCCCTGCCGCCGCTGCCGTATCCGTACAGCGCGCTGGAGCCGGACATCAGCGCCAAAACGCTCTGCTTTCACCACGACAAGCATTTCGCCGCCTATATCGACGGCCTGAACCGCCTTCTGGAGCCGTGCCCCGCCTACCACGGCTGGTCGCTGGAGCAGCTTGTCCGGGACTGGGCCGCGCTCCCGGACGAGATCCGTCAGGGCGTCCGCAATAACGCCGGCGGCGCCTTCAACCACGACCTCTATTTCCACACGCTGCGCGCCCTGCCGTCCTCCGCGCCGCTCCCGCCGCTGGACGGCGCCATCCGCCGGGACTTCGGCGGGCTGGACGGCCTGCGCTCCGCCATGAAAAGCGCCGCGCTGTCCGTTTTCGGCTCCGGCTGGGTCTTTCTCTGCGTCAGCCCGGACGGCGGCCTCACCCTCCAGAAGACCGCCAATCAGGATGCCGTCCCGCCGCTGACGCCGCTCCTCGGCTGCGACGTGTGGGAGCACGCCTATTATCTCCAATACCAGAACCGCCGCGCCGACTACTTCGACGCGTGGTGGCGGCTGATCGACTGGCCCCAGGTCTCCGAGGTCTACGGCCGGCTCCTGAACAGCCGTCCGCCCGTCCCGCAGAATTAACGGCCTTTACCAAGGATATCCAATATTACAATACTTTTATATTTATAAAATGTCAAGTCATAATTTACAATGGTATTGTAATTTTGGAGTCAGGAGGAAATCCCCATGCTGTGCGACGAGATCCGCCGGCTTCGGCTGGCGAAGCGCATCACGCAGGCCCGGCTTGCCGACCGGCTGGGCGTTTCCAAGCAGAGCGTCTCGAACTGGGAGAACAACAATATCCAGCCCTCTGTGGAGCTTCTGGAAAAGCTGGCGGACTACTTTGCCGTCTCCACGGATACGCTTCTCGGCCGCCATCCGGACACCGTGATCGACGCCTCCGGCCTGACCGCCGGGCAGACCGCCCATGTCCGCCAGCTCATTCAGGACCTTCAGGAGGCCAATCAGGGCCGCTCCTGCTGAATCCCGCCCCCCGGCAGCCGGGACCGATCAAAACGGTCCCGGCTGCCGTCTTTTATCCGCCGCCGCCTGTCTCCGGCGGCTGTCCGCTCACCGTGAGAGCATCTGAGCGAACCGGTGCAGAAACACCAGCATCTGCTCCCGGGTGCACCAGCTTTTGTACTGGAACCCGCCGCTGCCGTCTCCGCGGACGATGCCGTTTTCCTCGGCCCACGTCCGCGCCTGCCGTGAAAACTCTCCCGGCTGCGCCTGCGCCCGCTTCGCCAGCCAGACCTCCATCATCCGGTCAAAATCCGCCTGTGTCATCGCTTCCTCCTCATACTCCGGGCGAAACGCCCCCGCGGCGTACCGCGCGGGCCGTCTGCGCCGCTGGACCTGTCCGCCGTCCGCATCGCTTCCCGTCCCGGTGTTTCCCTCGATCGTCGTCAGGGAGCCGTCCGCGTTCACCCGCTCCACCAGTCCGATGTGCTGGATGACCGGCCCGGAAAAGCGCAGGAATACCAGATCCCCCGCCCGGTATCCCTCCCGGACCAGCCGTCCCGTCCGCTTCGCCCAGTCCGCCAGCGCCCCGCAGGAGGCCGTTTTCCCGCCGCCGTAAAACAGCCGCTCCGCACCCGCCCGCCGGAAGCACCACCATAAAAAGACGCAGCACCACGGATAGGCACCCCCCTGCACCTCCCGGCCGTAATAGGCCGTGTTGTACTTCACCCGGTTGCTCCCGGCGGGCGACTCCTTTACGCCCAGCTCCCGCCGCGCCGTCTCCAGCACCCGCTCAAGCTCGCCCATCTTCCGCCCGTTCCAGCGCGTCCGCCGCGGCCTGCACCGCGTCCGCCGCCGTTTTCACGCGCTCCGCGTCCACCCGGCCCTCGGTCAGGATATACGTCACCGCCGATGCCAGCGCCACCACCGCGCCCGCCGTGGTGGCGACCACGTCCGCGTCCAGCCCGAACACCATGGCCAGTCCGGCCGCCATTCCGGCCGCCGCCGCCCACAGCTTCCGGGACGTCAGTTTTCTGATGATCTCATCCATGCTCTCTCCTCCTCAGCAGCTCTCGTCCCGCCCCAGCGCGGCGTCATAGGTGATGCCGCCCTTGGTGTTTTCCGCCCTGCTCTTTCCGTAGTACGCCGCCAGCACCGCCGCCGTCGCCGCCTGAAGCGCTCCGATCAGCGTCGTCAGATACGGCAGCGGCCCGGTGAACTGCATCCGGATCGCCAGCAGGCAGAAATACAGCACCGCTCCGGTGCAGCCCGCATCCATGGCCAGAATGCCCAGCGCAAGCACCTTGGATACCGTCCATCCGCTCCGTTTCATAGTCCGCCTCCTCTCGTCAGAAGAAAGCTGACGAACGCCCCCGCCAGCGCCAGCAGCAGTTTGTCCATCAGACTTTCCCACCGCTTCGCGGGCCGCCGCTCCAGCGCGTCCAGCTTCTCATCCAGCCGTCCCACGCTGTCCGCCATGCTCTCCTGCCGGGTCGCCAGCACCTCCACCGCCGTGGCCAGCCGCCGCAGCGTCTCCTGTCCCTGCTCCAGCGCGCCGATCCGGCGCAGGCCCCCGCTGACCCGCTCCTCCAGCGCCGTGAGCCGTCCGCTCCATTCCTGCTCCATCGTCACACCGCCAATTCAAAACTGTGCCAGGTATGCCCGCCTGCCTCCACCTCCGCCCACGTCCAGCCGTGAGCCTCGCACTCCGACCAGAGCATGTACCGGAAGTAGAACTCCGTCTCCAGATGGCACGGGATGATGTCCAGCACGATCTTTTGGATCTGCTCAAACTCGTCGGGAACGCCCGCCGTCTCCGGGAAGATCACCCGGATGCGCCCGCCGCCCATCTCCTGCGCCAGCGCCCGGATGCCGCAGCCGCTGATGGTCCGGTTGATGCTCTCCAGCGAAAAGCTGTCCGCGTCGATCTGCATCAGCGCCCGGATGGCCTCCCGGCGCAGTGGGACCGTCGCCGCCGCGGGCCTGCGGGCAAACAGCGCCTCCCTCCGGCGCAGGCCCTCGTCCTCCGCCGTCCCGGCCAGCGCCTCCCGCTCCGTCCGGTCCAGCTCCGCCGCCGTGCCGTCCAGCTCCGCCGCCGCGGCGAACAGCTCGCTCTCGCTGGCCGTCCCGCTCCGCAGGTCATAGATGCCCAGCGGCCCCAGCAGGTTCTTCAGATAGTCCTCATACCCCGCCATCTCACGCCTCCATCGCCCGCACCGTCAGCGTCCCCAGCACCGGCAGCTTCTTCGCGTCTCCCGGCGCGTCCGCCGCCGGAGCCAGAATATGATAGTTCTCCACGCCGTCCACATTGTAGATCAGCCGTCCCAGCTCCGCCAGACGCACGGGCCTGCCCAGCAGCTTTCCGGTAAACCAGCCCGCCGCCGCGGCGCTCACCGCGTCCTTCACCGTCTCAAAGTCCCCGTTCTCGCCCACGTCCAGCTCCACCGTCACGTCCGTGGACACGGTCTCCGGCGCCAGCACCTGCACGTCCACCGCGATCTCCCGCTTGGCCTGCAGGTCCGCCCGCACCTCCTCCAGCAGCGCCGCGTCCGGCGCCCCGGCGGGCGCGGTGATGTAAACGTCCACCGTGCCGATGCCTCTGGCCCGGCCGATGGCCCGCGCCGCCGCCACGCCCTCGTGGCGCAGCGCCTGCTCCTCGTAAAACGCGGCGTTCGCCCCGTTGGGCAGGCGCTGATAGCTCTCCAGCACCCGCGCCCGCAGCGCCGCGTCATCCTCCGCGTCGCTCCCGCCGGAAAACGCCTCCGGATTCACGCACCCCGTAATTCCCACGGGACACGACGTCAACACCGTCACCGTCTCCGGCCCGGCGTTTCCGCCGCTCCCCGGCTCCACCGCCTCGGCGGGCACGTCCACCGTCCGCTCCCCCTCCGGCAGCACCGCCGCCCGCGTCGTCTGAAACCGCACCCCGTCCTCCGTCATGCACACGCTGCCCGCCGGGATGTCCAGCGCGGCCGCCGCCGGCTCCTCCGTGTAAAAGCGCAGCGTCCCCGCCGCTCGGGCCGCCGCCTGCCGGGTGATGCCCCGCATGGCGGCGTGCTGGTCCAGATACGCGCCCTGCGCCGTCTGGGGAAAGCTCTGGTCCAGCACCCACTCCGCCTGACATTCAAGCGCCTGCACCTGCGCCGCCAGCGCGTACAGCCGCACCGCCAGATCGCAGGAGCCGTCCAGTCTCCGCCCGGACCGCGCCTCAAACGCCGCCAGCATCTCCTGATAGATCTCCTCCGTCGTCCTCATCGTTCCTCGCTCCTCACCGTACCGTCAGCTTCAGCTCCAGCGGCTCGCCCTGATACCGCAGACGCACCGTCAGCCGCTCTCCGTCCAGCTCCACCCGCTCCAGCTCCAGATCCTCCTCGTCCGCCAGCGCCTGCGCCGCAGCCGTCTGCGCCGCGCCCTGCCTTTGGGACGGTGGAAGGCTTCCCAGCCGGTAAAGCTCGCTCCCCAGTCCCTCCAGAAAGGGGAACGCGCCCCGCCGCGCCGTCAGCTTGAACAGCACCCGCTGCAAAAGCGCCTCCCGGCCCTTCACCCGCCGGGCGGTCCCGGCGCTGTTGAATACATAGTCTCCGTCCCGGATCTTCAGCTCCGTCATCCGTCTCCTCCTCAGCAGCGGCAGGGGCTGTACGGCGCGCCGTTGATATACAGCTCGCCTTCGATGTCCACCCGTCCCGTCAGCTTCACGCGCCCGCCGCGCACCTCCACCGTCCCGTCGTTTTTCAGATACACGCTGCCGCCTCCGGCGTGGATGAACACCTCACCGGGAGCGAAGCCCTCCGGCGCCGCCGCCTGCTTCGCCCCCGCCACGCAGGTCTCCTCTCCGCCCGTGCCTCCCTTGATGACCAGCACCGACCCGCCTGAGGCGGGCTGCCAGACGTACCCTCCCGGACCGTAGACCGGCAGCTTCCGCGCCTCGCCCCGGGTGACCACTCCGGCCTGTCCGCCGGAGATGGAGGTCACGCCCAGCTCCGCCCCCGGAACCGCCGCCCCGGGCCGCATCTGTCTGGATAGCCACATCGTTTCATTCCTCCTCAAACCGGGCGCAGCGTCAGCACCGTCGTCTGCCCGTCCGCTCCGGCTCTGGTTCGCGCCTGCGCCACGCGGTACGTTCCCCGCAGGCCGGTCCGTTCCAGCTTCAGCTCCACCCGGTCGCCGGGAAACGCCAGAAAGCCGCCCGCCAGCGCCGCCTCCACGGTCTCCTCCTCCGCCCGGGACTGGGCAAGCTGATACGCGCCCGTGTACCGCATCTTCGCCCACGTGCTCTGTCCCGGGGTGTAGAGCACCCGTCTGCACTGGCCGCCCCGGTCGATCCAGTCCTGATCGCAGGCCCGGTGCATCTGGTTGCGCGTCTTGTCGATCACCAGAACTTCGGACAGCACTCCGTAGTGGTTCTCCCGTTTTACGAGGGACAAAATGGAGTTGGAATCCGAAAGGACGAACGTCTTTCCGATCTTCTCCGGCGCGGCCCACAGCCGCCCGTACCGGTCGAACGTGGGTGAAAAGTTCCCGTATGCCCTGCAAAAGCCCTCCAGCGCCTTCCATTGGCTGCTCCCCGCCGCCACGGTGTACAGCTCTGCGCCGCTGCTGATGTCCGCCGTCCTGTCGCAGGGGATGCCGTAGGGCGTCACATGGCTGCGCACGATGTCCCGCAGCGCCGCGCCCTGATAGGTGGCCGCCCGGGACTCGTTGTCCAGCAGCCGCGCCGCGTAGCCCCGCCCCGCCAGCAGCCCGCTCAGTCCGTCCTCCGTCTGCCGGATCTCATACTCGTCCACGATGCCGCGCAGCAGCACGTTTTCCCCGTCCATCAGCGTGAAGCCCGCCGCCCGCCGCAGCACCGGCTCCAGCTCCGCCGTGTAGGAAAACGTCACCTGATAGCTGTCGCAGGGCACGCTCCCCGTATAGCGCACGTCCCAGCTCAGCAGCTCCGGCAGCTCGAAGATCTTGTGGTCGCAGGTCGTGATCCGTCCTCTTATCATTTCACCCGCACCTGCTCTCCCGGATAGATGAGATTGGGGTTCTTGATCTGCGGATTGGCCGCAATCAGGCTGCGCAGCGTCACGCCGTACCGCTTTGCGATGCCCCACAGCGTGTCGCCCCGGCGGACGGTGTGATATACCGTGCTCTCCCCGCTCGCTGTCTCCGCCTGCGCCGTCTGCGCGGTCCCGGCCACCGCCGTCAGTCCGCCGCCGTGTCCGCTGTCCTCCCAGAACTCAAAGGCGTAGCGCACATAGTCCGGCGTCGGCTCCTCCGTCAGCCGCAGAGACACGAAATAGGCCCGCGCCGTCCGCCACACCGGATGGGTCAGCAGCCCCGGCCCCTCCTCCTCGAATACCGCCGCCAGCTTCTCAAACTCCCGATAGGCGTCCGCCCCGGCAAACGTCCCCTCGCCCCGCATCACCCGGTACGCCTGTCCCAGCTCCTGCGCGCACGCGCCGCCGAACGGCGCCTCCTGCACCGCCACCCGCCTGCGCCACGTCACGGAATAGGTCTCCGGATTGTGGGGCCAGATATAATTTTTGAACTGCATCGGCGCCAGCACCACGCCGCCTCACCCCGCCTTTCTCAGTACAGCGGATACCCGCCGTCATACCGCCGCGCGTCCCGCTCGAACTCGCGGGATAGCTCCTCCGCGGAAGCGTCCCTCGCCGCGCGGGCAGAGCGTCCCCAGCCGGCCCCGGCCGCAGCCGCAGCCTCCGTCCCGCCGTCTCCCGGAGCCGCCCCGGCGCGGATGGGAGCGTTGCCGCCTTTCCGCTGTGTCCGCCCAGCCCCGGCGAGCATCCCCAGCCCGCCGCCGGTCCTCTCCCCGCCGTCTACTTCATCCGCTTCCGCGCCGGTCAGAACGCTCTCCAGAGCCTCCGCCGTCGGCTCCCGGCGCGCCGCGCCGTCCGCCGCCCGTCTCCGAAGCATCGCCTGCGTCCCCGCCGTTTCGGCCACCTGCGGCATCCCAGTCGTCAACTCCGTCTCGCTATAAGCCCGCGCGCTCCGCTCCGCCAGCCGCCGGTTCCACTCCGTCATGCCCGTTCCGGCGGAAAAGCTCCTCTCCTCGCTCCGGCTGCCCGCGCCGTCCGTCCGCTCCCGCGCCGGTTCCGTTTCCTCCCCGCCCCGCAGCAGCGCGGCGAACGCTGCCGCCTGCCGCCGGAGCAGCTCCTCGATGTAATTCATTTCCGTCTCTCCCGCATCGCCTGAAAGCGCTCCGCGTCAAAGGCCGGATTCACCCCGGCGGGGGCGGAGACCGCCCCGCGGGCCAGCCTTCGCAGCAGCGTCTCCATCTCCCCCGCCGTCATGTCCTCCAGCACCGCCTCCGGCCCGTCAAACATCCGCTCTCCGTCCCGGAAGCAGCTCAGCGCCAGCACCCGCGCGTTGCACAAAAGGCCCCGCACCGTCTCGTTCTCCTCCTGCGCGGCCACCTCCCGCCAGATGCGCAGCAGCTCTCCCGCCTTGGGCGGGCGCAGCGTGTCCGGTTGTGTCCTCATGCCTTCGTCTCGATGCGCCGCGCCGCCGTCACGGTGATCTTCTCCGCCACCATGGCGTCCAGCTCGCCCTGCTCAGAGATGCCGCTCCACTGGCAGCCGGAATAGATGATCTTCCGGTCCGGCTTGCAGATCACCAGCGAAAAATCACTCAAATCGTAGAAGTTGATCCCGTCGGACACCGCGTCGTCCGTGGCGTACAGCCGCGTCAGCTCCAGCGTATACCGGCTCTGCCCCGCGATGGTCGCCACCGGCTCCTTCTCACCGAACGCCTCCACGCTCCGGCTGGTCTTGCTGGCCTTGGCCGTGTAGCTCTGCACCACGGCCACCTTCTTCCCGTTCAGCTCCAGATAGATGTCCGCGCTGGTGGGAAATCCCGTTACCTCCATAGCCTGCCTTCCTTTCCGTCCGTTTCCGCCGCCGCGCCGGAGGTCCTTCCGGCGCGGCGGCTGTCTGTCAGATGGCGATGTGCGCCGTCAGATAGATCTGGTTCAGCCCGTGGGCCACCGCGAAGCTGAACTCCACCGTACACACGGCGGGATCGTCCTCCGACGGGCGCACCGTCACCTCGCCGTAGCTGTCGATGATCTCCGCCGCCAGCTTTTTCTCCAGCTCCACGATCACCTGCGAGCGGACCGCGCCCCGCGTCTGGGCCGTGTTCTTGGCCCGGGCGAACTTGCTGCGCAGCGCCGTGCGCACCGCCGGGATCACGTCGTCCACCACCTGCACCGTGGTCAGCTCCCGCCAGGTCGCGTCCGCCGCGCCGCCGGTGGTGGTCCGGGTGGTCACGCAGCGCACCGGCGAGATCTCGCCCGCCATGCTCTCCAGCGGCGTCACGCCGCCCCGCACCAGCGTGTCCACCTCGTTGTCGGTGTATGCGGCGCTCAGGCCGCTCAGCCCGTGAAGCGCCGCTCCGTTGAGCGGAGCCGCCGGGTCGGAGCCGCAGGCCGCCGCGCCAGCCAGCGCCGCGGCGGTCAGCGCGCCGGAGCAGACGCTCCCCACGCTCCCCTCCGGCCCGGCCAGCACCACGCGCTCGCTGTTCAGCTCCGCCGCCAGGGCGACCAGCTCCGCCGCCGTGCCGCTCCCGCCCACAATGGCGATGCGCTCTCTGCGGGCGGCTGACGCGCTCTCCACCGCCTGCCGCAGCGCCTGCTGCACGGCCAGCTCCACGCTGTCGCACACCATGATCTTCACGTCCTCCAGCGCGCCCAGCGCGGCGAACGCCGCCTCATAGTCCGCCGTCTCGCCCGCGTCCGCCACGCGCACCGCCTGCACCTTGGACGCGCCGTTGGCGAACAGCAGCCGCACCAGCGCGCTCATGCCCGCGCCGTCCGTCTCCTCGCCGAAGGCGTTCACGCCCTCGGTGTATCCCGTCAGCGTCACCGGCTGGCCCACCGTGCCCTTGACGGCCTTCGCCGCCACGCCCACGGTCTTCGTTCCGACCCCGGCCGCCGACACACTGGACGCGTCGTAGGAGGAGTACACTCCCGGCCGCTCATGCTTCGTCATACTCATCGTCTCATCGTCCCTTTCAGAATAAAGTCCAGCAGCTGGCCCTCTCCGCCGTCGTCCTCTGCCAGAAAAACGGCCCTGCACGCCGCCTTTCCCTCCCGGACGAACATGCCGGTGGTCCGGTCCCACGCGATGCCGCTCCAGCTCATCTTTTCCAGCCGCAGCCCGGACGGCAGCCCCCGCAGCAGCGTCTGCGCCGCCGTCTCCATGGCCGTCTCGCACTCCGCCGCCCGCTCCGCGCGCACGCTCAGCGTGATCTCCGTCTCCAGCTGCATTCCGTATACCTCGCGGTCCAGTCCCTGCTCCGCGTCGCCGCGCCGTCCCAGATAGCCGCCCAGCCCCGCGGCCCTTCCGGCCCCCGCGGCCACGTCCACCGCCGCCACCGCGCCGGGATACCGCTTCGCCGCGCCCTCAAAGGCAGGGACCGCCGCCACGCCTGCCCGCCGCAGCGCCTCCAGCACCGCGTCCCGCACCTGATTCAGTCCGTTCATTCCGCCGTCTCCCTCTGCGCCGCCAGCGCCGCCCACCAGTAGACCGTCTCGTTCCCCAGCCGCACCGGCTGGCAGCTCCGGGCCGTGAACGCGCCGTCCGCCGTCTCCACCCGGTCTCCCGGCTTCAGCTCCGTTCCGCCCAGATAGCTCCACAGCCGGTCGTCCACCGCGCCCAGCGGCGTCACGGCAAAGGGCGCGGCCTTGGCCCGCTCCCGTCCCGGCTGAACGAACGCCCGCGTCTGGCCGCCATTCACCGTAACGCTCTGTCCATACCGCCGCAGGATGCGCGCAAACGTCTCCGTCATCCCCGCACCCCCAGCACAGCGAAGCCGTCTCCCGCCGCATACGGCTCCATCAGCCGCTCCGCCTCCCGGCGCAGGGCCGCCGCCGTCTGTCCGCCGTCCGTCTCCGCCACGGATACGTCCCCCGCCGTAAAGCGCACCGCGCCGCCCCGGCTCTGGGCCATTGCCGCCGCGGCCTCCAGCGCGGCGGCGCAGAGGAACGCCTCCCGGCATTCCTCCGGCGTCACGCCGCCGCGCAGTCTGCGTCTCCACAGTGCCTCCGCCGCCGTGCAGAAGAGGGCCAGCGTCTGCGTCTCATCCTCCGACGCGCCGGAAAGGGTCTCCGCCAGCGTCAGGATCTCCTCGTGCATCTCGCCGCTCCTCTCTCCGCAGCTCAGACCGTCAGCACCCGGCTGGCGTCGGTAAACAGCTTGGCGAAGCCGGAGATGGACGTGATGGCCGCCCGCTCAAGCTGGCGGTCGATCAGCTTGTCATACTCCACCGTCACGCCTCCGGCGCACACCTGCTCCAGCGCGTAGCCCCTGTCCAGGCCGATCAGCTTCCCGGCGGGCATGGCGGAGGTGCGCAGCAGCTTCGCGCCCAGCGGCGTGGTCAGCGTGCCGGTCCCCTGGAAGTTCAGGCCCGTCAGCGGATTCTGGAACTCGCTGAGCTTGAGCAGCTTGAGCATCACGTCTCCGCCCACCAGCATCGTGTTCATGGTGTAGGGGTCGAACTGGCTCCAGAAGTCCAGCAGCGCGTCGTAGCTCAGCGTCCCCTTCGTGCCGGAGATGGGCGCGGTGCCCACGGTAAAGACCTTTGCGGCGTTGTTGTTGCCGTCGCCGTCGCACAGGACCTTGATGGCGTCCTGCAAATGCATTCTGCCGATGTACGCGCCGATCTGGCGCAGCGTCACGGAGAACAGGTCCAGCCGCTGGAACCGGATGGCTTCATAGGAGGCCACCAGCATTCTGCCCCGCTTGTGCAGGCGCACCAGATTCTCCTGCGTGCGGATGGTGGTGGCCGGGATGGCCGCGCCCTCCTCCACGCGCTTGAGCTCCTTTTCCTTCTCCGTGGGGACGGACGCCACCGAGCGGTAATCCATCCCCTCGAAGTTGGTCACCGTGGCGGTAATGGCGGGCAGGATGCTCTCCTCCTCCATGCCCTGACGCACCACGCGGGAGACGAACTCCGGGAACAGCACGGCGGAGTCGCTGGTCTTGAAGAACTTCTCCACCATGTCGCTGCCCGCGCCCTTCACCTTGATGTCAAAGCGCTTGAGCTGGCGCTGGAAGGCGTCCAGACCCTCCGCGGGCGTGCCGCGGTAGTTCTCGCTGGGGTCCAGCTCCTCCAGCACCTGAGAAAAGCTGCGGCCGGACTGGCCGTACATCCCCTTCTCCAGCTTGATGTTCTCGTAATGATAAGCCATGTTCTTCTCCTCCTTACAGTACGAACGTAACAGTCTTTGCGGCCTCGTCCACCTCGGCCACCAGATAGCTGCGGCCCTTCTCGTCCGCCTTCATGCCGCCGCTGCCGTCGGCGGACATGGCGCACCAGCCCGCCGCGGGCGCGCTCTCGCCGGTGTAATTCGCGGTGACAAAGCCGCCCAGCTGCACGGTGCAGGCTCCGCCGTCCCTGCTCACCGACACCGCCTGACCGCACGGCTCCTCCCCCGTTTTGCAGGGGCCGACGCTCCCGTTTCCGCTGATCTTCACCATGCCGCCCTCCTGCACGTCCGCGCAGGCAAACGTGGCCGCCCACTGACCGATGCCCTCAAATGCAATCTTCATCCTGCTCCTCCTTCAGTCTGATTTTCCGGCGCTGGCGCGCCGTCTATGCCGCGGGTGGGTCACACCCGGAACATATCCCCGTCCGTCTCCTTCCGCTCGGTCCCCGCCCGAAGCTGACTGGGAAACAGCTTCCGCGACCTTGCCTCATAGACCTTCTTCAGCTCCAGCAGCTCCGGCTCGTCCAGCTTCGCGGCGATGCCCTCAAACACCTCGCCGTCCAGCGTCTCGTCGCTCACCAGCGCCAGCCGCACCACCTCCCGGCGCAGCCCCTTCAGATAGCTCCTCCCCAGCTCCGCCTGCTTTTGCAGAATGTCCCACGTCTTTTGGAACTTCTTGCTCCGTTTGACGTACTGTTCCAGCGCGTCCTCCCCCGCCGGGTCGAACCGCTTCATCACGCCCGCCTCTCTCTGGGCGGGCACCGCCACGAACGACCACTCATAGGCGTCGGTCGGCTCCCGCAGCTCGGCGTAGCACAGCTTCCCGCCGTACTCCTGCCCCTTCTGATGGCCGCAGGTCCCGCTCTCCTCGCCGCAGACGGAGCACACACTCCGCCCCACCGCGCACCCGACGGAGACCTCCTTCTTGATGCCGCCCTCGATCTCGGCGATCAGGTCCGCGTTTTTTTCCGTCCGCATCAGATAGGCCCACGCCTTGAGATAGCAGTACCCGTCTCCCGCCGCGGTCAGCCGCTCCGGCTGGCGCACCAGCTCCGTCCGGTAGATCCGCGCCGTCTGTCCCAGCGCCGACCACTGGTGGTCGAAAATGCCGCTCTTGCCCACGAACAGGTCTCCCAGCGCGCTCAGCGCCGCCTCGTCAAACCGTTCAAAGTCCCGGTCCACCTCGTTGTCGCACAGCCGCACCGCGAATGTGTACACCTCGTCCGCCGTCAGCTCCCGCTTCGCCAACCGGTTGATGCAGGCCAGATCGTCCTCTCCGGCCTGATACCGCTCCGCCGCGCCCGCTCCCTTGCGCACGTCCATTTCTCCGCCCGCCTTTCCGAAAAATTTTTACCGCTTTTCCGCCGCATCGTTTTCGATGCGCAGCTTCCGCGCCTGCTCGAGATAGAGCGCCGCCCGGGCCTCCTCCACCTCGTCCTGCAGGTTGATGTCCTCCCAGACCGTCTCCACCCGGCAGCCGTACCCGTGCATCCGCAGCCACATCCGGCACACCCGCTCCACTGCGGGCGTCAGCGTCCGCCGGATGGCGGTGATCTCCGTGGTCAGCATATCCGCCTGCTGGCTGCTCATCCGCTCCGTAGAGTTCCAGCAAAGGCCCAGCATGAACGGCGGGATGCCCGTCTTGGCCACCACCTGCTCTAAAATCTGCCGCACCGGCGCCTCGCTGTCCAGGATCTGCTCGTCCGCGCCGATGGCCTTGATCTCCACGTCGCCCACCGCCACAAAGTCCCGCACCCGCCCGCTCTTGGCGTCCTGCATGGCGGCGGACCACTCCTGCGCCAGCAGACGGCTCCGCTCCGCCGCCTGCCCGTCCTCTCCGGGCTTGCACGTCACCGCGAACCGCACGTTGCCGCACCGCTCCCAGTTCACGCCCACGGTGTGATAGATCTTCATCAGGATGTCCGTCAGAAACGGCATGGACCGCAGCAGCGACACGCCGTAGGGGTTCTCCGCCTCCGGATTGAACGGCGTGAACAGCAGCAGCTCCTGCCGGGGCAGGGGACGCGTCCGTCCGCACTCATCCGGCCCGCAGAGCTGAAAATCCAGCGGATCGCTCCCCTCCCGGATCTCCACGTCCTCGGCCCGCCCGCATACCAGCGCGCCGATGTCGCGCCCGTCCAGCGTGGGTACGATCTCGCCCACCGCCCGGCCGCAGGTCAGCAGCGAATCCAGATAGCACTCCAGAAAGGCGTTGATCCCCCGCTGGCCCCGTCCCACCGGCACCGTCCGCAAAAACTCGTTCAGCGCCCGCTCCGCCTGCGGCGAGCCGCACCGCGCGGTCACGCCGCCGGTCATCCGGATCAGCTTGTACACCGCCGCGTCCACCACCGGCACGCCCTCGCGGATCGCCCGGTACAGCTTCAGCTCCATGCTCCGCAGCGGCACGTACCCGTCCAGTATCCCGAACGGATGGCGCTCCGCGCTGCGAAGCTGGGGCGCGGCCGCCGCCTGCGGCGGGGCCGCTTTCTTTCCGAATCTCATGTCCGTCCCTCCTCAGTTCTCCCGCTCCACCCACGTGGCCGCGAAGCCGCCGCCCCGTGGCGCGGATATGCTCATCACGAAATAGCGCAGATCGTCCATGGCGTGGTCGTTCTCCTTTTTGGGCCGGTCCCGGGCGCCGGACTCCCAGCAGTACGTCTCCATCTCCCGCAGACAGTCCTCACACGGCTCACAGATCACCACCCGCCCGCTCTTGAGCGCGTCCGCCGTCATGCGGATGCCGGTGAGTACGTCGTTGTCCGCCTTGCGCACCGGATAGCCCGCCTGCCGCAGCGCCGCGATGAAGCTGGCGGCGGACGGGTCCACCGTCACTGTCTCGGCCCGCCTCCCGTCCAGCAGCCGGCCCAGATCCTCCACGTATTCCGCGTCGGTTTTCTGCCGTCCCTCCGTCCGGGAGTTGTAGTAGAATTCCTTCACCCGGTACCATACGCCGTTCCGCAGGCCCCACAGCCCGAAGGACGCCGGATTTGCCGTCCCGTAGTCCACGGACACGCGCCAGCGCTCCAGCTCTCCCGCCGGTACCGGCCTGCAGAACTGCTCCCGCTCAAAGAAGTCGTAGATCCGCCCCTCCGCCGCGGCCCACTGGCCTAGCACGAACCGCCGGTAGAAGATCCCGCTGTAACAGTGCTCATACCGTTCCCGGATCTCCGCCGTCAGGGCCGGATTGTCCTCCATGGTAAAGTGGAGATACAGCGCCCGCTTTTCCTCCGCCTTACAGATCCACTCCCGGTAGAGCCAGTGCTGCGGGCTCTCCGGGTTGCAGTTCATCCACAGCTTGCTCCCCGCCACGGAGCACCGGGCGCACGCCTGCTCCACGAACGAGCGGGGCATCAGCGCCGCCTCGTCCAGCAGTACGCCCGCGAACGTGCTGCCCTGAATGAGCGCCGCGCTGGACTCGTCCCGTCCGCCGAACAGGAAAAATCGGTTCATCCGCCGCCCGCAGCGGACGGTCAGCACATTTTCCGTCCGCTTCTCCGCGCACTGCATCCCCATGGCCCGCAGCGCCGGAACGATCTCCTGCAACACGTTCCGCCGCAGGGAGAGGATGGTCTTGCCGCACACGCCGAACTGCTGCCGATCAAAGCTGGCCTGCGCCCAGAGGAAGAAGGACAGCCCCATGGAAAAGGTCTTTCCGCTCCGGACGGCCCCGTCGCAGATCACCGCGTCATACCGCTCCCCGTCCGTCTGCCACCAGCGCAGCACTCTGCGCTGCTTGTCCGAGAACCGCACCGCCCTCACGCGCCGTCCCCTTTCCGTTCATCCTCCGTTTTCAGCGCCTGCAAAAACCGCTCCATACCGTCCTCGCCTCCCGCTTCCAGAAGGCCCCACAGCGTCTCCAGCGCCTGCACCCGGTCGATGAGCTTCATCTCCGTCCCCTTGTCCGTGATCTTCAGCTCCGCCACGTCGGAGAGGTCCAGCTCGCCGGACTCCAGCAGCTCCCGGTTCGCCAGCCGCGCCGCGTCGGACACCCGGCCGAAGGCCATCTGCCCCAGCCGCCGCAGAACGTCCTGCCGGGTCGGCAGCTCCATCTGCCGCATCCACTTGAGCCGTTCCTCCACCTCCCGCATCCGCAGCAGAGCGTAGCCGTCCTCCCGGCCCACGCTCCCCGCCGCCCGGTTCGGGTCCATGGACAGCAGAAACTCCCGGCAGAACCGGTCCAGCTCCGCTCCGGTCAGCTTCTTCTTCATTTGTCTCACCTCGCTCCCACACTCCTCCGCTCCCCGGCCCCCAAAATTGCACGTCCGCGTGCATCCCACCCAAAAAATTTTTATTTTTTCCGCGCTCCCTCTCCGCGCTCCCCCTCCGCGCTCCCCCTCCGCGCTCCCCCTCCGCGCTCCCCCTCCGCGCTCCCCCTCCGCACTTCCTCTCCGCGCTTCCTCTCCGCACTTCCTCTCCGCGCTTCCTCTCCGCGCTCTCCCTCCGCGCGCAAAACGGCCCCGCCGTCTGCTGTGTGCAGACGGCGGGGCCATTTCCCATCTATTCCGTTTTCCGATCCGCGCTCAGGTCCGGCCGGGGAACTTCCTGCAAAGCCCGTCCAGCTCGTCGATCAGCGCGCCCAGCTCCTCGCCGGTCATCTCGCAGCTCACCTCCGCGTTCTCGATGTCCTCCATGGTGTTGGGCAGGGTGAACGATACATCCACCGCGTACCGGTCCTCGCCGTCCGCCCGGGCGGACAGGAGAAAGTACGGCTCGGAAAAATCGCTGTCGTAGCGGTCGCGGATTCCGGAGCGCAGCACCTTCAGTCCTGCGGTCATTTCCTCCAGCTCAAAGGTCATCAGGCAGCTGTTGGAGTCCTTGATGATGCGCCCGTCCTCGTCGGTGTACGTCCCGCGCAAAACCAGCCAGTTCCGGTCGTCGCTGTTGGGCGCGCCGCCGTCCCGGGAAAATTCATAGTTGACGATCTCCAGCTTCAGGCTGGCCTCGCCGCTTTGGAAAAGCATACGTGATCCTCCTTGATTCAGTCGTTGTGATGTTCCGCATAAAACGCGTCGTAGTCCTTGAGCATGGCCTGGAGCAGACTGGGCGTGTCCAGCTCATAGGGGCAGCGGCTCTTGCATCCGTTGCAGTGCAGGCATCCCTCGATCCGGTGCATCTTCTCCCGCCACTCGTCGGTCATGTAGGGGCGGTAGGGCGACCGGCGCAGCAGCATGGCCATGCGGGCCGCCTGCGGGATGTCGATGCCAGCCGGACAGGGCAGGCAGTATCCGCAGCTCCGGCAGAAATTATGGGCCAGCTCCTTCCGGTCTTTGTCGATCACAGTCTGAAGCTCCGGCGTCATCTCCTGTCCCTTCTCCGTCAGCTCCAGCCACTGGTCCAGCTCCCACTCGTGCTGAACGCCCCAGATGGGCACCACGTTCTCATACTTCTGCATGAACGCATAACACGCCGCGGCGTTGCTGAGCATCCCGCCGGACAGCCCCTTCATGGCGATAAAGCCCATGTCCGCCGCCGCGCACCGTTCCACAAGATCCACGTCCTGCGGCGAGGAGAGGTAGCAGAACGGGAACTGCATCGTCTCGAAGCTGCCGGACTCCACCGCCGCCAGCGCCACCGGCAGACGGTGGTTCGTGATGCCGATGTGGCGGATGTAGCCCTTCTTTTTCGCCTCCAGCGCCGCGGCGAAGGGTCCGTCCGGGTCCTCCGGGTCCGGCAGCTTCGCGGGGTTGTGGAACTGAAACAGGTCGATGTAGTCCGTCCGCAGGCGGCGCAGGCTCTCCTCGATGTGGGCCTGCACGGTCTTTTTGTCGCCGCCGCCGCTCTTGGTGGAGATGACCACCTGAGCGCGCACGTCGTGCAGCGCTTCGCCCAGCTTCTCCTCGCTGTCGGTATAGGCGTTGGCGGTGTCGAAATAGTTCACGCCCGCGTCATACGCGCGGCGCAGGAGCTTCACCGCGTCGGCGCGGCTGATGCGCTGCACGGGCAGAGCGCCGAACGCGGTCTTTGTGACCATCAGGCCGGTCCGTCCCAGCCGGACTTTTTTGATCTCCATAAACGCTGCCTCCTCATTTCCCCGGCACTGGCCGGAAATTTTGCTGACGGGTAAATTGTAGTCCAAGCTCCGTCCGTTTGCAAGAGCCGCGTCGAAAAGACGCCCGGCGGGCCGCAGATCCCGTTTGACGCAGGCGGCGGAATGTGCTATCATGCAGGCATGAAAGAGAATTTAAAGCTAAAACTGACCGTCCGTCTCTATTCCGACGATGACGAGCGCTGCTTTGGCCCGGGGATCGCCACGCTGCTCCACCGGGTGGACGAGCACCGCTCGCTGCGCGCCGCCGCCGCGTCCATGGGCATGGCCTATTCCAAGGCGTGGCGCATCGTGCGCACGGCGGAGAGCGTGTTCGGCTGCAAAATGCTGGCCACCTCCACCGGCGGGAAAAACGGCGGCGGCGCGTCCTTGACGCCGGAGGCCGTTTCCCTTCTGGCGGCTTACGACGGGTACTGCGCGGAGGTAGGCGGTTTCGCCGCCCAGCGCTTCTCCGCCGCCTTCGGCGCGTTTGAGAAGCAGAGTTGACCTCATTTTATAAAAAACCGCTTGGAAAAACCGCGCAGGCGGGCCGTCCGGCCCGCCTGCTTTTTTGTTGACATTTATTGATATGTGCAAGGCCGCGTCCGGCCCTCACTGGATGTCGTAAAGGGCGCTCATGGCCAGATAGAGCTGGGAATAGGGCCGCATGATGTTCCAGATCCCCGCGCCCAGAAAGCCGTACTCGTGGATCAGCCGCAGCCGCGCGGACAGGCTCCGGGCGTCGTCGAACCACACCTCGTGGACCACGCCGCCGGGATCGGAGTAGTGGAAAAACGGCGCTTGCGCGGTCTGGTCGTACTGGATGGCCACGTCATGCTCCACCGCCAGCTCGACGGCCCGCCGGTTGGAGATGGAGCGCGCCTTCGTCTCGCCCTGGATAAAGGGGAGCGGCCAGTCGTAGCCGTAGTTGGAAAGGCCGAGAAAGATCTTCTCCGCCGGGATCTCCGTCACAGCGTAATCCAGCACGGCCCGCACCTGCGGCAGCGGCGACACCGCCATCGGCGGCCCGTAAGTATATCCCCATTCATATGTCATCAGCAGCACGGCGTCCGCCGCCGCGCCGACGGCGGCGTAATCATGCCCCTCATAGAGAAGCCCTGGCTGTCCTGCGGAGGTCTTGGGTGCCAGCGCGGCCCAGACGAAATACCCCTGCGCGCCGAACAGGCGGCGCAGCCGCGCCAGAAACTGCGCGTAGGCCGCAGCCAGCACCGCCGGAAGGAACTCAAAATCCACGTCGATCCCTGCGAACCCCTTGTCCCGCAGTACCTGCGCCATCTCCGCGATCAGCCGCGCCTGCGCCGTCTCGTCCGTCAGCACCAGCGCGGCCCGCCCCGCGTCGAACTGGTGGTCCTCCGTGTAGGTGGACAGGTGGAACACCGGCCTTGCCCCGTGCTGGCGGGCGGAGCGCAGCAGCGCGTCGTCCGCCAGTGAGAGCAGTCCGCCGTCCGCCGCGATGCCGTAGGTAAACGGCGTGAGGTCGGTAAGATAGGGCGTGGCCGCGTCCAGCACCGTCTGGTCGATAAACGGATAGGCGTACCCGTTGAAGGCGGCGGAGCCGATGGGCTGCTCCTGATAGGAGATGACCAGCTCCTGCCCCGGCTCCAGCGCAGGAAGCCCGCCCAGCGCCCAGTTATTCTGATAAAGCGTCCGGACGCTGACGCCGTAAGCCTCCGCGATGGAATGAAGCGTCTCGCCGGGACGCACGGCGTGGATGCGCCGCGGAAACCGCACGATCAGCGTCTGCCCCACGGCCAGCGCTCCGTCCGCCGGCACCTCGTTGTCCGCGGCCAGCCGGAAAGGGTCCACGCCGTACTCCGCCGCGATGGAGTCCACAGATTCGCCCGGACCAACTACATGGATCGTCATGTTCGCACTCCCCCTTGCCGGATAGCTATGCGGCAGGGGGAGATTTTATGCTCCGCCGCGCGGACAAATATTCATTTTTGAATTTTCTGACGCGAACACGGCCAGAGTGCAAAGCGCCGCGGAGCCGCCCCCCGTCTGGGAAATCCGTTCCGGCGCGCTCCGCCGCCCCCGGAATGGAAATGACGGTTTTGCAGAAATTCCTTGCATTTTGGTCCCTGATACGATAACATAGAAAAGGTTATCATATTTGTACTGTGAAGCATGAAAGGGCGGCATGGCGCGTGAACATCAAAAAGTATGAGGCGTTCGTCCGCGCGGTGGAGCTGGGCAGCCTTTCCAAGGCGTCTGAGGAGCTGGGCTACACCCAGTCCGGCATCAGCCATATGATGCAGTCGCTGGAGGACGAGGTGGGCTTCCCCCTGATGATCCGCACCTCCTCGGGCATCCTGCCCAACTCCGAGGGAAAGCTCCTGCTTCCCATCATCCGCAGTCTGCTGGACACGAACGAAAGCCTTGAGCAGACCATCGCCCGGGTCAAGGGGGCGGACACCGGCCGCATCCGCATTGCCTCCTTTTCCAGCGTGGCGGTGTACTGGCTGCCCCGCATCATCCGCGCGTTCCAGAGGGACTTTCCCAACGTGGAGATCCAGATCATCGAGGGCGGCGCGGACCGGATCGAATCGCTGATGGACGAGCACGAGGCCGACCTGTGCCTGTACACCGGCGGAGAGGACCGCCCCTTCGACTGGATTCCCCTCTGCCGGGACGAGATGCTGGCCATCCTGCCGCCGGACCACCCGCTGACAAAGGAAGCCGCCGTCCCGGTGGCCGCGTTTGAAAACGAGCAGTTCATCATGCCCATGGCGGGCTACGATTACGAGGTCCACCATGTGCTCGACGGGCTGAGCCGCTACCCCCATATCCGCTTTTCCGCCTGCAACGACTATGCCATCATCAATCTGGTGGCAGAGGGGCTGGGCGTCTCCATCCTGCCGGAGCTTCTCCTGCGCAACTACCGCAGCGGCGCGGTGGCCATGCCCATGGACCCGCCGCAGTACCGGATGCTGGGGATGGGCGTTCCGCAGCTCAAGGCCGTCTCTCCCGCCACGCGGAACTTCATGCGCTACGTTCGGGATTATGCGTCCCGTCTGCCCGGCGCGGCGGACGCGGACCTGTCACTACTATAAAAAGGAGGCGGAGCCATGGCGCTTCTGCTGTTCGGACTCTGGGTCCTTCTCTCCGGCGGGCTGAGTCTTGAGATCTGCGTCATCGGCGCAGCCGTCACCGCGGCGCTGTACGCGCTGTCCTGCCGCGTGCTGGGATACAGTCCCGCAAAGGACCTGCGCGCGCTGAAAAAGGTGGGCGGAGCGGTGCTGTTCCTCTTGTATCTGGTGTGGGAGATGCTGACGGCGGGCTTTGCGGTCATGCGGCTGATCTACTCCCGGGGCCGGGAGATGGAGCCGCGGGTCATCTGGTTCAAGACAGACCTGACCGGCGACAGCGCCCGGGCCGCGCTGGCCAACGCCATCACCCTGACCGCCGGGACTCTGACCGTCTCGCAGGAGGGCGGCCAGCTCTGCGTTCACGCGCTGGACGCCTCCCTCGCCGAGGGACTGGACCACGGCGCATTTGAGAAAAAACTTCTGAAACTGGAGAGGGACGTATGACCGAGGTGAAAAACGCGGTGCTCACGGGCGCGGCGGTGGTGCTGGCGCTGCTGATCCTGGCCACGCTGGTGCGGGCCGTGATCGGTCCCCGGTTCACAGACCGAGTGATCGCCGTCAACATGATTAACACCATGGCGGTGGCCGTGATCGCCATTCTCTCCGCCCTGCTCAACGAGGATTTTCTGGTGGACGTGGCGCTGGTGTATGCGCTTTTGAGCTTTTTGACCGTGGTGGTCATGACCCGGCTGGTGCTGGTGCGCCGCTGGAGCCGCCCCGGCAGTCTGGAGCCGGAGGAAAAGGAGACGGAGCATGATCGGTGAGATTTTGAACGCCGTGGGCCTGGTCGTTCTGGTTTTCGGCGTTTTCGTATTTTTCTCGGCGGTGCTGGGCGTGTACCGGTTCGACTACGTGCTCAACCGGATGCACGCCGCCGCCGTGGGCGACGCGCTGGGCATCTTCTGCATCCTGCTGGGCGTGGTCCTGCTGCACGCGCCCTCCCTCTCGGCGATGAAGGCGCTGCTGGTTCTGATCTTCCTGTGGATCACCAGCCCGGTGTCCAGCCACCTTATCGCTCAGGCGGAGGTGCAGACCAACCCGGATCTCAAGTCGGAATGTAAGGTGGAGATACGATGACGGTACTGGAAAGCATCCTGCTTGCAGGTCTTGTGATCTGCGCGGCGGCGGCGCCCATGTGCAAGCGGCTGCTGGCGTCGGTGATCGTTTATATGGCGTTTTCCGTGATTCTGGCGCTGCTGTGGAGCATGCTGCAAAGCCCGGATCTGGCCATTACAGAGGCTGCGGTGGGCACCGGCATCAGCGGCATCCTGTTTCTGCTGACGCTGAAAAAGATCAACGAGCTGAAAGGGAAAAACGATGAGTGAGCCGAAGAAGGGTAGCCGCTGGCAGCGCTTTGCGGCCTGGGTGAACGGCGAGAGCGAGCCGCGGGACCCCACCACGCAATACGTGATGGACCGCAAGGCCCCCCTCCCCTCGCCCTCGGCGGAGCTGAGCGAGGCCCGGGACCGGCTGTGGCTGAAAAAGTTCATTGGGCTGTACCCGCTGGCGGCGGCCGTCCTGAGTTTGACGCTCATCGCGGTTCTGCTGGCAACGGTGCTCTACATCCCGCCCTTCGGCCAGCCGGGCAACCCCACCAACAACGAGGTCTCCCAGCACTATCTGGAGCATTCGCAGGAGGAGACCGGCGCGTCCAACGCGGTGACGGGCATGATCCTCAGCTACCGCGGCTTTGACACGCTGGGCGAGAGCTGCGTGCTGTTCCTTGCGGTGAGCAGCGTGATGATCCTGCTCCAGCGGGACCAAAACAACACGGACGGCCAGTCGCTGCGCCATCTGCGGCGGGAGGCGGTCGTGGAGCGGACCCACCCGGACAACATCCTGCGCAAGTCCGCCCGGCTGCTCACGCCGTTCATCCTGCTCTTTTCGCTTTACGTGCTGCTCAACGGCGAAAGCTCGCCGGGCGGCGGCTTTTCCGGCGGCGCGATCCTGGGCGGCGGCCTGATCCTGTACTCCAATGCCTACGGGCCGGAGCGGCTGAGCCGCCTGCTGACCCGGCGGGTGTACGACGCCGTGCGCCTTTCCGGACTGACGGCCTACGCCCTGACCTACGGGCTTTATATCTACACGGGCGCAAACGCCATTTCGCTGGACATGGAGTGGATGATGACCGTCATCGACCTTGCGGTGGGACTGGTGGTCGCCTGCACGGTCTACGGATTTTATACCATGTTTCAAAGGGGGAAGGTCTGATGCTGGAGGCAGTCGTACAAAACCGGTTTGCCATTGCCTCGGTGATCCTGTTCGGCATCGGGCTTCTGAACATGATGATCCGACAGAACCTTTTGAAAAAGGTCATCGGCTTCAGCATCATGGACTCGGCGGTATTTCTGCTGCTGGCGTCTCTGGGCTATATCGAGGGCCACGGCGCACCCATCGTGGGCGAGGGCGCGGCGGACGCCTCGCTCTATATCAACCCCATCCCCAGCGGACTGGTGCTGACGGGCATCGTGGTGTCCGTCAGCGTGACGGCATTCTCTTTGGCCCTGATCCAGCGCATCTGCCGCCATTACGGCACCATTGAGCTGGACGAGCTGCTGGAGCGGGCGAAAAAGGAGGAGGACTGATGCGGCCCTTTTACGAAAACCTCCCCTTCCTCACCATCTTCCTGCCGCTGCTGTGCGGCGTGGCGTCCGCCGCCATCCGGGACGGGAAAAAGGCCTACCGCCTGACGCTGATCTCCGCTGCCGCAGTGGCTGTGCTGTCGGCGGCGCTGCTGTACTTTGTGTACACGCAGGACGTGAGCTTTACGTATACCATGGGCCGCTTCGCCGCGCCGTACGGCAACGCCGTCAAGGCCGGGCCGTGGCAGGCGCTGCTGTGCACGATGTTCGCCGTGGTAATGGGCCTTTCCCTGCTGGGCGGCGGACACAGCCTGTTCCACGATATCCTGCCGGAAAAGCAGGGGCTTTACTTTGTGATGGCCAATATGACGCTGGCGGGCCTGCTGGCGCTGGTGTATACCAACGATATGTTCACGGCCTACGTGTTCATTGAGATCACCACCATCTCCGCCTGCGCCATGGTGATGGCGAAGGACACCGGACCCAACCTCATCGCCACCATCCGGTACCTGTTCATGAGCCTGCTTGGCTCCGGCCTGTTCCTGATCGGCCTGACCCTGCTCAACAGCATCGCGGGCTACCTGCTGATGGAGCCGCTGGCAAAGGCGGTGGCGATCCTGGCGGAGCTGGGAAAGTTCCACCGCCCGCTGATCGTGTCCATGGGCCTGATGACCGTGGGCCTGGGCATCAAGGGCGCCATGTTCCCCTTCCATCTCTGGCTGCCGGACGCCCACGGCGGGACCACCACGGCCTCGTCCGCTATTTTGTCCGGACTGGTCCTCAAGGGCTACATCGCCCTGCTCGTCACGCTGATGCTGCGGGTGTTCGGGCTGGAGCTGATGCGCCGCACCGGCCTTTGTAACGTGCTGCTGGTGCTGGGGCTTCTGGGTATGATCTTCGGTTCGCTGGCCGCCATGCGGGAGTATCACGTCAAGCGGATGCTGGCCAACTCCTCCGTGGCCCAGATCGGCTATATCTTCATGGGCCTCGGCCTTGGGACCGAGGCGGGCGTGGCTGCGGCCTGCTTCCACGTGCTGGTCCACGCGGCCTGCAAGCCGCTGCTGTTCATCTGCGCTGGGCGGCTGTCCACTGTCAGCGGCTATCATCGGTCGCTGAAAAACCTGCGGGGCAGCGCGTACCGGGACGTGGCCGCGGGCGTTGGCTTCACCGTGGGGGCCATGAGCATGATCGGCATTCCGCTGCTGGGCGGCTTCGTCTCCAAGCTGTACCTCTCCCGGGCCGCGGTGGATTCTCCCGCCGTGGCGGCGGTGCTGCTGACCATCGCGGTGTCCACCGTGCTCAACGCGCTCTACTATGTCCCGGCGGTGCTGGCCATCTGGGTCCGTCCCCCGTGGGACGAGGTCCATCTGATCCTGCGCAGCGTGAAGCCGGAGGATCTGAAGTTCGACCGTTCGTTTTTCACCGCCGCGGCGGCGCTGACCGTGCTGATCGTGCTGCTTGGCATCGTCTACCACCCGATCCTGAACGTGATCCGGGCCGGCATCCGGCTGATGTGAGCCGCCGGCCTCCACGAAAACTTTTGCGAGGGGAGAAACCGCTTTGCTGCTGATACCGATCTTACTGCCGTTTATCGGAGGGATATTCGTCTTTCGGCAGAGGGACGAGCACACCCGGAACCGGACGGTCCTGACGCTGTGCGTCCTCACGGCCGCGGCGGCGGCGGTCCTGTGCGTCCTTCCGGCGCGGGAGCTGCGGCTGATGACCATTCAAGGCTCGCTGTACCTTGCGCTGGAAAACGACCTGCTTTCCAAGCTGTTTCTGGTCCTGATCTCGGCGGTGTGGCTGCTGGCGGCGGTGTTCGCCGGGCCGTACCTGCGCCACGCGGGACGGGAGCGGCAGTTTCAGGGCTTTTACACCATGACGCTGGGCGCGCTGATGGGCCTTGCACTGGCAAACAACTTCGTCACGCTCTATATGTTCTTTGAGATGATGACGCTGCTCACCGTCCCGCTGGTGCTGCACAGCGGAACGCCTGCGGCCCGCCGGGCGGGGCTGAAATATCTGGGGTACTCCGTTTTCGGCGCGGGCATGGCGCTGGCGGGATACTTCTTCCTGTCCCATTTCCTGACGGTCCAGCGCTTCACCGGCGGCGGCGCGCTGAACCCGCGTCTGGCGGCGGAACACCGTCCTCTGCTTCTGAACGTGTACTTCCTGATGATGGTTGGCTTCGGCGCCAAGGCGGGCATGATGCCCATGCAGGCGTGGCTCCCCACGGCCCATCCCGTGGCCCCCGCCCCGGCGTCCGCCGTCCTCTCCGGCATCATCACCAAGGGCGGCGTGCTGGCCATGATGCGGGTGACATATTACCTTTTCGGCGCGGACTTCCTGCGCGGAAGCTGGGCGCAGTACGCCCTGACCGCCCTCGCATTGTGCACAGTGTTCACCGGCTCCATGCTGGCGCTGAAGGAAAAGGTGCTCAAAAAGCGTCTGGCCTACTCCACCGTCAGTCAGGTGTCCTATGTGCTGTTCGGTATGCTCCTGCTCTCCCCCGGCGGGATGCGGGGCGCGCTTTTGCAGATGACGTTCCACGCGCTGGCAAAGGACGCGCTGTTCATGGCCGCCGGCGCGATCATCATGGCCTCCAACTTCACCACGGTGGACCAGCTCGTGGGCATTGGCAAGCGGATGCCAAAGACCATGCTGGCCTTCTCCGCCGCCGCGCTGTCCATCATCGGCATCCCGCCCATGAGCGGCTTTATCAGCAAGTGGTATCTGGCCGCTGCCGCGCTGAACAGCGAGTCCCGGCTGGTGGGCTATCTGGGCGTGGCCATGCTGATCCTCTCCGCGCTGATGACCGCGGGCTATCTGCTGCCCATCGCGGTGCGCGGCTTCTTCCCCGGCCGGGACGTGCTGGTGGAATACCGGGAGGTCGGCCCGCAGATGACCGTGCCCATGCTGCTTCTGGCGGCGGCGGTGCTGTTCCTCGGCCTGTTCCCCAACGGGCTTCAGGCGTGGATCTCGCTGCTTCTGCCGCAGATATTCTGAACGAAAGGAGGCCGGGGAAATGGCTTGGCTTCAGGCGGTCCCCATCCTGCTGCCCATGCTTCTGGGCGCAGGGCTGCTGATCTGGCAGCCCCGGGACCGGCGCGCGCGCAGCGCCTATATCCTGCTGTCCGTGCTGGCGACGGCGGGCCTTTCTTTCGCGGCCATTGCGGTGGCCGCGGCGCCGGGACCCGCCCCGGCGTGTACGCTGGTGCGCTTCTCCAGCGTGTTTTCCATCTCTCTGCGGATCGACGGAGCCTCCATGGTGTACGGGTCCATCGTCTCCGCCCTCTGGCCGCTCATCACGCTGTACAGTCTGGACTATATGTCCCACGAGGGGCATGAGAACCGCTTCTTCGGGTTCTGGATCGCCAGCTTCGGCGTGGTGCTTGGCGTCGCCTTTGCGGAGGATTTCCTGACGCTCTATTTCTTCTACGAGCTGCTCACGCTGGCCACGCTCCCGCTGGTGATGCACTTCATGGACGAAAAGGCCCGCTACGCCGGCCGGGAATATCTGGTCTTTTCCCTCTCGGGCGCGGCGTTCGCGTTCATCGGCATCGTGTACCTGCTCCATTACAGCGCCACGCTGGACTTTACCTACGGCGGCGTGCTGGACCTCGCTCTGGCCGCGGGCCACGAGCCGGCCCTTCAGGCGGTGTTCGTGCTGGCCTTCTTCGGCTTCGGCGTGAAGGCGGCCATTTTCCCGTTTTACAAGTGGCTGCCGGACGCCTCCGTGGCCCCCACGCCGGTCAGCGCCCTGCTGCACGCGGTGGCGGTGGTCAAGGCGGGCGCGTTCGCGGTCCTGCGGCTGATCTACTTCGGCTTCGGCGCGGACTTCCTGCGGGGCACCCCGGCGCAGAGCATCGTCATGACGGCGGCCATCGTCACCATTATCTACGGCTCCGCCCGCGCCCTGCGCACGCCGCACCTCAAGCGCCGTCTGGCGTTCTCCACCGTCAGCAACCTGAGCTATATCCTCTTTGCCCTGACGGTGATGCTCCCCGCCGGACTGACCGGCGCGCTGACCCACATGGTCTATCACGCGGTGGTGAAGATCACCATGTTCTGCTGCGCCGGCGCCATCATCCAGAAAAGCGGCCGGGAGTATATCTACGAGTTTGAGGGCCTCGGCCGCCGGATGCCGGTGGTGTTCGGAACGTTTACCGTCTCGGCGCTGGCGCTGATCGGCATGCCGCCGCTGGGCGGCTTCGCGGGCAAGTGGATGATCTGCTCGGCGGCGGTGCTGTCGGCCAACCCGCTGGCTTACGTGGGCATCGGCGCGCTGATCCTCTCCACCCTGCTGACCACGCTGTATATGATGACCATTTTCGTCCGGGCATGGTTCCCGGTGGGTGCGCTGGACACGGAAGCGCTGGCCAAGGTCCATGACCCCGGCGCGGCCATGACGGTGCCGCTGCTGGTGCTGGCGGCGGCGGGCGTGGTGCTGGCGCTGCTGTCCGACCCGCTGACCGCGTTTTTGCAGGCGGTGGGCCTGAACATCTTGTGAGGAGGGAAGAGAACTTGGGCGCGTTTCTGCTGCTGTTTCTGGTGTTTTTTCCCTTCCTCGCATCCTATTTTGTCTACCCCCTGCGCCACAAGGGCCGCAAGTACCGGATCATCTTCGTCTGGACCATTTCCGCGCTGGAGCTGGCGGCGGCGCTGGGGCTGCTGCTGGTCCCGGCAAAGGCCGTCCTGCCGCAGGTGTGCGGCGTGGGCCTGCGGTTCGAGTCCGGCAGCCTTCATACGCTGATGGCCGTTCTGGCCGCGTTTTTGTGGCTGGAGACGGCGCTGGCCTCCCGGGACTACTTTGCGGATCGGGAGAGCTTGAACCGCTACTACTGCTCGTGGCTCATCACGCTGGGCGCGCTGATGGGCGTGTTTCTGGCGTCGGACCTGTTCACGCTGTTCGTGTTCTTTGAGATCATGTCCTTCACGTCCTATATGTGGGTCGCGCAGAACGAAAATCCAAACGCCCTGCGGGCCGGGCAGACGTATCTGGCGGTAGCCGTGTTCGGCGGCATGATGCTGCTGGTGGGCCTGCTGCTGCTCTACCACCTGCTTGGCTCCCTGATCTTCGAGCGGATGCCGGGTCTGGTGATGGCGCTGCGGCCGGAGCAGTACGGCGAGCTGCTGGCGGCGGGCCTGTTCTGCCTGACAGGCTTCGGCGCCAAGGCGGGTATGTTCCCGCTGCACATCTGGCTGCCAAAGGCCCATCCCGTGGCCCCCGCTCCCGCGTCCGCCCTGCTCAGCGGCATCCTGACCAAGAGCGGCGTGTTCGGCGTCCTCATCACCTCCCGCTACCTGTTCTTTTCCCGTCAGGAGTGGAATATGGTGATCCTGGCGCTGGGCTGCGCCACGATGGTCCTAGGCGCGGTGCTGGCGCTGTTCTCCGTCAATCTCAAGCGGGCGCTGGCCTGCTCGTCCATGTCGCAGATCGGCTTCATCCTGGTGGGCCTTGCGATGCAGGAGTTTTTGAACGCGGAGGACGCGCTGGCCGCGTGGGGCACCGTCCTGCACATGATGAACCACGGCCTTATCAAGCTGGTCCTGTTCGTGTCGGCAGGCGTGGTGTACGTGGGCACCCACTCGCTGGACCTGAACGTTATCCGCGGCTGGGGCCGCAACAAGCCGCTGCTCAAGCTCTTTTTCCTCATCGGCGCGGCGTCCATCGCGGGCGTTCCCGGCACCTCCGGATACGTGAGCAAGACCCTGCTCCACGAGAGCATCGTGGAATATATCCACGTACTGGAGCACGCGGGTATGTCCACGGCGGACTTCCGGATGGTGGAGTGGCTGTTCCTGATCTCCGGCGGCCTGACGGCGGCTTACATGACCAAACTGTTCATCGCGGTGTTCGTGGACCGGCGGGCGGAGAACCAGAAGTTCAGCGCCCGGGAGTATATGGGCCGTCCCACCCGGATCGCGCTGGGCGCGGCGTCGTTCCTGCTGATGGCCTTCGGCCTGACGCCGGGGCTGACCATGCAGCCCATCGCCCAGCGGGCCGCCGTATTTCTCCGCTCGGGCGAGTTCCACGGCACGATGCACTACTTCTCGTGGACGAATCTTCAGGGCGCGCTCATCTCGCTGGCCATCGGCGCGGCGGTGTACGTCCTGATCGTGCGGACGGCGTTCTGCCGGAAAACGGCGGACGGCGCGGCCTACCCCGACCTCTGGCCGGAAAAGCTGGATCTGGAAGAGCTGGTATACCGTCCTCTGGTGCGGGGGCTGGCGTTCGCCGGGGCGCTGTGCGCCCGCGTGGCCGGCGGCGTGGGAGACTTTCTGGTGCTGGCGGGCGAAAAGCTGCTGTATCTGAAGGCTCCGGGCGTTTTCGTCCCCAAGCGGAATGAAAACTTCGGCGTGTACGCCCGCAGGCCCAAGCGCTTCCTGATCGGCGAGACTTTCGCCTTCGACCTAACGCTGGCGGGCGTGGGCCTTGTGGGGGCGCTGCTGTATATCGTGCTGCGGTGACCGGAAAACAAAATCGGACAGAAGAAAACGGGCGGGAAGCTGGCTGCTTCCCGCCCGTCTTTTCTGCGGATCGAAGGGAGAACATGACATGGAGCTTGCATGGATGCTGGGGATCACGGCGCTGGCAGGCGTGGGCGGAACGGGACTGGGCGGCGCGGCGGGCTGCCTCCTCCGGCGGGAATCCAGCCGGGCCATCAGCCTGCTGCTCAGCTTCGCGGCGGGCGTGATGGTGGCGGTGGTGTGCTTCGACCTGCTCACCGACGCGCTGACGCCGGACCCGGACGGCAAACCCCCAGCCCTGCTGGTGCTGGCCGGGGTCCTGATCGGATATGGCGCGGTGGACGCGCTCAACCGCCTGCTCTCCCGCGGGCCGGAGATTCCGGAGGGCCGGGGCGGGCTGCTGCTGGCGGGTCTGGTCATGGCCGCGGCCATCGCCCTGCACAACGTGCCGGAGGGCATGGTCATCGGCGCGTCTTTCGCCGCGGGCGGCGGGCCGGACACGCTGAGCCGGGGCGGACTGGTCATGGCCGCGGTCATCGGCCTGCACAACATCCCGGAGGGCATGGCCGTCTCGGCCCCCATGATCTCCGGCGGGATGCCCAAGCCCAAAGCGGCGGCAGCGGCAGCAGCCACCGGCGCGCCCACCGTGCTGGGCGCGGCGCTGGGATACGCCGTGGGCGCCCTCGGCCCCCGGATGCTGGCGGCGGCGCTGAGCTTCGCCTCCGGCGCGATGCTGTACGTGGTGTTCGGCGAGCTTCTGCCGGAGGCCAACGGCCTGTGGCGCTCCCGCGCCCCCGCGCTGGCCGCCGTGGTCGGCATTCTGGTGGGGATGCTGGTGGTACTGCTGTAAGCGGTCACTTCCCCATGGCGCGGCACAGCACGGCAAAGTCCTCAAACGTGAGCTGCTCGCCCCGGACGGTCTCCGCCAGCCCCGCGCCGCGGATGGCCGCAAGGACCGTCTCCTTGGGCAGTCCCAGCGCGGAGGAGAGGGAGTTCGCCAGCGTCTTGCGCCGCAGGGCGAACGCCCCCCGCATCAGCCGGAACAGCAGCGCCTCATCCTCCACCTTCACCGGCGGCTTCTCCCGCCGGACGCACCGCATCACGGCAGAGGTCACCTTGGGCGCGGGATAAAACTTCTCCGGCGGCACCGTGAACAGGTACTCCGGCTCCATGTAATACTGCAAAAAGAGGGAGAACGAGCTGCCGCCGCTGGTCCCCGGCGCGGCGCAGATACGCTGCGCCACCTCCCGCTGGATCATCACGGTGAACTGCCGGATGGCCCGTGTCTCCACGAACTTCGTCAGCACCGGCGTGGTAATGTTGTAGGGCAGATTGGCGCAGGCCATCACCGGCGCCTGCCCGAACTTTTCCGCCAGCAGCGCGTCCAGATCCAGCTTCATCACGTCGCCGGACACCACTTCCGCGTTGGGATAGTCCCGCAGCGTCTCGTCCAGCACCGGCAGCAGGGACTTGTCCAGCTCCACCGATACCACCCGTCCGGCCCGCCGGGCCAACTCCACCGTCAGCGGCCCCACGCCGGGGCCGACCTCCAGAACGCCCCATTCCGGCGCCGCGCCGGACGCGTCCGCGATGTCCCGCGGCACCGCCGGGTCGATCAGAAAGTTCTGCCCCATGGATTTGGAAAATCGGAACCCGTGCCGTCCCAGCAGGTCCCGCAGATCGTTCAAGTCGCAAAGGTTCAAGCCGTTCGCCGCCTTTCCTGTTTCCTCCGGGCCGGTCATGCCGCGCTCACGCGCGGGGGCCGTCCCGCGCCGCCGGAGCGGCGCGTCTGCCGCTTTTCTCGCGCGTTTCCGGTCCGGATGCCGCAGCGTGTCTCCCGCCGCGGCGCTGGGACGATTATAGCACGTTTCCGCCCGAAGCGAAAGCCCCAAAGCCGGAAACGCCGTCCCATCCGCGCGGAGCGTCTGCCGCGCAGAAGAAAGCCGCGCCCGCGCCGCCGGAGGTCCGGCGGCGCGGGCGCGGCGTTTTCGCTGCGTCAGGCCAGAATATACACGGTCGCCGCGCGGCGGCCGAAGGAGATGCACTCCTGATAGGTGTCGTAGTAGAGATCCACCACGTTGCCGCGCACGCCGGTATCCTCGGCCACGGCCACGCCGTAGGTCACCTTGCCGTCGGCGGAGACGATATACATCCTCGTCCCCAGCGGGATCACCCGCTTGTCGACGGCCACCACGCCCACCCGGACCGACGTCCCGGTGGCGGTGCAGCCGTCCGCGCCGCCGTAGCCCTTGGTATAGGCAGTGGCCGTCATGGACTTGACGGCGGTGAACGCCAGCGTCTCGCCGGAGGTCAGCGTCAGCGTGCCGCTGCCGTCCGCGTTCTTGGAGATGTCGGCGATGCCGCCCGCGCCGACCGGCACAGCCGCCGCCTTGGCCGGCGCCGCGGTCCCGATGTGGATGATCTGATCCACGGCGGTGGCGTTCTCCTCAGACACCAGCTGGCGGGAGACCCGCTCGCCGCCGGAATACCGGACCTCATACACCGCCGTCCGGGTGCCGTTGACCCCCTCCTGAACGGTTTTCTGGGTCCCGGCCTCCATGGTCGGATCGTCCACATAAAGCGTCTGGAACGGGTCTGTCTCCTCCGCCCGCTCGTAATACGTCAGATCAGAGGAAACATTCAGCATCAGTGCGCCGCCGTCCATGTCCACAGCGATCATGTCCAGCGGTCCGGGCGTCACGTGCAGACGGCTGAGAAGCTGGGAGACCGTCTCCTCCTGAGAGGTGGTGGACAGCGCCGCGCCGCCGTAGCGCACCGTCACGGGCTGGCCTGCGGCCAGCTTCAGCTCGACGCCCCGGATCCCGTTGGCCACGAACACCGTCTGGGAGGAAAGATCCGCCGCGGCCGCGGCGTCCTCCAGCACGATGGTGGCATCCTCCTCGTCCGTCAGGATATACAGGGCGGACGCCCGGTCCATGCCGAACCAGCAGACCGTCAGCGTCAGCGTCAGCACCGCGGCGAAGGGGATTAGCCGCCGCAGCGCGCCCCGCGCGCGGGGCTGTGTGTCTCGTTTCAAAGCAATACCTCCTGCTGCCGTCTCTCGGGCGTCTCTCCGCCCGGGCGCGGCACGTTTGAAATCGGGGAAACTGTTTTGTAACCATTTGTTACTGTTTGAAACAACGGGTAAAGTATACTCCTTTTTCCCACTCTTGTCAAGTTTATGCCGCTGACTGGCGCTCAGTTTCCCCACTTTCTCGCAAAATCTGCGGTTCTCGACTGGATTTTTCTGGATGTCTCCCCGTCAAATCGTAACAAAAGAATGACAAAACGGTACCGTTGGAAACGGGACCGCTGCCGCGCATCCCATCTTGTCCGGCTTCCCGTTTTTCCGGCCCGCTCCGTCCGGCCTCATGCGCTCCCACTCCGTCCGGCTCCCGCTCTCTCATGCTCCCGCCGCCGCACATACCCCATACCCCATCTAACGTTCCATCGTCCCAATCCGCTCTGCCCCCTTGTCTCCGCGCCGCCACGCCTGTTCCGTATGACGCTCTTGTTTCGCCCCCGCCTGCCCCATCGGCCGTTCCGCACGTCCGCCGCTCCATTTCCCTTTCCGTTCTTTCCTGCTCTCAAGCCGCGTCCACTCAACACCTCAGGCACACTGTCTCCTGTTCTCCGCGCAGAAAACGGCCCCGGAAAGCGATGCTTTCCGGGGCCGGTCGTTCTCTTATGTAGTTCAGATGCGCATACCGCCGACGAAATACGTGTTGTAGTATCCGCTAGTCAGGTCGCTGATGATGACGCCGCCGCTTCTGGAGGAGGAGGCGTGGATAAACTGCCCGCCGCCGATGTAGATCCCGGCGTGGGAGCAGGCCTTGCCGTTGGACCGGCTGGGGTCGCAGAAAAAGACCAGATCGCCGGACTGAAGCCCGGAGGTGGAGGTGATCTTCTGGCCCGCCCCGCTCTGCCACTGGCTGGTGGCGCTGTGGGGAAGGCTGACGCCCATCTGCTGGAAGCAATACATGGTGAAGCCGGAGCAGTCGAAGCCGCTGGGAGACGCGCCGCCGTAAGAATACCGGGTCCCCAGATACTGCTTGGCAACGGAGACCACGCCGGAGGTGGAGCCGGCCGCAGACGCGGAGGTCAGATCCACGAAATCGCTGCGGATGTAGCCGGTGGTGCCGTACTGGCAGGTCACGGCGTACCACCCGTCGGCAAAACCGTTCACCGTCACGGCGGAGCCGGTGTTCACGGTGGCGAGGGACTCCGCGTCCGCCGACGCCTCGGCGCGGACGTTCACACCGTCGCCGTTCACGCGGCCGTCGGCGGTGAACACGCCGTCCTGATCCTCGATCACATAGTCCGCGGAGAGATAACCGTTGTTCCCGTCGTAGCTGACGTAGTACCAGCCTTCCTGCTTACCCAGAATGGCCACGGCCACGCTCTTGTCGAGCTGGGTCACGATGGCGGAATCGGTGGACGCCTCCGCCCGGAGACGAAGACTGGAGCCGCTGGTGCAGCCGACGCCGACAGCGATCTGGTCGGCGGCGGAAGCCTGAGCCGTCGCGGCCAGAAGTACGGTCAGCGCCGCACAGAGAGCTGCGGCGCCCGCCGCCTTTCCTTCATGGTGGATCATAGGTGTACGCTTCCTTTCGTCTTGTCTTTTGTGGGGAAGTGGGCGGTCAGAGGATCACAGCTTGCCCGCCAGCGCGCGCTCCAGCCAGATGGCGGAGATATCCATCGCCTCGTAGAGGCTCTCTTTTTCGCTCTTTTTAATTACGCGGTCCCGGGACTTCAGGTCCGGGTCCGTCAGCTGGAGCTGAACGGAGACCTTGGTGGCCACGTCCAGATCCTGCACCTTTTTCTTGTCCAGCACCTGCATCAGGATGATATACTTCTCGGCCATCGTGCCGTAATAGATCAGGTTATCGACCCGGCGAAGCGGGTGTCCCTTATAGGTAAGGCCAGAGGCCTGCTCCTTCTTTTCAGCCATCGGTACGCTCCTTTGCAAAAGTTGTAACCGAATTGTAACAGATTTTTTCCACTTTGTCAATTCTCTGCCGCCACATTTTTACGGAAATTTCTTCCTTGTCCCCTCCCGCCCGGTTTTTCCCGCCTTCGTCCCGCAATACGGAGCGCTCCGGCTCATATACTCTCCTGTCCCCCGCGGGAAACGGCCCCGCGGGCGGACAGTTTGAAAAGGAGGGATCGTTTTGAAGATCATTTTCTGGCGGCGGAAGGCCGCCGTGCTGCTGGCGGCGGCGCTGGCGGTGGGGACGGCGGGCTACGCCGCGTCCTATCCCGCCGCGGCCTACGCCACGGACCGCCCGCTCCCCATCTACTGCGTGGACCGGGGGCAGCAGAAGATCTGCTCCATCAGCTTCGACGCAGCGTGGGGCAACGAGGACACCCAGACGCTCATCGACATTCTGGAGCGCTACCACGTAAAAACCACCTTCTTCGTGGTGGGCGACTGGGTGGAGAAATACCCCGAGTCCGTCAAGGCCCTGCACGACGCGGGCCACGAGGTCATGAGCCACTCCGCCCACCACGACCACTACAACTCCCTCTCCGACGAGCAGATTGCCGCCGACCTGAAGGAGAGCTGCGACCGGACCGAGGCCGTCACCGGCGTCCGCCCCACGCTGATCCGCTGCCCTTACGGGGAGTATGACGACCACGTGATCCGGGCCGTCCGGGCCAGCGGCATGGAGCCGATCCAGTGGGATGTGGACAGTCTGGACTGGAAGGACCTCTCCGCCCCGGAGATCACCCGGCGCGTGACCTCCAAGGTCCAGCCCGGCTCCATCGTCCTGTTCCACAACGCGGCCAAGCATACGCCGGAAGCCCTGCCTGGCATTCTGGAAGCGCTGATCGGGCAGGGCTACACCGTCGTCCCCATCTCGCAGCTCATCATCCCGGGTGAATGCGGGAAGGACTATACCATCGACCACACCGGGCGGCAGGCGGCCGTCTCCGCCCCTGCGGACGGCGGCGCGGCGGACAACAGCGGGCAGTCGGACGTTGGGAACGCCGCAGGCTCCGGCAGCTCCAACGCCGCTCCCGCCGCCTGAAAGGGCGGCGGCCCTTGGTCGCGGGAGCGCGCTGCACTCCCGCGACCGGGGCGGCCACTATTATTATGGTACGGCGTCTCCCCTCCCCGGGTGCGCACCGCCATCCCCGCCCTTTGGGCCGGGAGGACGCGGTGATTGACATTTTCAGGAGATTCCCCTATAATAAGGATATTCCGGCACGGAGCGTGTCTCCGTGCCGGAAAAGTCTGCACACGGCTCCCGTGTGCGTCCGCAGAAAGAGAGACGCCATGAGATTCATACCGGCAAACTGTCTGCGTGACGGGATGCGGCTGGCAAAGCCGCTGTACCGCGGCGTCAACACCATGCTGGCCGCTGGCATCACGCTGAACGAAAGCTATATCGAAGCCATCCGCCGCAGCGGCTACACCGGCGTCTACATCGACGACGACCTCTCCCGGGACATCGAGGTGGCCGACCTCATCAACGAGGAGCTGCGGCGGGAAACGGTGCGGGGCCTGCACCGGATCATCTCCGCCGCGGAGGAGGGCCGGAAGGCGCCCCGCCGGGCTAACATCACCGCGCAGGTGGAGTACATCGTGCGGGAGCTGTCCGGCAACCGGAATGTGCTGGTCAATATGCTGGACCTGTCCAGCTTCGACAACTATACCTACTGCCACTCCATGAACGTGGCGGTGCTGTCCATCGTGATGGGCTTCGCCCTCAACTTTCCCATCAGCGACCTGATCGCGCTGGGCTGCGGCGCGCTGCTGCACGACATCGGAAAGGTCTTTATCGACCAGCGCCTGATCCAGAAGAGCGGCCCGCTGACCGATGAGGAATACGCGTTGGTCCAGACCCATCCCCGCCGGGGGTATGATTACATCGTCTCGCAGTACAGTCTGCCGGAGCGGGCCTGCCGCCCCATTCTGGAGCATCACGAGCGGTTTGACGGGACAGGCTATCCTCTTGGGAAAAAGGGGACGGAGATCTCACTCTACGGGCGCGTCACCGCCGTGGCGGACGTGTACGACGCGCTGGTGTCCGAGCGGCCGTACCGCCGGGCGCTGCCGCCCAACGAGGGCGTGGAGTTCGTCATGGCCAGCTCCGGGTCGCTGTTCGATCCAGAGGTGGTCAGCACCTTTATCCGCCGGATCGCCCCCTACCCCGTGGGCACCTCGGTCCGCCTGAGCAACGGGTGGACGGCGCTGGTGGTCCGCAATTACTCCGCCTGCTGCCTGCGGCCGCTGGTCCGGGTTTATCAGCAGGACGGGATGAACGTCAAGCCCTTTGAGATCTCCCTGAAGGATGACCGCGACTATCTCAGCGTTACAATTCTCGGGAACGCCTGAACCGGACTCCGTTACAATTCTCGGGAACGCCTGAACCGGACTCCGTTACAATTTCCGCAAACACCCGGCTTGGCCCGTTACAATTTGTGAAAACGCCTGACCGAATTTGTTCGGTCAGGCGTTTTTTCCGCCGCTGCGTCGGCGTTTACGCAGCTTGCGCAAGCAGGAAAGTTACAGATCCCCCGGTGGTGCGCCCCCCCCGCCCTTCACACATTTTTTGCAAATTTGTTACAAAAATCATTGACATATGATGGAAATCGCAGTATTCTTTAATGCAGGTATGCTGAAATATCGGATATAGATTTGTATATATCGTCCACTTATCCTCGCCATTAGGATACACGATATTATGAATATTGACGGATTCGGTAAAATATGTTACATTGTAACAAAGCCCCCGTGTTCGCGACCCGCAGCTGCAACGGGCAACTCCGAGCTGCACGGCGGTGACTGCATGCACAAGGAGGTACTTATTCATGAAAAGCCTGAAATCAAAGCTGATCCTCGTGATCGTCTCTCTTACGGTGGTCGCCTCACTGGTGACCGGCGCCGTCGGGCTGTTCACCAGCATCAACGTCTCCAACGACATCATCGAAGAGCAGAGCCAGACCACCCTAAAGGGCGCGACCGCCGCTCTGGACCTCTATCTTCAGGAGCAGTTCGGCACCCTGAGCCTGAACAGCTCCGGTGCGCTGGTGGATGACCGCGGCACGCCTATCGACGGCCAGCATGAGTACCTCGACCGCTTTGCCGACAGCATGAGCGTGGTCGCCACCGTGTTTGCCAAGCAGGGAAACGGCTTCGTCCGCGTCCTGACCAACATCAAGGACGACTCCGGCAACCGTGCCGTCGGCACCGCGCTGGATACCTCCGGCGAGGCCCATCAGGCCATTTCCAACGGTCAGAGCTTCTTCGGCTTGGCCCAGATCCTGGGCGGCGACTATGAGGTGGGCTACGTCCCCCTGACCGACGGCTCCGGCCAGACCATCGGCATCCTCTTCGTGGGAATGCCCATGGCCTCCATCCACGCCATCATGAACGCCGGCACCGCCAAGACCATCTCCTCCATGCTGCTGCCCGCCGTTCTGATCCTTGCTATTGCCATCGCCATCGCGGTCTTTGTCAGCACCTCCATCGTCCGCCCCATCAAGAAGGTGGCCGTGGCCGCCGAGCAGATCGCCGAGGGCCAGTTCAATGTGGAGCTGGACGTGAAGTCCAAGGACGAGGTCGGCCAGCTGGCCGAATCTTTCCGCCGCACCATCGACCAGCTGGTGAATTACCAGAGCTACATCGACGAGATCTCTGAAGCGCTCCACAGCGTGTCCAACGGCGACCTGTGCGTGGAGCTGAAGCTGGCCTATGAGGGCCAGTTCCGGAAGCTCAAGGATTACATGAACGCCTTGCTCCAGAACCTGAACGCCACCCTCTCTCGCATCAACGAGTCCTCTCAGCAGGTCCGCTCCGGCGCGGAGCAGGTGTCCGACGGGGCGCAGGCCCTCTCTCAGGGCGCCACCGAGCAGGCCAGCTCCGTGGAGGAGCTGTCCGCCTCCATCTCCGAGACCGCCGCGCAGATCAAGCGCAACGCACAGAACGCCCTCACCGCCCGCGATCAGGCCAACGCCGCCGGCGCGGAGATGAACGCCAGCACCGAAGAAATGACCAAGATGCTGGCGGCCATGCGCAGCATCAGCGACAAGTCCGCCGAGATCTCCAAGATCATCAAGATCATCGACGACATTGCTTTCCAGACCAACATTCTGGCCCTGAACGCCGCTGTCGAGGCCGCCCGCGCGGGCGCCGCCGGCAAGGGCTTCGCCGTGGTCGCGGACGAGGTCCGCAATCTGGCCGGCAAGTCGGCCGACGCCGCCAAGCAGACCTCCGCCCTCATCGAGGAGACCATTCAGGCGGTGGAGTCCGGTTCCAAGATCGCCGCCCAGACCTCCGACTCCATGGGCAAGGCCGCCGAGGGCACCTCTCAGGCCGTGACCCTGATCAACGAGATCGCGCAGGCCTCTCAGGAGCAGGCGGAGTCCATCAACCAGATCAATCAGGGCGTGGAGCAGATCTCCTCCGTGGTGCAGGTCAACGCCGCCACCGCCGAGCAGAGCGCCGCCGCCAGCGAGGAGCTGACCGCGCAGTCCGTGACCATGCAGGAGCAGATCGCCCGCTTCCGGCTGCAGGGCGACAAGGCTAACGCCCGTCCCGCCGCCGCTCCCGTCCCTGCCGAACAGCACACGCCTGCCGCTCCCGCGGCGGCTGCGCCCCGGTCCACCGGCGCGGCTCCCGCGCTGGTCGGCGGCAAGTATTGATCCGTTCCACAGTCATCCCTCTCTCTCTCTTTTATAGCGGACGGCGGATACCTTTCGGTATCCGCCGTCCGCGCTTTTCCGTCTCTGTGCCGCCGTTTTCGTTTCTTTTTCCGCCCGGCCCGTTTGGAAGCCGCCCCGTTCCCCCTTGCCGCCCGCCGGAAAAAGGCTCATAATCAAAGGCGTCTCCTCATAGAACGTTCTATGGCGCGCGTGGGGCGGGAGCGGCGGAGCTTCAGTAAGGAGGCATCCAAAATGAGTTTGGCGGAAAAAATCAGCGAGATCAACGGCATTGTCAACGGCGTGGTCTGGGGCGTCCCCATGCTGGTCCTGATCGTGGGATGCGGTCTGTACCTCTCGGTCCGGCTGGGCTTTTTCCAGTTCACCCACTTTGGGTACGCCATGCGCAGCACCATCGGAAGGTGCTTTGGGAAGCACGCGAAAAAGCGCGCCGGAGCCGGCAGCGTCACGCCCATGCAGGCTGTGACCACGGCGCTGGCGGCCACCGTCGGCACCGGGAACATCGTCGGCGTCACCGGCGCCATCGCCATGGGCGGCCCCGGCGCGGTCTTCTGGATGGAGGTCTCCGCGCTGGTTGGGATGATGACGAAATTCTCCGAGGTAACGCTCTCCATCCGCTTCCGGGAGCGCAGCGCCAACGGAGACTGGGTCGGCGGCCCCATGTACTACATCAAAAACGGCCTCGGCCCCCGGTTCCGGTGGCTGGGGGCGGCCTTTGCCGCGCTGGGCGCGCTGGCGGCCTTCGGCATCGGCAACCTGACCCAGATCAACTCCATCGCCACCTCCATCACCGCGTCGGTCAACACGCTGGTCCCCTCCACCGCCGGTCATAACTCCACCATCTGCCTGTGCGCGGGCCTTGTGATGGCCGCCGTCTGCGCGCTGACCTATCTGGGCGGCATCAAGCGCATCGGCGCGGTGACGGAAAAGCTGGTCCCCGTGATGGCCCTGATCTACATCATATCCAGCCTTGTGGTGATCCTGACGCACCTTTCCAGTGTCGGCCCTGTCCTGCGCGCCATCGTCGTGGGCGCGTTCGACCCCTCCGCCGTGATCGGCGGCGCGGCGGGCGTCACCATCCGCACCGCCATGACCCGGGGCGTGTCCCGGGGCGTTTTCTCCAACGAGGCCGGTCTCGGCTCCGCCCCCATCGCCCACGCGGCGGCGGATACGGAAGGCCCCGTGCAGCAGGGCCTGTTCGGCATTTTCGAGGTCTTTGCCGACACCATTGTGATCTGCACCATGACCGCGCTGGTCATCCTCACCAGCGGAGCGCCCATCGAATACGGCAAGGCCGCCGGGGTGGAGCTGACCAACGCCGCCTTCGCCACCGTGTTCGGCCCGGAGTCCTCCATCGTCGTGGCCGTGGGGCTTTGTATGTTTGCCGGGTCCACCATCCTGAGCTGGGGGCTGTACGGCACCCGCTGCGCCGAATTTCTGTTCGGGCCGAGGATCATCAAGCCCTATCAGCTCCTGTTCTGCGCTCTGGTGGTGGTCGGCTCCGTGATGGAGCTGTCTCTGGCGTGGAGTATTGCAGACACCATGAACGCCCTCATGGCCATTCCCAACCTGATCGCAGTGCTGGCGCTCTCGCCGGTGGTGATCCGTCTCCTGCGGGAGCACCGGGCCGGACTGCGCCGCGCCCGCTGACAATACCCGCGCCGGACGCGGCGCGCAAAACGGAGGGACGGTCCCCGTTCGGGGACGTCCCTCCGCTCGTTTCCGTTCGTGCCGCCGCGCGGCGCTCTTTGCGGGACTTACTCCAGTCCCAGCGGGATGATGCGGCAGTAATCCTCCACGCTGCCGCCCTTGGCGAAGCACTCCAGCACCTGCCGCCCCACCGGGTGCAGCTCCGGCGTGTCGTACACCGCCAGCTCCTTGGCGAAAAAGTCCGTCAGGATCTTCGCGCCGACCTGATAGCCCTCCTGCCCCAGAAGCTCCTGAAGCTCCGGGCGCAGGAACTTGGGCGGGATGTGCTGGCCGTCCACCTTCATGTCCTTCAGGCAGTAGCCCAGAATGGGACACAGGGCGGGCGTCAGCCGGTCCATCCGCATATTCACGCCGCCGCGCCGGGCCAGATACTCCCGGGCGATCCACTCCGGGGCGAAGCCCACCTTATAAATGCCGATGTTCTGGTTGGGGATGAGCACGTAGCGGGTGGCGGTGCAGCGCAGGATCTGCTCCATCAGCAGATTCGCCTGCCGCACCCGCTGCCCGGTAGCAAAGGGCCAGTAGGACCCCACGCCCTCCGCCGCCAGCGGGGAATCCCCGCTGATGGAGGGGTTGTTGTACCCTCTGGGCGCCACCAGCCGCCACAGCCACGCCAGCGCCGGAGGCAGCACGTGCAGCAGGCCCACGATGCCGTAACTGGGGTGCTTGGCCGTGGAGGGCGGCATCCGCACGCCGAAGCTGCGCACGTCCACCTCCACCGGCTCCGTCACGATGTTGTCCACCAGACGGCGTGGGATGATGACCCGGGGGTTGGAGCAGGGCTTGCCCGTGGAGTCCAGCGTGTGCTCCCACAAAAGGCACGTGGCGCCGGGGACGCCCTCCAGATTGAAGAAGATCAGCGGCTCCTTGGTGTGGATGGCAATGCGCTCGTACATGGGGTCCCGGCCGTACTCCGTGATGCCGTCCACCCGGACGAACCAGCCGTCCTCGCCGTCCTCCAGCGCCAGCTTGCCGTTGGCGGGCTGGATGCCGGGGTGGCACACGGCCATATCGTCCGTCACCGGCTGGATGGTGCAGGTGTCGCTCATGCTGATATAGTGGCGCGTGCCGCTGATGGTGTTCTCCCCCACCAGCACCCGGCCGTCGGCCTCCCGGTGGACGCCCTCCAGCAGCTCGCTCTTCCCGCCGCCGGACGCGCCCTCGTGCATCATCACCATCTCGTTTTCATAGGGGGTGATGATCCGGGCGGCGGAGGCGTGGGCCGTGACCCAGCCCTCCCGCTCGCCGATGTCCAGCAGGAAGCTGTACACGCCCTTCTTGGCGGACGGGCCGGGATAGAGGTTATAGGCAAAGACCTCGTGGAGCTTTTCGCCCCGGCAGTGGACCACCGCCTGCTTTCCCTTGAAGAAGGTGTGGCGGAAGGGCGGCGCGACATAGATGAACGCCTGCGGCTCAAACCGCTCCAGCTCCCGCACCCGGACGAACGTCTGGAGCTGGGCCATGGCAAAAGCGAAGAACGCCGCGTTCCGCGGGCAGACCAGCGCCGCCTCATAGCCGTGCTTGTGTCCGCCGGCCCGGAACGGGACCAGGATCAGCTCCTGCGTGGCCAGCCAGCGGAACGTGTCCGCCCGCAGCCCGTCGAAGGAGCAGCCGTAGACCTCCTCGAACCGGGGCTTATCCGTGGGCTTGCCGTCCGCGATGCGCATACTGTCCGGGTCCCGGCGGCGCATATAATCCTCCGTGAAATTCACCACCGCGCCGTTCTTGCAGCGGACCACGTCCGCCTCGTGGACGGGGCGGCCCTCCACGTCGTACACCACGTCGATCCGCCCGGTGTGCTCATTGCCGAAGATCAGCTCATACAGCGTCTCCTTGCTCTCGGGGACGATGACGCTGGGGCTGCGGTCCACCACTGCGCTCAGCTCCTCCGGCAGGACAAAGCGCTTCAATACCTCGTTCAGTTTGGGTCCCTCGCTTTCCGATCGTTCTTTGCTTCCACATGTCCGCGTGGGAACTTTTCCGGCAAAAAATTCCCGCAGTCTGAAAATGCAACCGATTAAATATAACATATTCTTCGGTACATTTCAATACCGTCCCGCCGAATTCCCAGCGCCGCCGTCCCGCCCGCGCCGCTTGAAAGGTTCCGTTTCCCGCCATCGGATTTACGTAAATTTTTCTCCCGCGCCCGCAGAATCCACAATTTTCCCGTCCGCGCCGCCGTTTTTTTGGCAGCGCGGCTGTGCAGGTCGCTCACCCGGCGCGGCGGGCGCGGCGGGTTTGATGTGCAGTTTATTCAAAAATATTGGGATTTCACAAATAACAGCAGATTTGTCCAGTGGATATTTCCAGTTCTGGCCTGTAAAATGGAACTGGAAGCTGACGCAAAGTAAGTTTCTGTTACGCAACGCCAAAAAATATTTTGGAGGAGGACATCACCCTATGAAGAAGAGGTTTCTTGCACTGACGCTGGCCCTCGCCATGACGTCGGCCCTGCTGGCCGGCTGCGGCGGCTCCAGCGCTCCCGCCGCAAGCGCCGGTTCCGCTTCCGGCTCCGGCTCCGCCGCTCCGGCCGAGCCTGCCGCCGAGCTGACCGCCACCCAGAAGATCATCGCCGAGGCCGAGGGCATGACGCTGGAGGAGCTGGCCAAGAAGGCCATCGAGGAATCCAACGGCGCCACGTTCTACGGCGTGGGCAACTCCAGCCGCGGCAAGACCGCTCTGCCTCTGTTCATCGAGTATCTGCAGTCCATCGACCCCAGCTATAACATGGAGTACGACTGGCAGCAGCCCAAGAACAACAAGATCTTCGATCAGCTCACCGCCGACGCGCTCAAGCCCACCGGCACCTATGCCATGACCCTGATCCAGGACGGCAACCAGATCGAGAGCAAGATGGTCCAGCCCGGCGTGCTGGATACCTTCATCCCCAAGGACTGGGCCGACGCCAACGGCACCACCGCCGACGCGTACACCGGCTTCCTGCCCCTGCAGACCCTGAACAAGGTCTTTATGTACAACAACACCGGCTCCAAGACCTATGACAACTGCTGGGACTTCGTGGCCGAGGGCGAGCACGGCCTGTACATGGACATCGACTCCGAGATCGTGGGCAAGAACTTCCTGTACATGCTCACGGAGGATACTTACGCCGGCTGGCTGAAGGAGGCGTTTGACGCGCTGTCCGCCGACGAGCAGGCCTACTTCCAGCCCACCATCGACGCCATGGCTTCCGAGGCCAGCGATCTGGGCCTGGGCGAGAACGGCAAGTACGCTCTGGCGTGGATCAAGCTGTGGGTCGAGAGCTACAACGCCCAGACCGACGACGGCCCCATCTGCAACACGCTGGTCGACAAGTCCGCCACGGATCAGTTCGGCCTGCTGGTGTACTCCAAGCTCCGCTCCGTTGAGGAGTCCGCCACCGTCTCCGTGAACAACGTGAACGTGGCCGCCTATCAGGACGGCTACACCGGCATCGGCGGCTACGGCTACTGCCACTATCTGTTCGTCACCGACAACTCTCCCCTGCCCTGGACCGCCTGCGCCTTCATCGCTTACATGACCTGCACCGAGGACGGCTTCTCCGCCTGGGGCAAGGACATGGGCGGCTACTCCTCCAACCCCACCGTCGCTGAGGCCATCGAGGCGACCTACGGCCACCAGAAGGGCGGCTACGTGGACGGCGTGGACACCTTCCCCGCCAAGGACGACCACGGCTATGAGTGGTGGACCAATCAGGGCAAGCTGGTGCTCGAGGATCCCGAGTACTGCAGCTCCGTGGCCTTCACCGTGGGCAGCTGGATCGAGCTGCTGACCAAGTACAGCGCGGGCTGATCGTCCGGCGCGGTACGCTGACTCACGCGTAAAAACGCCCCTGACGGGTGCTTTCATGACCGTCAGGGGCGCTTTTTCTCCAAAAATCCAGAAAAATCCAGCGTTTTTCGGTTCGTACGCCGCCGCTGGCGGTCCTGTGGGAGCGGTCCTGCCGCGGCCCGCACAAGTCCGGGAAAGGAATGGTCATCTATGAACCAGTCGTCTACTGTGAGCACCGGCAGGTCCACGATCCGGCTCAACAGGATCAAAACCTACTTTTCAAAGCCCCATAATGTCATCCTGCTCATTATGGGCATCGTGCTGACGGTGACCACCGTCGCCCCCATCGTCGCCATCGTGCAGGATACCTTCAAGATCCACGCGGGCACCATCGACGCCCACCTGACGGGTCAGGCCAGCGGCTATACCCTCGTCAACTACATCGACCTTTTCACCAGCCGCCTTGCCATGAGCAACCTGTGGATGCCGCTCATCAACACGGTGCTGCTGGCGGTGGGCACCTGCGTGGTGGCCATCGTGTTCGGCGGGCTGTTCGCCTTCCTCATCACGCGCACGAACCTGTCCTGCCGCAAATACCTCAGCTCCATCTTCATCTTCCCCTACATCATGCCCCAGTGGACGCTGGCCGTGGTGTGGCAGAACCTGTTCAACTCCAACGCCGTCACCGGCACGTCCAACGGCCTGCTGGCCGCCACGCTGGGCGTGCAGATGCCGCTGTGGTGGTGCAAGGGCCTGTTCCCCAGCCTTGTGGTGCTGGGCCTGCACTACGCCCCCTTTGCCTACATCCTTATCGGCGGAATCTTCCGCAACATGGACGCCAACCTTGAAGAGGCCGCCACGATCCTGGACACGCCCAAGTGGAAGACCATGTTCAAGATCACGCTGCCCATGGTCAAGCCCGCCATCCTCTCCACCATCCTGCTGGTGTTCGGCAGCTCCATGGGCTCCTATCCCGTGCCCCACTATCTGGGCCTGACCACCCTCGCCACCAAGTACGTCTCTTTGAACTCCAAGTACACCGGCGAGGCCAGTATCCTCGCCATCATCATGATGATCTTCGGCGTGGCCATCATGTTCCTGAATCAGATGAGCCTGCGCAGCCGGAAGAACTACACCACCGTCACCGGCAAGTCCGGCCAGACCTCCAAGATCAATCTGGGCCGGGCGGGCAAGCACATCATCGCCGCCGCGCTGATCGTCATCACCTTTTTCACCAGCATCTTCCCCATCGTCTCCTTTGCATTTGAAACGTTCCTGCCCAACCCGGGCGATTACAGCTTCCTTTACACCGGAGACGCCGACAACCTGACCGTCAAATGGTGGACGACGGACGAGAACATCACGGAAAACGGAATGTACGGCCAGAAGGGCATCCTGCACAACGAGACCATCTGGCACGCCTTCCGCGGAACGATCCTGGTGTCCGTGTGCTGCTCCCTGCTGGCCGGCACCATCGGCACCATGATCGGCTACGCTGTTTCCAAAGCGAGGCGGAGCCGATGGGCGAACTACGTCAACGCGGTGGCCTTCCTGCCGTATCTGATGCCCTCCATCGCCGTGGGCGTGGCGTTCTTCATTCTCTTTTCCAATCAGTACGTTAACCTCTTCAATACGTACACGCTGCTCATCATCGTCGGCACCATTAAATATATCCCCTTCGCCAGCCGGGCCAGCCTGAACTCCATGCTCCAGCTCTCCGGCGAGATTGAAGAGGCCGCCATCATTCAGGACATTCCGTGGAGCAAGCGGATGACCCGCATCATCATCCCCATTCAAAAGTCCTCCATCATCAGCGGCTATCTGCTGCCGTTCATGACCTGCCTGCGCGAGCTGAGCCTGTTCATGCTGCTGTGCGTTCAGGGCTTCATCCTCTCCACCACGCTGGACTATTTCGACGAAATGGGTCTGTACGCCTTCTCCAGCGGCATCAACCTGATCCTGATCGTCACCATTCTGATTTGCAACACCCTCGTCAACAAGGTCACCGGCGCAAGCCTTGATAAGGGAATAGGAGGTTAAATCATGCCTGAGATCGTATTGACCCACGTAACCAAACGCTGGGATAAATTCTACGCTGTGGACGACCTGAATCTGGTCATCGACGACAATGCCTTCGTCACGCTGCTGGGACCCTCCGGCTGCGGCAAGACCACCACCCTGCGCATGATCGCGGGACTGGAGACCCCCACCAGCGGCCGCATCACCATCGGCGGCCGGGTCGTGTATGACAGCGAGGCGGGCATCAATATCCCGCCCAACAAGCGCAAGGTGGGCTTCCTGTTCCAGAACTACGCCCTCTGGCCCAACATGACCGTCTACCAGAACATCTCCTTCGGCCTTTCCAACATCAAGGAGGAGTTGCCCAAGTTCGACCCGGACGCCAGCCGAGCCGCGGCGTTGCTGCGCGTCCTGCAGAAGCCGGACGACGTGGTAAAGACCATCGTGGAGTGCGTGGACAAAAAGGGCAAGCTGGACGTGAACAAGGCCCAGATCAAGCTGATCGACCGCTATGAGATCTCCATTTACGCCGCCAAGACCCTGATGAGCTACAAGCTCCACGAGTCCATGGAGCCGGGCACCGTGGCGCAGGCCCGCTGCCCGGAGCTGGAGGCCGCGCTCAAGTCCGCCCGGGACAGGGCCGCCGCCGCCGGCTGCACGCTCAACGACCGCTTTGAGTACGAAAAGGACGGCAAGCCCGTCACCGCCGTGCGCAAGCTGACGCCGGAGGAGATCGACCTGTCCGTGCGCCGCGTGGCCCGGATCGTGAAGATCGGCATGTTCATGGACCGCTATCCCTCCGAGCTGTCCGGCGGCCAGCAGCAGCGCGTGGCCATCGCCCGGACGCTGGCGCCGGAGCCGACGGTGCTGTTCATGGACGAGCCGCTGAGCAATCTGGACGCAAAGCTGCGCCTTGAGATGCGCTCCGAGCTTCAGCGCCTGCACATCGACACCGGCTCCACCTTTATCTACGTCACCCACGATCAGATGGAGGCCATGACGCTGGCCACCAAGATCTGCCTGATCGAAAACGGCGTCCTCCAGCAGTACGACGCGCCGCTGGACGTATACGCCAAGCCCAACAACGTGTTCGTTGCGGACTTCGTGGGCAACCCCGCCATCAACTTCATCGACGCCAGCGGCGCACAGCAGTCCGACGGAACGCTGACCCTCTCCGCGCTGGACGGGATGCAGCTCTCCTTCCGTCCCAAGGAGCCGCTGGACGTGGCCGCGTGGTACGAGCGCGCGGACGCGGAGGACAAGGCCCGCAGGGACGCGGAAAACGCCCGGGCGCTGGACAAGAAGAGCGTGGAAAAGGGCAACAAGGACGTGCTGTTCCGCTATCACGTGGCCCGCGTCAACGAGACGGAGGACTTCGGCGACGACGTGGCCCTGACCGACGGGGACTTTGTTCTCGGCGTGCGGCCGGAGTTCCTGCGTTTGAGCGATTCCGGTGCCATCGAAGGCGAGATCTACTCCGCCATGCCCACCGGCATGGAGACCACGGTGAAGGTCCGGGTGGGCAGCTTCCTGCTCACCGGCGTGGTGTTCGGCGGCGTGCTCTACCGCATCGGCCAGAAAATCCGTCTGGACTTTCAGGGCGACGGCGTGGTATTATTCAGTCGTAGGAACGGCCGGATGATCGCGCAAGGCTCTTTGAGCGTGAAGTAAATCCGCCCCGGTCCCTCGGCCGGGCGCTGTCGGGAAAGAGGCCCCCTGCCGGGGCCTCTTTTCTCCGTTTTCCATCCTGATCCCAAAAAGGAGCGTTTTATGATCCGTCTCATTGCATCCGATATCGACGGCACGCTGCTGCCCTATGACAAGACCGTCATGCCCCAGCGGCTGTTTCCCCTGATCCGCCGCCTGCGGGAGCGGAATATCCTGTTCTGTCCCGCCTCCGGCCGGCAGTACCACTCCATGCGCACGCTGTTCGCCCCCGTGGCGGACGAGATGTGCTTTCTGTGCGAAAACGGCGCCGTGCTGTACGGCCCCGGAACGGAGGAGGGCGCGCCCCTCCTGAGCAAGACGCTCCTGCCCCGTCAGGAGGCGCTGGCCCTGTCCCACGCCATCATGGACATTCCCGGCTGCGACGTCATCATCGAGGGGCAGAACCTCAACTATCTGTGCGGCTGCGGCCCGGAGCTGGTCCACGAGATGGCCGTGAACCACGGGAATCTCGTGACCATGGTGGACCGGCCCGAGGACGTGCCGGAGGAGATCGTGAAGATCGCGGCCTACTGTCCCAACGGGATGGACGGCCCCGCCGCGCTCCTCGCCCCCCGCTGGGGCAAGCCGTTCCACATGGCGGTGGCGGGCCTTGTGTGGCTGGACTTCACCATTGCCACCAAGGGCACCGGCCTTGCGGAGATGTGCGGCGCGCTGGGCGTTTCGCCGGAGGAGACGGCGGCCTTCGGCGACAACTGGAACGATCAGTCCATGCTGGATATGGCGGGCCGGTGCTATCTCATGGAGCAGGCGGACGGCGCGCTGCGCCGGACGCTGGCGGACTCCCGCGCCGCCGTGGGCCGGGAAGCGCCCCGGTCCTGCCGGGACGTATGCGATGAATTGGAGGCGATCCTCTCATGCGCGCAGTAATCTTTGATCTGGACGGCGTGCTGGTCCGCACGGATCAGGCCCACGACAAGGCGTGGCGTGCGCTGGCGGGCCGTCTCGGCATCCCCTTTGACGAGCGCGCCGCGGCGCGGCTGCGTGGCGTCTCCCGGATGGAGGCGCTGGACATCGTGCTGGAGGGCTGCGGCCGCAGCTTCACCCCGGCGGAGAAGGAAGCCCTCGCCGAGGAGAAGAACAAGCGCTACCGCGCCCTCATCGCCGAGATGACCCCGGCGGACGTTTCCCCGGAGACAACAGTCACGCTCAAGGCCCTGCGGGAACGTGGGCTTTTGCTGGCGGTGGCCAGCTCCAGCAAAAATGCCCGCTTCATTCTGGAGCGCACCGGCCTGACGCCGTATTTCCACGCCGTGGTGGACGGGACGCAGATCGCCCGGTCCAAGCCGGACCCGGAGGTGTTTTTGAAGGCCGCGCAGGCGCTGGGCGTCTCCCCGGCGGAAGCGCTGGTGGTGGAGGACGCCGCCGCAGGCGTCCGCGCCGCCCGCTGCGGCGGCTTTTCCAGCGCCGCCCTCGGCCCCGCCGCCGCAGCGGAGGGCCTTGCGGACCACGAGATCCGGTCCCTGCCGGAGCTTTTGGAGCTGGTCTGACCGCTCTATCCAACCCGAAAGGAGGACGCGCCATGGGCAGACGATGCCTGATCCTCGCGCTGACCGCGCTGCTGCTCACCGGCTGCACCGGCTCCCCGGACCAGTCCGCGGCGGCGCTGGCCCCGGCGGAGAGCGACCGGGTCGTGATCTACACCTCTCATAAGGAGGAGGTTTACGGCCCCATCGTCAAGGAGTTTGAAGCCCGCACCGGCATCTGGGCCGAGGTGGTCACCGGCGGCACCAACGAGCTGCTTGCCCGCATCGCGGGCGAGGCGGACGCGCCGGTGTGCGACGTGATCTTCGGCGGCGGCGTGGAGAGCCTGACAGCCTACGAGCGCTACTTTCAGCCCTACGCCTGCGCCGAGGCGGACCTGATCCGCCCGGGCCTGCGCCCGGCGGACGACCTGTGGACGCCCTTTTCCTCCCTCCCCGTGGTGCTGATCTACAACACCAAGCTGGTCTCCCCCGGCGAGCTGACCGGGTGGGAGAGCCTGCTGAGCGGCCGGTGGACCGGCTCCATCGCGCTGGCGGACCCCACTGTGTCCGGCTCCAGCTACACGGCGGCGGCCACCATGCTCTGCGCCCTCCCCGGCGACGACTGGGACCTGCTGGACCGCCTTGCCGTCCAGCTGGAGGGCCGGGTCCTGCCGGACTCCGGCGACGTGGTGGCCGCAGTGGCCGGCGGAAGCTGCCGCGTGGGCGTGACGCTGGAGGAGACCGCCCTGAAGCGTCAGGCTCAGGGAGCGGATATCGCCATCGTCTACCCCGAGGAGGGGACCAGCGCCGTGCCGGACGGCAGCGCCCTGATCGCGGGCGCACCCCATCCGGACAACGCCCGGGCCTTCCTGGACTTTGCCCAGAGCCGGGACGTGCAGGAGCTGGTGGTCAGCCAGTTCTCCCGCCGCAGCGTCCGCGCGGACGTGTCCGACGGCGACGCACTGCCCCCCGCGGACGAGCTGGCGCTCATCGACTATCCCGTCCGCTGGGCGGCGGAGCTGAAGGACGCCTTCTCCGCCCGCTGGCCGGAGCTTCTGCGGGAGGACGCGCCGTCATGAAAAACGCCTCCTTCCGCCAGAAGCTGCTCACCAGCTTTCTGGCCATCGGCATCCTGCCCCTGCTGATCTGCACGCTGCTGATGCTCAACATCTTCCGCCTTTCGCTGACCCGCAGCGCGGCGGACGCCGCCGAGACGCAGCTTGACGCCATGTCCGGCGAGCTGAGCGGGCTGTTGTCCGACTGCGAGACCGTCATGGAAAAGCTCTGCGCCGAGCCGGCGGTGGCGGCGGCGCTGGACCGCTCCGAGTTGGACGAGCAGCGCGTCTACTCCGTTTTGTACCGCGCGGCCGCGCCGGTCCTCGGCGGGGCCAGTCTCTCCGTTTACGGCGCGGACGGCCGCCAGCTCTACTCCACCTCCAGCCAGCCCGCCTCCGGCTCCCTCTCCCCCCGCTGGGGGCTGCTGGCCGCGGCGGCGGACGGCGGCGTGGTCTACCGCGGCGCATCGTCCAAAAGCTCCGCCTGCATTCAGGCGGCCTGCGCCGTCCGGCGGGGCAGCGTTCCGCTGGGATACGTGGTGGCGGACGTCACCGCCGCCCAGCTCACCGCGCTTTTCGACGGGCAGTACACCGCCACCAGCCGCCTTCTGCTGCTGGACCCCTTCTGGGATCAGGTGTACGCCTCGTCCGACCTCCCCGCCAAGATGCTGGCCGCCCGCCTGCGCAGCCAGCTTCTGGCCGGACAGGCCCTCTCCGACAGCCACGGCGCTTACGATTACTTCGTCCGGCAGGAGCCGCGCTCCGGCTTCTGTCTGGTGCTCCAGCAGCCCAAGCCCATGACCGAGGGCACCGCCGAACTGATGTATCTGGTGGCGGGGCTTTCCCTGCTGCTGTGCCTCGGTCTGTGCGTGCTGGCGTCCATGCGCTTCAGCCGCCAGCTCTTTGAGCCGATCCGTGCCCTCAACAGCGCCATGCGCGAGGTGGAGGAGGGCAACCTGAACGTCCAGCTGGACAACCGCCGCACCGACGAGATGGGCCAGCTCTCCGGCCGGTTCAACCGGATGGCCCAGCGCCTGCGGCAGAATCTGGAGGACTCCCTGTGCCAGCAGCGGGAGCTGAACGAATCCCAGATCCGCATGATGCAGGCCCAGCTCAACCCCCACTTCCTGTACAACACGCTGGACACCATCAAGTGGATGGGCAAGATCCATCAGGCCCCGGAGATCGCCACCATCTCCGCCGACCTTGCCGACATCCTGCGCAGCAGCATCTCCGCCGATGAGCTGGTCCCTCTGCGGCAGGAGCTGCGCCTTGTGGAGCGGTACGTGGAGATCCAGAACATCCGCTTTTCCGGCGCGTTCGCCCTGACGGTGGAGGTGGACGAGCCGCTGCGGGACGTGCCGGTGCCGAAGCTGATGCTCCAGCCGCTGGTGGAAAACGCCATTCTGCACGGCTTCCGGGACCGCTCCGGCGGCGAGATCCGCATCAGCGCCTACCGCGCGGAGGAGGACCTGATCCTCACCGTCCGGGACAACGGCTGCGGCGTGCCGGAGGAGGTGCTGGCCCAGTACCGGGACGGCGCGCCCCGGCCCGGCGGGCACTTCGGCCTGCATAATGTGGACGCCATCCTGCGCATCCGGTACGGCCCGGACCGGGGCGTCCGCTTCATTCCCGTGCAGGGCGAGGGCGCGTGCATCCGCATCACACTTCCGGTTTTCAGGAAAGGAGAGGAACCGCCATGCTGAAGGTCGTCGTCGTGGAGGACGAGGAGCTGGTCCGCAAGGGCATCGTGCTGACGGTGGACTGGGCCGGGGCGGGCTGCGCCGTGGTGGGCGAGGCCGCCAACGGCGAGGAGGGGCTGGAGGTCATCCGCCGCTACCGCCCGGACCTGATCGTCACCGACATCCGCATGCCCAAGCTGGACGGCATCGAGATGCTCCGCCGCCTGCGGGAGGAGGGGAACCGGGCCCACGTGGTCTTTCTCACCGCGTACAGCGACTTTTCCTACGCCCAGTCGGCGCTGAAGCTGGGCGCTGCGGACTACCTGCTCAAGCCCTTTCACGACGGGGAGCTGGAGGAGACCATCGCCCGCATCCGCAGCCGCGCCCAGGCCGCGGCCCCGGCGGCCCCCGCCGCCCCGGTCCTGCCGGACGGGCAGGGGCCGGAAAAGAGCAAATACGTCCGGGAGGCGCTGGCCTATCTCGCCGAGCATTACAACGACCCGGATATCAGCGTCTCGTCCGTGGCCCGCAGTCTGGGCGTCAGCGACGGGCATCTGAGCCATGTTTTCAAGAAGGAGACGTCCTACACGCTCTCGGCCTATCTCACCAACTACCGGATGCACAAGGCCACGGAGCTTCTGCGGGACTGCCGCGTAAAGGTCTACGAGGTGGCGGAGTCCGTGGGCTACCGGGACATCACCTATTTCAGCAGCGCGTTCAAAAAGAGCGTGGGAATGTCCCCGTCGGAGTATCAGAAGCGCTGCCAGTGACCGGCAGAGCGCCGCCGGGCCGACGCAAAGACGCAAAGGAGTGTTTTTCATGGAGATCACCATTCGGAAGGCCGATGCCGCAGATCTGGATGCCGTGGTCCGGGTCTATGAGCACGTCCACGACGCAGAGGAGGCCGGCCCCGCGCAGGTGGGCTGGATACGGGGCGTGTACCCCGTGCGCTCCACCGCCGAGGCGGCGCTGGAGCGGGGCGACCTGTTCGTGGAGGAGGCGGACGGCGCCGTGGTGGGCACCGGCATCTTCAACCGGCTTCAGGCGGACGTTTACGCGGGCGCTCCGTGGCAGTACGACGCGCCGGATGACCAGATCATGGTCCTGCACACGCTGGCCGTCGATCCGCAGGCCGGAAAACGGGGCCTTGGCCGCGCCTTCGCCGCGTTTTACGAGCAGTACGCCCGGGAGCAGGGCTGCCGGTATCTGCGCATCGACACCAACGCGAAAAACGCCAACGCCCGCCGGTTCTACGCCGGACTGGGCTACCGGGAGATCGCCGTCCGGCCCTGCACCTTCAACGGCATCGGCATCGTGGATCTGGTCCTGCTGGAAAAGAAGCTGGACTGACGGCGCGTCTGCGCAAAAGAGCGGCATCCGCGTGATATTCCCAGTGAATATCACGCGGATGCCGTTTTGTTATTTGATCTTGTCCCCCGCTCAGGAAAGCTCCGTTTGGGCAAGGGCAGCCAGCGCCCCGCCGTCCAGCAGAGACGCCGCGTCCATCAGCGCGGAGCGCAGCGCTCCGGCCCCCTGTCCGGGGCCGAGGGACCGCTCCGCCTGCGCGGCGCAGACCTTCCAAAAGGCTGCGGCCAGCGCCGCCGCCGTGAACGCGTCCGGCTCCGCCGCGGCGAACGCGCCGCACAGCGCCGAAAGCATACATCCCGTCCCCGTGACCCGGGTCATCCACTGGCTTCCGCCCGACACGCGGCACAGCCGCTCCCCGTCGGTCACGACATCCTCCGGCCCGGTCAGCAGCACCGCCGTCCGGCGCTCCCGCGCCAGCGTCCGGGCGCACGCCGCCCGGTCCTCCGCCGCGCCGCCGCCCGCAAAGTCCACGCCCTGCTCCCGGCCCGCCCGGTGGAGCAGGGCCTGCGCCTCGCCGAAATTCACCCGCAGGACCGCCGGCGTCACCGTCTCCAGCAGACGCTCCGTCTCCCGCAGACGCCACGCCGACGCGCCCACGCCCACCGGGTCCAGCACCACCGGCTGACGCCGCTCCGCGGCCAGTCCGCCGCACAGGCGGCACACCGCGAAGCGGGCCGCGTCCGGCGTCCCCGTGTTCAGGACGGTGGCGGCGCTGGCGGCGGTAATCTCCTCCATCTCCTCTGGCGCCTGCGCCATCATGGGCGAGGCGCCCGCGGCCAGCAGCACGTTGGCGCAGTCGTTGGCGGAGACGAGGTTTGCGATGCAGTGGATGAGGGGGCGGGCGCTTCTCAGCTCGTCCAGACGGGAAAAAGGCAGCATACGCTCAGTTCTCCAGCGCGGCGCGCATGGAATTGAGCGCACCGGATCTCTGCAGGGCGAAGATCAGCACGCCCGCCAGAACGGACCCGGCGACCGTGGAGATCAAAAACGGGACGATATACGCGTAAAAGGCCACCGCCGCCGCGTCCACGCCCATGAACATCGTGGCAATGGGATAGGCGCACAGGCCGCCGATCACGCCGGTGCCGAACACCTCGCCCACCAGCGTGGCGGTCAGGTTCTTCGTTTTCCAGTACACAATGCCGCACAGCAGCGCGCCGCACATACTGCCGGGGAACGCCATCAGGCTGCCCATGCCCAGGAGGTTTCGCAGCAGGCTGGCCGCGAAGGCCACGGCCACGCCGTACCACGGGCCGAGGAACACGGCGCAGATCACGTTGACCATGTGCTGCACCGGGGCGCACTTGCTGCCCAGCACCGGGAAGGAAAACAGGCTGCCCACCACGGCGACCGCGCACAGAAGGCCCGCAGCCGCCAGCTTTTTCACCGTATTGTTCTGTTTCATCGGAAAGACTCCTTTTCAAAATGGCAGGGAGAAACACACAGCTTCCCCTTGCGAGGATGGAACGGGCGCACTAGTCCCGTCCTTCGGTCGAGGCTCGCTGGCCTCCTCTCACGCCGGAACACGGCTTCCCATCGCTGCATATTTCCTTGTCTCCGGCACAACGCCCGGGCGCTCCCCCGATCATCGCTCCCGGTCCATCCCGGGCGCCGGAACCGCCGTCTCCCCTCCGCAGTCAAAATAAAAGCGGGAACGCCTGCGCGCTCCCGCTGACTTTCAGCACTCAGCTCCCTACGTTGGCATTACCCAAATCAGGTCGCGGGTCGAAGCGCGCGCTTCCTCTCAGCCCTTTCGGCTCCCCAGCTTTGGCGCCATGATACCACCGGGCGCGGAATTTGTCAAGCCGTGAAAAAAACGGTTGCATTCCGCCACCGGCAGGAGTATAATCAGCTTGTAAATAGAGAGGGGAGTCCGCCGGTTTGCGGGCTGAGAGGGGGCCGAACGGTCCCGACCCATGACCTGACTTGGATCATGCCAACGTAGGGAAATGCCGCGCGTTTTGCCGCAGAGATTCCACATTGGAATGTCTGCGGTTCTTTTTTGTGCGCCGGCAGGCGTGTCCGGTCAGTAAGGAGCGTGTTTTATGGAACTGAAACGGGAGGCCCTCCGGCTCTACGCGGTGACGGACCGGGCGTGGCTCAGCGGCCGGACGCTGGACGGGCAGGTGGAGGACGTGATCCGCGGCGGCGCGGGCATCGTGCAGCTGCGGGAAAAGGCGCTGGATGACGCGGCCTTTCTGGCCGAAGCCCGGCGCATCGTCCCCCTGTGCCGCGCGCTGGGGGCCGTGAGCATCATCAACGACCGGGTGGACATCGCCCTCGCCAGCGGGGCCGACGGCGTCCACGTGGGACAGGAGGACATGGCCGCCGCCCGGGCGCGGGCCGCGCTGGGGCCGAACCGGCTGGTGGGCGTGTCCGTCCACAATGTGGACGAGGCGCTGGCCGCGCAGGCGGCGGGCGCGGACTATCTGGGCGTGGGCGCGGCGTTCGCCTCCCACACCAAGGCGGAGGCCCGCCCCCTGACGCGGGAGGTCATCCGCGCCGTGACCCGCGCGGTGCGCATCCCCGTGGTCGCCATCGGCGGCATCACAGCGGAGAACATTCTGGAGCTTTCCGGCTGCGGCCTTGCGGGCGTGGCGGTGGTCTCCGCCCTCTTCGCCCAGCCGGACGCCAAGGCCGCCGCCCGGCGGATGCTGGCCCTGTCGCAGGCGCTGGACGGCTGACCGTCCGCGCCGGACCGCAAAGCGGCCCGAACAAGCCGCGCATCCTCCACGGGAGCGCGGTCCCGGCGGCGCATTGGGGGCACCACCTTGCGCCGTCTGATAAGATCAATGCCTGTCGTTTAAAGAAAGGAGCAGCATATGAAAGCAGCATTGACGATTGCCGGAAGTGATTCCAGCGGAGGCGCCGGGATTCAGGCGGATCTCAAGACCATGACGCTCAACGGCGTATTCGCCATGAGCGCCGTCACCGCGCTCACCGCCCAGAACACCACCGGCGTCAAGGACATTCTGGAGGTCCCGCCCGCCTTTCTGGAAGCGCAGCTGGACGCGGTATTCACCGACATCCCGCCTCAGGCGGTCAAGACCGGCATGGTCTCCTCCGCCGATCTGATCTCCGTCATCGCCCGGAAGCTGCGCCAGTACGGCGCGGAAAATCTGGTGGTGGACCCGGTGATGGTGGCCACCTCCGGCGCGCGGCTCCTGCGGGAGGACGCCATGGACGCGCTGAAAAATGAGCTGCTTCCCCTCGCCGCGGTGGTCACGCCCAACATCCCGGAGGCGCAGCTTCTCAGCGGCTGCGCCATCGGCTCCGCCGCCGAGATGGAAGCCGCCGCCCGGGTCATCGGTGAGCGGTACGGCTGCGCCGTACTGCTCAAGGGCGGCCACCGGATCAACGACGCCAACGACTTTCTCTGGCAGCCGGACGGGGGCCGCTGGTTCGAGGGCCGGCGCATCGCCAATCCCAACACCCACGGCACCGGCTGCACCCTCTCCAGCGCCATCGCGGCGAATCTGGCCAAGGGCTTTTCCCTGTGCGAAAGCGTGGAGCGGGCGAAAGCGTACCTCTCCGGCGCGCTGAACGCCATGCTGGATCTGGGCAAGGGTTCCGGCCCCATGAACCACGCCTTTGACATCAAGCCCGCCTATCGGGAGGAAGCTCCGCAATAACGCGGTCCCGCCCACAGGCAGAAAAAAGCGGCGCGCAGGAATGACCTGCGCGCCGTTTTCGGTTTTTTGCCCGGCCGCCGCTCAGGCCTCCTCGCCCTCCAGCGCGGCGCGGTAGCGGTTGGCCGCGTCCTTCAGGCTGGCGATCAGCGGCTTCTGCGTCAGCGCGAAGTACCGCTGGCGGATCTCCTCCTCCAGCGCGGGCAGCTCCTCCGGCAGACGCCGCCCCACCAGCAGCTCCCGCACGAACGCCGCCGTCAGCTCCAGAATGGTGTTGCAGGACGCGTCCACGATCCGGCCGGTGTCCCGCTCCAGCACCAGCGTGAGGTAAAATTCTCCGTGGGTCTGATAGATGGCGTCGGTCCGGCTGGGCTTGGCCTGCCCCACCGCAAGGACCGTGTTCTCCCCAAAGCGCATACGCACTCTCCCCTCTCTTTTCTCCAATATACCATGAAAAGCACCGAAATTCCACCTCGAATTTTGCCGTTTCGCCGCCTTGACGGCGGAGCCGCTCCCTGCTATACTGACCGTAGGCCAAGGCGCTGCCGCCTTGACCGGGCATTCGTTTTTTGCCTGCATGAACCGCCTCTCCCGGCGTTTTCTTCCGCAGTCAAGAGCCACGAGCCGCCGCCGCGCAGCCTTTCTGCGCGGGGACAGTGGATCTTTTTGCGGAAAAAACGGCTATGGGAGGTTTTTTTATGGACTTTTTCAGTCAGCTCCATGCGCTTTTGTGCGAGGACGCCACCGGGCGCGGCCTTGCCGCGGCGGCGCCCGCGCCGGACTTTGACGCAGTGACCCGGACGCTGCGCAGCGCCCGGCGGGCGGTGATCCTCACCGGCTTCCCCGTGGACTGCGGCCCGGAGGGCGTCCGCGGCGAGACGGACGGCCCCGGCGGCTCCGCGGAGCTGGCCCGGGCGCTGGAGACGGCGGGCTGCGCTGTCACCCTTCTGACCGACGGCGTGTCGTTCCCGCTGGTGAGCGCCGCGGCGGAGTGTCTGGAGCTGACGGCGGAGGTGGTCTGTCTCCCCGCCGAGGACACCGAGGCCTTTGGCCGCCGCCTGATGACGCGGCTCCAGCCCACCCACTTCATCGCGCTGGAGCGGCCCGGAAAGGCCGCGGACGGCCACTTTTACAATATGCGCGGCCGCATCATCGACGACATGGTGACGGATTCCGACTTCCTGCTCCCGCTGGCCCGGGAGATGGGGGCGGTGACGATCGGCGTGGGCGACGGCGGCAACGAGCTGGGCATGGGCTCCCTGCGGTCCGTGATCGCCGCCCGTACGCCCCTGCCCGTGGAGTACGCCGCGGCGCAGGAGGCTGATCTGGCCCTGACCTCCGGCGTTTCCAACTGGTGGGGCTGGGGCGCGTCCGCGCTGCTCAGCCGCGCCGTCGGACACTGGCTGCTGCCCTCCCCGGCAGAGGAATTTCAGGTCCTCTCGGCGGTGGTCGCCGCCGGAGGGGTGGACGGCTGCACCCACGCGGCCGAGCTGACGGTGGACGCCCAGCCCCTTTCCAGCCATCAGGCGCTGCTGCGCCGCATAGCGGACGCGCTGCGCGCCGCCGCTCCCGTGCAGGCGGCGATCTGACCGTACTGTCCGCCTTGCGTGGACGATCCGGCGCTTTCCGCTGGGAGCGGGCCAGTCCGGCGCTTCCCACCGACGGCGCGGAAGCGGGCCGGAGCGTCTCTCCCCCGCGGCTCAAACGAAGCGCGCCCTTCCGGCGGCCGAACCGACCCGGGAAAGGCTGGCGGGGTAGGCGGCCCAGCCGTGCCGCCCGGGCGGTGCGGGCGGCGTGTCGATCCCACGCGGCGTTTCGTCCGTCCGAGCGGTACGCCCGGCTCTCGCGTGAGATATTTTTTCCCCCTGCGGTGCGTTCCGCCCCGCACAGCGCGCAGGTGACCCGGCGGCCTTTTACGGTTGGAGAAGCGTTTTCCGTTCCTGAATAAAGCAGCAAAAACGGCGCGGCTGAAGCCGCGCCGTTTTCATTGTGTTCGATGCGTTTCCCGCCGGAGCGCCTCCGCGCCTTACAGGCAGAGACGGTTCCGGCCCTGCTGCTTGGCGGCGTACAGCGCCGCGTCAGCCCGCTGGATCAGTGCGTCGATCTTTTCCTCCGGGTCGTCGCTCTGGGCGATGCCCGCGCTGGCGGAGAGGGCATGGAACCGCGGGTCCTTTTCAAACGCCGCCCGCATCCGGCGCAGGAGCTGCTCCGTCCGGACCTCCAGCGTCTCCAGCTCCACCGGCCCCAGCAGCGTGATGAGAAATTCGTCGCCGCCCAGCCGGGTGATGAACCCCTCCCGGAAGCTCTTCTGAAGCGTCTGCGCCGCAAGGACCAGCGCATCGTCTCCCGCCCGGTGGCCGTAAACGTCGTTGACGCTCTTGAACCGGTCCAGATCCAGATAGATCATGCTGGTGCGCTGGGCGTCCCGGTTCTCGTGGATATAGCGGTAGAAGCAGCGCCGGTTATACAGGCCCGTCAAAAAGTCCGTGTCCGAGCTGATGACCAGCCGCTCCCGCAGATTCCATTCCACCGTCACGTCCCGCACCGTGCACAGTCGGCCCACGGGATTTTCAAACACGTCGTAGATCATGTCCTCGCAGAAGCGGAAATACTTCGCTCCGCCGCCGCTCTCCCGGGAGACCAGCATCTCCTCCCCGTCCGGCGCCGCGCCGGCGAGGTACTCCTGCTTCCACTGGTCATAGGGCCGGCCCTCCACCTCGTCCTTTTCCAGACCGAAGTATTCCAGCACCTTGTCGTTGGCCTTGATGATCTGGCCCTCGGTCCCCTCGATCAGGATGCCGAAGGGCATACTGCGCAGCAGGATCTCCAGCTCCGCGGTGATGTTTTCAAAATCGGTCACGTCCCGGCCCACGCCCATGGTGCCGATGATGTTCCCCTTTTTGTCGAAGATGGGGGATTTATACGTTTTGAACCGGCGCAGCCCGTGCTTGCTGAGGACCTTTTCGTCAAACAGGCAGGTCGCCCTGCGCTGCATGACCTCCTCCTCCGACTCCAGACAGACGTACTCGCCTGCGGCATATTCGTCCGGCTTCATGTCCCAGATGTAGTAGTGGCCCCGGCCCTGAATGTCCTCCTTGGTTTTGCCCACCGCGCGGCAGAACGCGTCGTTCACCTTTTCGTGAGCGCCGCGCACATCCTTGAACCAGACAAGATCCGGGATACTGTTGATGGCCGTGTCCAGACAGTTCTGGGCCAGCGCGCCGTCGTGCCGCTCCTTGAAGGCGTGCAGCAGCGTCTCCATGCGCATCGCGGGCAGGAACGCCGGGACCGGGCGCACCCAGAGGTCGGCGTACCGCCGGTCCCGCGGGAGCGCGGCCAGCTCCTCCTGCCCCGCGCAGATCACCAGCTCCACGTCCTCCGGCGTCCGGGCCACCGCGTCCAGCGCCATCCCGTCCGGCAGGTCCACCACCAGAACGTCGCAGGCGGCCCAGCCCTCCTCCGCGGGGCTGTCAAAGCGCGCCCACGCGCAGTACAGCCGCTCCGGCGCGGCGGCTCCATGCAGCGCTTCCTCCAGCCCGGAGCTGCCGCCCAGAATATGAAGCGTGAGATGTCCGTCGTACAATTTGCCCGCCCCCTTCGGCGCGGCGCTCCGCGCGCCGCACAACGGTCCATGATATACTGTGCTGAATTATATCACACCGGGTCGGAAAAGAACAGTCCAAATCGTATCAAGTCCACACGATTTTCCCAAAGAAAACGCGCGGCGGGTGTTCCCCGCCGCGCCTTTGTCTGTACGCTCCGTTCTCAGGCCGTCTTGCCGCGGACCTGCCCGCCGTGCAGCAGGCTCTCCGCAAGGTCTGCGTCCCGGATGCCGTAAAACACCATTCCCAGCGCCTCGTCCTGCTTCTTCTGGCCCTGCATATCCGTTTTTGGGTGGCAGGCGCGCCAGCGGAGCTGCTTACGGATATCCCCCATGATAATGCCGCCCATCACCAGCGTGTCCGCCTCACCGTGCAGACTGACTCGGCGAAGCTCGTCGATGCCGTTCAGCTCCATGCTGTAAAACGTCTTGTCCCGGCTCATCAGGATGGCCCGCTGATCCGTGATGAAATACTGCTGGCCCATGATGCTGCGCTGCTCCATCCACGGAGAGGCGATGACCAGTCCGGCCACCAGCACCACCAGCGCGATGAACTTTCCGTTCACCGCCTGATCCCGCGCGCAGTACAGCCACAAAAAACCGCAGGTCAGCGCCGCCGTGACGGCCCATTTCAGGACGATCTGCTCCCGGGATTTGTCGCCCAGCAGGGGAAACGGCGCCGTGCGCCCGCTCCAGCGGACGTTCTCGCCCTTTCTGAGATATTCGTTCAGTTCCTTCTCTGCCATAACTTTCCACTCCTTTGCCTGTTCTGGCGCGGCCGGTCAGGCCGCCCTCTTTTCCTATGCTCATTATAGTGGATGAACACGTTCAGCGGCTGCAAATCCGACGCGGCGGCTCGTTAATGCTTTGTCAAAAAGCGAGCATTCCCTCGGCAATATTCACAAAAACAGGGGCGCATTTTTTCCACCCCGGCGGAGAGGGGCCGCGGGGGCGGCCCCATTTCCGGCTCCGCCCGGATTTTCCCGCGCTTTTTCAAAAAAGTCCTTGCAAAACGGGAAATTCTGTGATAAACTGACTCGTGCCTTTGTGAGAGGGTATTTTCAGGAGTGAAAGAGGTGAACGAGAGCAATGAAGGAAGGAATCCATCCCGATTATCAGCAGACTACTATTACTTGCGCCTGCGGTAATGTGATTGAGACAGGTTCTACCAAGAAAAATATCAAGGTGGAAGTCTGCTCTAAGTGTCACCCCTTCTTTACGGGCAAGCAGAAGCTGGTCGATACCGGCGGACGCGTGGCCAAGTTCAACAAGAAGTTCGGTCTGGACAAGTAAGTCCTCTGACACATTCACAGATCCCCGTATCCGTAAGGATACGGGGATTTTGCGCATTCCGCCCGCTTTACAAGCCTGCGCGGCGCTGGTATCATTACAGACGAAAAGCCTGTCCGGGCGCGGGCCGCCCGGACGGAAAGGAAGATCTATGCAGGAAACGAACGAGATCCGCGATAAAGTGGTGCTGGTGGGGCTGAGCTCCCCGGTGCTCAAGGCGGACAGCGCGGACGAAGGCTCCATGGAGGAGCTGGCCGCGCTGGTGGAGACCGCCGGCGGCGAGACGGAGGGCATCGTCCTCCAGAACCGGGACAAGCCGGACCCCCGCACCTTCATCGGCGAGGGCAAGGTGGCGGAGGTGCAGCTCTACTGCGAAAACGTGGGCGCCACCATGGTCATCTTCGACAACGACCTCTCCCCCTCCCAGCAGCGGGTGCTGACGGAGCTGCTGGGCATTCAGGTGCTGGACCGCTGCGGCCTGATCCTGGATATCTTTGCCCAGCGGGCCAAGACGAAGGAGGGCCGCCTTCAGGTGGAGCTGGCGGAGTATCAGTACCTCCTGCCCCGGCTGACGGGCATGTGGACCCATCTGGAGCGGCAGGGCGGCTCCAGCGGCAAGGGCGCCATCGGCTCCAAAGGCCCCGGCGAGACCCAGCTGGAGACCGACCGGCGGCTCATCCACAAAAAGATCGACAAGCTGCGGGCGGATCTTGAGGACGTGCGCCGGGTCCGGGGGACCCAGCGCCAGCAGCGCCGGAAAAACGAGATCCCCGTGGTGGCCATCGTGGGCTATACCAACGCGGGCAAGTCCACCCTGCTCAACCGGCTCACCGGCGCGGCCATCCCGGCCAACAACCGCCTGTTCGACACGCTGGACACCACCAGCCGTCTGCTCACCGTCAGCGACACGCTGGACGTGGTGCTCAGCGACACGGTGGGCTTCATCCGCAAGCTGCCCCACCAGCTGGTGGAGGCGTTCAAGGCCACGCTGGAGGAGTTGGAATACGCCGACCTCCTGCTCCACGTCATCGACGTATCCAATCCTGACTGGCAGCAGCAGGCGCAGGTGGTGGACGATCTGATCTCCGAGCTTGGCGCCAGCGGCCTGCCCCGGATCGAGGTGTTCAACAAGTGCGACCGCACCGGCGGCGAGATCCTGCCCCGGGGCGAGGACATGGTCACCATCTCCGCCCGGACGGGCGAGGGCGTGGCGGAGCTTCTTCAGCTCATCGACCGGCGGCTGGACAAGGGCGCGCGGCGGGTGACGGTCTGCCTGCCCTATGACCGGGGCGGGCTGCTGGACGCCCTGTACCGGGAGGCAAAGGTGGAAAAGGTGGAGTACGCGGACACCATCGAGGTGACCGCCGTCTGCTCGCCCCGGGTGCTGGGTCAGGTGGCCCCCTACGTGCGCCCGCAGCAGGAAACGGAGGAGTGATGGGACCGGATGGACGCTTATCGCGTACCCTTTGAGACCGCGCAGAGCGAGTTTGTGGAAAAGCGCTCCCGCTTCATCAGCCACATCTGGCGGGTGGAGACGGAGGAGGAGGCCCGCGCGCGCATCGAGGAAATGAAAAAGCAGTATTACGACGCGCGGCACAACTGCTGGTGCTACCTCCTGCGGGAGGGCGGCGCCGTGCGCTACTCCGACGACGGAGAGCCGCAGGGCACGGCGGGCCAGCCCATGCTGAACGTTTTCCAGCGGGAGGAGGTCACCAACGTCTGCTGCGTGGTGACGCGGTATTTCGGCGGCGTGCTGCTGGGGGCGGGCGGACTGACCCGCGCCTATACGCAGGGCGCCAAGGACGCGCTGGACGCCGCCGGGACCTGCCTTGTGAGCCGGTGGACGCTGTGGGACGTGCCCTGCACGTATCCCCTGCTGGAGCGGGTGAAGCTGGAGCTGACCGCCGCCGGAGCCGCCGTGGAGGGCGCGGACTACGGCGCGGACGTGACCTTCCACGCCGCGTTTCCGCCCGGCGGCGAGGCGGGCTTCGCCGCGCGGCTGACGGAGCTTTCCGCCGGAGCGCTGGCCATGGAGCGGCGGGGCGAGTCCCTCCGCCCCGGCCCGCGGGAGGCGCGCTGACGCGCCTGAAAAATCATAAGCACGGTCAAAACCGGCGGCGGGACCCGATGGGTCCCGCCGCCGGTCTTTCAGGTTTTATCTGTCCGCCCGCTTCCTCAAAACATGGCGGGTCCGGGCGGGACGCCGTAAAGCCCCGTCCGCGGGTCCAGAAACAGCGGCAGATGGGGCGGACGGTACGTCCACAGCACGAACACCAACGCCAGCAGCCACAGCGCCGCCAGCCCCGCCGCCTGCTGCCAGCCGGAGGTGAGCCGTCCCGACCGCCGCAGCCGCAGGTCCAGCAGAAACACCGCCCCGGCCGCGAGGAAGAAGATGGAAAGGTCCGCCCACATCACGTCCCGGCCCAGCACGCCGGTATAGGTGTAATACAGGATGGGGATCAGCGCCGTCCCCACCCAGACGGACAGGCCCCGCGCCGCCAGAAAGCCCGGCGCGTCCTGAAACCACGCCTCCACCATGGAGAACAGGAACGCCGGGAAAAATACCAGCTTCATGTGCTCCCACACGGATTCGTTCACGGCGGAGAAAGCCGCGGCGATCCGGTTTTCCCCCGTCCACTCCCACAGGTAGTGCAGCAGCACGCCCAGCGCCGCCGTAAAGAGAAAGCCGCCCAGCGCCCACGCCAGCCTGCGCCGCCGCGCCGATCTTCCCATGCGCTCCGCCCCCCGTCGTCTGTGATAGGGTCAGTTTACGCAGAGCGCTGGAAACTATACGCTCAGACGGGATATTTCGGCAGCAACACCTGCGTCTCCTCCCAGCCGGGGGCCGGAAGGCAGTCGAACGCGTTGCCCTCCAGCCGCTCTACCGCCTCTGCGGGCCACAGGCGCAGAAATTCCTCCGCCCCGGCCACGTTTTCCAGTCCATAGGGCGCGTGGCGGTAGTGCATGGGGACCGCGAGCCGGGGCCGCAGCTGATCCACGATCTGTTTCGCCCCGGCGGCGTCCACCGTGTAGACCCCGCCCACGGGGATCAGCACCGCGTCGCACCGGCCGACGGCCGCCGCCTGCGCGGCAGAGAGGGGGTGGCCGATGTCCCCCATGTGGCACACCCGCACGCCCCCGGCGGAAAAGACGCGGACGGTGTTTCCGCCCCGCAGCGCGCCGCCCGCACCGTCGTGAAACGTGGGGATCTCCTCCACGGTGAACGGTCCCGCCCCAGCTCCGGGCCGCAGGCGGACCGCCGAAACGGCGTTGTGGTCAAAGTGGCTGTGGCTGCACTCCACCCGGTCCGCCTCCAGCGCCAGCGGCGGATAACCGGGTACGCCGGTATAGGGGTCGATCACGATCCGAAAGCCGTCCTGCTCCAGCACAAAGCAGGCGTGGCCCATCCATGTGACGCGCATAAGCGCCCTCCTTTTCGATCCTGTAGTATGAAAACGGCGGCGGGAAGCTCCCGCCGCCGTTCAGTATAGCACAGGACCGGCCTGCCTGTCAGCCCCGTTCCCGGGATTTATTCCGGCTTATCCTCCGGCTTTTTGGGGGCGGGCGCGGGCTGGGCGGCCTTCTTCGCCAGCTTTCTCGCCCGGCTCCGGTGGGACAGGGCCACGAACGCCGCCGCGATCGCCGCCAGCAGCACCAGCCACACCCAGCCGTAGGCCAGCGCCACGGCAAAGCTCTCCATGGCCGCCACGAAGTTCTTCCACCCGGAGGAGAAGGCCGTTCCCATCCGGCTGGCAAAGCCCGCGGACGGCTCCTCGGTGTTGCTGAGCTTGTATACCTCCTCCAGATTGACGTACACCGTGGCGTAATCCACCAGCGCGTCATAATTGCGCAGCGTGCCGGAGAGCTGCTCGATGGTCAGCTCCGTGTCGGAGATGGCGGACTCGATGGTGATGATGTCCTCCATCTTGTCGGCCTGCTTCAGCAGGGTCTGGAGCCGCTCCAGCTTGGTCCGCTGGGTCTCCAGACGGCTCTGCGTGTCGTAATAGGTTTCGCTGACATTTTCGGCGGAGCTGTCGCGGTAGGTCACGTGGCACAGGCTCCCCACCTGCTTGCAGAACGCCTGGAACTGGGCGGCGGGGATGCGGACGGTGTAGCTTCCGGAGCGGTAGCCGCTGCCGTAATTGGAGACGCTGGTATTTTCAAAATACCCATCCATCTGGGCAACCAGCTTTTCAAGGTCGGCGGCGCAGCCGTCGAAATCCGTGGTCTCGGCGTTCATGGACGCGGTGTAGATGAGCTTGGCGTTATCCACGCGGCTGCCGCCGCTCTCCTGCGCCTCCGCCGGGGAATCGGCAGACGCGGCGGGCGCGTCCGCCGGCCACGCGCCGTACTTCGCGCCGTTGAGGCCGGCGGATTCCGTGTAGCCGTAATCCGCCGCGGCCTCCCCCGCGGCCGCGCTGGCGCTTGAGGCCGCGCCGCCGCAGCCGGAGAGCACGGTCAGGGTCAAAAGGAGCGCCAGAATCAGAGTCAACGTTCTTTTCATAGGTCCTTTCCTCCTTCAGCGGCCCGCTTCCAACCGGGCCATTTGTGGATTTAGACGAAAGCCGACGGAAAAAGTTCCCACCCGGTTGCCTTTTTTTCCGGACCGCGTTAAAATACCAGAAGAATCCTGCGCCCATGCGCAGTTTGGGAGGAAAACAGCATGACATATCAGGAAATCCTGCAAAACGCGCGGACCTGCGTCGGCCCATACTGCAAGGCCTGCCCCGTGTGCAACGGCATGGCCTGCAAAAACACCGTTCCCGGCCCCGGAGCCAAGGGGATCGGCACCGGCTTCATCCGCAACTATCAGAAGTGGCAGGAGCTTTGCGTCAACATGGACACCATCTGCGAGAACCGTCCCGCAGACACGTCCTTCGAGGTCTTCGGCCAGAAGTTCGCCCTGCCCGTGTTTGCCGCCCCCGTGGGCGCGATGACACTGCACTACGGCGACAAATACGACGATCTCACCTATAACGATCTTCTCGTCTCCGCCTGCGCCGCCGCGGGCATCGCCGCCTTCACCGGCGACGGGACAAACCCCGCCGTGGTGGAGGGCGCAGTGAAGGCCATTGCTGCCAGCCACGGACACGGCGTGCCCACCATCAAGCCGTGGAACATGGAGCTGGTGCGCCAGAAGCTGGAGCTGGCCGGAACAGCGGACCCCTTTGCCGTGGCCATGGACATCGACGCGGCGGGCCTGCCCTTCCTGAAGAATATGCAGCCCCCCGCCGGCAGCAAAACGGTGGACGAGCTGCGCCAGATCGCCGAGTGGGCGAAAAAGCCCTTCATCCTCAAGGGCATCATGACCGTTGAGGGCGCGAAGAAGGCCGTGAAGGCCGGGGCCAGCGGCATCGTGGTCTCCAACCACGGCGGCCGCGTGCTGGACAACTGCCCCGCCACCGCCGAGGTCCTGCCCGCCATCGCCGACGCGGTGGGCAGACAGGTCACCATCTTCGTGGACGGCGGCATCCGCTCCGGCATGGACGTGTTCAAGGCGCTGGCGCTGGGCGCCGACGCGGTGCTCATCGGCCGCCCCTTCGTCACCATGGTGTACGGCGGCGGAGCCGAGGGCGTTCAGGTCTACGTGGACAAGCTGAAGGCGGAGCTGAGCGACACCATGGCCATGTGCGGCGCTCACTCTCTGGCCGAGATCCGGCGGGACATGGTCGCCACGCCCCGGGATCTGGAGAACCTGTAAAACCCGCAGGCGGTTAAAACGGCGGACGGAAAGCGTCCGCAGGCAAGCGAAGCGGCGGCCCCATCCGGGGCCGCCGTTTTCTGCGCTTTTCCGCTGGTCCGCGGCCCTGTCCGGGCTGGGTATGGATTCACTCAGACCGTGCCGTCCTGCGGCTTGGCGGTGAAATACACGGCATAGAAATCGCCGGTGGTGTCGTCGTCGAACTCCTCCAGATACACGAGGGAGTAATCCTTCACGTCCGCCGGGACCTCAAAGGCCAGCAGGCCGGTGACCTGCTCATCCACGGCCAGCTCGTACGTCTCCGGCAGCAGCTCGTCGGAGAAGTTCGCCGAGATGGGGCTGGCATACGCATTGTCGGGGTCTTCCTTGTCGTTCCACTGGATCTGGAAGTCCGTATCGAACATGGGGAGGGACTCGGTGAAGGTGTTCTTGACGCTCACCTCCGCCACCAGCACCTGCTTGCCCTCCTCCGGAGCGAAATCGCCGATGGAATCGCAGGTGTACACGCTGTTGACCGTGAACGCGAAGAAATATGTACGCATCACGTCGCCGAGACGGCCCTCCGAATAAGCCCCATCGCTGCTGTCGGCGCTGGAAGCGCCGCTTCCGCCGCTGAGCGCGGGGAGCACGCTTGTGCCGCTGCTTCTGCTGCCGCCGCAGGCCGTCAGGCTCCACGCCAGCGCCAGCGCAAGGATCAGCGCCCCAAGCCGTTTCATCTTTTTCATTCTCTTTTCCTCCTAAACTCTCAGCAAAATTCACACCGGCAGGAGAAGCACCGCTCCCCCTCCAGCCAGCCTTCCATAGTATACGCGCCGTCCTCCCGCAGTCCCCGCAGCGCGACGGTCTCGCCCAGCGTGGCCTCGCGGCTGTAATTGATGTACAGCGCCGCCAACGGCGCGCCCTGCAGGTCTGCGGGCAGCGCGTCCCACACGATGTCGCCGTAATTCCCGCTGTAAACGTGGCCGTTTCCGTCCAGATCGGACCAGCGGACGGGCCGCGCCGGCAGGTCCTCTCCCTTTCCCTTGGGCAGGGCGATCCGGCGGCAGTCTGGGCAGTCGATGGTCCTGGGACAGACGGTGATCGCCTTGCCGGTGAAGCTGTCCGGCCGGAGGATCTTCCGCTCCGCCGGGTCCACCAGCACCCATTCGCTCTTGGCCGAGACGCACACGGCCCCCGTCTCGTCCGCCATCTCATAGACCCGGCGCATATGCGCGGCATGCACGCCGTCCTCCCACGTGGTGACGGCCAATACCTCCCGGTTCACCGGACGGCGGTGGATGCGCAGAGCGATGCGGGAGAGAAGGAACACCTCTCCCATAGAATAGAGCTTGCGGTACGTCAGCCCCCGGGCGTCGTAATCATAGCCCGCCACCGCCGCCACAAGGCTCAGCAGCGCCGCCGGGCGGACGCTCCCGTTCCGGTCGCAGTCGGCAAAGGCCAACTCCACCTCCCGGGTATAGCTGTTTTCCGTCTGCCGCTGGCCAAACGATCTGAGTGTCATCCAGTCTCCCCTTTTCTTCCGCCGCCGTGTTTCCGTCCGGGCTTCTTCGGCCG
>CAKTMK010000002.1 GCA_934574045.1 uncultured Oscillibacter sp. | reverse complement strand
GCGACCGTGGTGCCGGCGCGGGGGAACTCGTCCTTCTTGAACTCGACGATCTCCTTCTTGACCTTCACGGGGACGGGAACGATCTCGTCGTCGAACTTGCCGGCGGCCTGAGCGGCCTCGGTCTTCTGCTGAGAGGAAGCGGCGAACTCGTCCAGTTCCTGACGGGTGATGCCCCAGATGTCGCAGATGTTCTCAGCGGTGGTGCCCATGTGATAGTTGTTGAAAGCGTCCCACAGGCCGTCCTTAATCATGGTGTCCACCAGCTTCTTGTCGCCCATGCGGGCGCCCCAGCGGGCGTCGGGAGCGGCAAAGGGAGCGGCGCTCATGTTCTCGGTGCCGCCGCAGACGATCACGTCGGCGTCGCCGGCGAGGATGGAGCGGGCGCCCTCGATCAGAGACTTCATGCCGGAACCGCAGACCATGCCCACGGTATAGGCGGGGACCGCATAGGGGATGCCGGCCTTCACGGCCACCTGACGGGCGACGTTCTGGCCCTGAGCGGCGGTCAGCACGCAGCCGAACATGACCTCATCCACGTTCTCGGGCTTTACGCCGGCGCGGTTGAGCGCTTCCTTCACCACGATCGCGCCCATCTCGGCGGCGGGGGTGTTCTTCAGGGAGCCGCCGAAGGAGCCAATGGCCGTTCTGCAGCAATTCACGACATAAAGATCTTTCATGATGTTCCTCCATTTTTATAAGATTGTTCGCTGTACGCCGGCCGGGAACCGGCCCGCGTGGGAATACGGCAAAGCGCTGCGGCGCAAGGAAAAGAACGCATTGACAAAAGCCTGACATAATTGCTAAATTTTTGACAAATACGCACGGCACCTTTCCGCCGACAAGTTCATTATAGGAGCGTTTTCTGCCCGCGTCAATGGGGAAAAACGGATGCATGAAAAATTTGTTAAATCTTTGACAAAACCGCCGTCGTTTTCGTCACCTTGACGAAAACGACGGCGTGCCGATGCAGAAAATGCAGGCTTTCTTTCAGGAAATGGGGCGGGACGGCCCTTTTTCGGCCCGCGCGGTGCGCAGACCGCTGTAAAACGAGGCGGCGGTGAAGCGGCTGTATTCCTCCGAGCAGGTCACCCGGGCCGATGCGGCCAGCTCCCGCAGCTGATCGCCGAACCACAGCTCCGCCGCTGCTTTGCCGTCCAGCTCCGTCCGGCGGAGCAGGGACGCGCCCTCCTCCGTCTCCACCGGGCGGCTCCATTGATTCGGCTCCAGCGCGGAGAGGGCGTCCTCCGCCGCAGGTGAAAGCGTCCCGTCCCCCGGCGCGGCGGTGACGCGCGCATAGGCGCAGCCGCCGTAAGCGGACAGCTGACAGGCGGGATCGCTTTCCAGCCGCTCCAGCGCAGTCTGCGCAGCATCTGAGCTGGAAAAGGTCAGCACGTCCGCGCTGTAAAGCCCCGCTTTCCGGGCGTAGGCATCCACCTCGCCGTCCGCCGGGGCCAGCGGCCCCTCGCCGCTCACCGCCATCGCGCACAGGCGCTCATAGAGATAGTAGTCCGCGGAAAAGAGCTGCGCGTCCGCCGCGTTCAGCCCCTGACGGTCCAGCAGAGCCAGATAGGCATCCTCGCCGCCCGCGTCCCGGACCTGCGCGGCCCAGTCCCGGTCCATGGCCGCCAGATCCGCGGCGGTGAGGACGCAGCCGCAGAGCTGGGCCTGCTCCTCGATCACCGCGCAGAACACGGCGGCTGACAGGGCCTGATCCTTTACATAGCTGTCCAGCGTCAGGCCGCCCGCGTCCGCAGACCAGTCCGGTTCGCCCCCGGCCTGCTGGGCGAGATACCCGCAGTCCGCCGCCAGCCAGTAAAAGTAGCGCGACGCGGGGACCTCCCGCCCGTTCACCGTCAGCAGAGCCGTGTCCGGCGCGACGCCGGTGGCCTCGTAGTAAAGCCCGGAGGGCGGCTCCCGCTCCGCCGCGCAGCCGGAGAGAAGCAGGACCGCGGCCCCAGCCGCCGCCAGCGCCCGGCGCATAAGCAGCTCCTTTCTCCCGGCGGGGCGGGCGGCGCGTTCAGCCCACCCGGCGCACGCCGAGCCACGAGTTCCCCGGCAGCAGGGAGATATCCACCAGCGCCCGGGAACGGATATTGGAAACGGGGATGAACGGCTCCTGCCAGAAGCGGCTGTCCAGCGAGTTGTCCCGGTGGTCGCCCAGCAGAAAGACGCAGCCCTCCGGCACGGTGAACGTGTCACCGTCGCTGAGGGGATAGGTGATCCCCTGCACGGGCAGGTACTTCTCCTCCAGCGCCACGCCGTCGATCAGCACCTGTCCGTCCTGAAAGGACACGGTCTCGCCGGGCAAGCCTACCACCCGCTTCACCAGCGTCTGGTCCAGCTCGTCGCTGTCGAACAGGACGATGCTGCCCCGCTCCGGCATCGGGTCGCCCACCAGATAGCTCAGCCGCCAGCTCAGAAACACGGAGCGGGTGGGCAGGGTCGTCTCCATGGACCCGCTGGTGACATAGCCCAACAGGAAGATCCCGCGGAACAGAATGACCATCACGATCACCGTGGTGAAAAGATAGCCGTAATTTTTCCAGAAGGCGCGGAAGGTCAGCTCCTTCTTGCGCCCGCCGGCGGTCTCCGGCGCGCCGGACGGCTCCTGCGGCGTCTCCGGGGACGGGTTCAGTTCTTCAGACATGGCCGTTTTCCTCCTCTTTTGTATCCTGCGCGGCAAGGCGCAGATCCTCCACCAGCGCGGAGGCGGTCTCCAGGACGTCCGCGCCGGGGCGGAGCTGGAGCGTCAGCGCGGGGACCTCTCCGGCGTTGAGCGTCAGCAGCCGCCGGTATTTCGGCAGGGCGCACACCGCCGCCAGCGCCTCCGGGTGGAACGCGCCCAGCGTCAGGCGCAGCCGGTCGCCCTTCTGGCTCAGATCGGACACGCCCGCCGCCTGAGCGGACGCCCGCAGCAGCGCCACGTCCAGCAGCGCCAGAACGGGCCGGGGCGGGTCGCCGTACCGGTCCATCAGTTCGTCCAGCAGCTCGCCGGAATCCTCCGGCGTGCGGATGGCGGCGATGCGGCGGTAAAGATCCATCCGCTGCTCCGCCGAGGGGATATACCGCTCCGGCAGGTGGGCGTTCACCGTCAGGTCGGCGGTGCACTTCACCTCGGTGACGGGCTGCTGGCCCTTTTCCTCCAGCACCGCCTCCTCCAGCAGCTTCAGGTACAGGTCATAGCCCACGCTCATCATATAGCCCGACTGTTCCGGCCCCAGCAGGTTGCCCGCGCCCCGGATCTCCAGATCCCGCATGGCGATCTTGAAGCCGGAGCCGAACTCCACGTACTCCCGGATGGCGCCCAGCCGCTTGCTGGCCGTCTCCTGCAGGATCTTGCCGGGGCGGTAGGTCAGATAGGCGTAGGCCCGGCGGGTGCTGCGGCCGATGCGGCCCCGGAGCTGGTGGAGCTGGGCGAGACCCATCTTATCCGCGTCCTCGATGACCAGTGTATTCACGTTCGGGATATCAATGCCTGTTTCGATGATGGTGGTGCAGACGAGAATGTCCGCCTCGCCCTCGATCATGCGGCTCATCACGTCGGAAAGCTCCTGCTCGGTCATCTTCCCGTGGCCGGTGACGATGCGGGCCTCCGGCCCCAGCAGCTTCTGGAGCCGCCCCGCCGCGGCGTTGATGGACTCCACCCGGTTGTGCAGGTAATAGACCTGCCCGCCCCGGTCCAGCTCCCGGCGGATGGCGTCGGCGATCACGTCCCAGTCGTGCTCCAGCACGTAGGTCTGCACCGGCTGGCGGTCGGCCGGCGGCTCGGCGATGGTGGACATATCCCGCAGACCGGAGAGGGCCATGTTCAGCGTCCGGGGGATGGGGGTGGCGGAGAGAGTGAGGGTGTCCACCTGCTTGGCCATCTCCCGCAGGCGCTCCTTGTGGGTCACGCCGAAGCGCTGCTCCTCGTCAATGACCAGAAGGCCCAGATCCTTAAATTTCACCGACTTTTGAAGCAGCTTGTGGGTCCCCACCAGCACGTCCACCCGCCCGGCGGCCAGCGCCTCCAGAATGCGCTTCTGCTCCTTGGCCGTGGTGAAGCGGGAGAGGACCTCGATGGTGACGGGAAAGCCCGCGAAGCGGCTCATGGCCGTGGCGTAGTGCTGCTGGGCCAGAATGGTGGTGGGGACGAGGATGGCCGCCTGCTTCCCGTCCAGCACACATTTCATCACGGCCCGGAGGGCCACCTCCGTTTTGCCGTATCCCACGTCGCCGCAGAGCAGCCGGTCCATGGGGCGGGGACGCTCCATGTCGGCCTTGATCTCCTCCACGGCCCGGAGCTGGTCGTCCGTTTCCGGATAGGGGAACGCGTCCTCGAACTCCCGCTGCCACGGGGAGTCCGGCGAGAAGGCGAAGCCGGGCTGCTTCTGCCGCGCGGCGTACAGGGCGATCAGCCCCTTGGCAAGGTCCTTGGCCGCGGCCTTGGCCCGGGATTTGGACTTTGCCCACTCCGTGCCGCCCAGCTTGTTGAGCCGGACGTGAACGCCGTCCTCGCCGCCGCCGATATACTTGCTGACCTGATCCAGCGCCGTGACGGGGACGTACAGGCAGTCGCCCGCGGCGTAGTCGATCTTGATATAGTCCTTTTCCACGCCGTCCACCGGCATCTTCTCGATGCCCGCGAAGCGGCCCACGCCGTGCTGCACGTGGACCACCAGATCGCCGGGGGACAGGTCCGTGAAGGACTGGAGCTTCTGCCGCCCTGCGTCCTTCTTCGGACGGCCCCGTTTCCGGGCGGTGGGGGCCAGCTGCCCCTCCGTCAGCACCGCCAGCCGCAGCTGGGGCCACTCGCTGCCCGCGTTCAGCGCGCCGGAGGTCAGCCGGACCTCGCCGGGGGCGGGCATAGCCCGATTCTCAAGGTCCAGCGCGGCGGGGATGTCCCGCTCCTCCAGAATGCGCAGGAGGTTTTTCGCCCGGGCCTCGCCGCCGCAGAGGATGAGGACGCCGTAGCCCGCCGCGCGGTAGTGCTTCAGGTCCTCCGCTGCGGTCTCAAGACTGCCGCCGTAGGAGGGGAGCTGCTTTGCCGTGATGTTCGCCAGCGACTTGGGCGGGATGGGATAGCGGGACGTGGGCAGGGAGGACTCCATCACCGTGGGGAAGTCCGCCAGCCGGGCGTACAGCTCCTCGCCGCTCATGGTCAGGCGGGAGAACGCGCCCGCCAGCGCTCCGGCCTCCAGCAGGGCCTCGGTATCCTGCTTGGCCTGAAGGGAAAAGCCCTTGACGCGCTCTTCCACGCGGGCGGTCTCGCTGAGGAACACCGCCGCGTCGGCGGGGAGATAGTCCGCGCCCCACGCGGCCCGGGGGTACACGGCGCACAGATATCGGTCCATGCCGCCGGGGACGCTCCCCTCCCGCAGGCGCTCGGCATCGCCCCGCAGCGTCTGCGCGGCGGGGGACGGCCCCCGCTTTTCCAGCTTTTCCGCTTCCTTCTCCAGCGCGGCGGCAAGGCCCTCCAGCCCGCCGGGGGCCTGATGGGGCAGGACCTCCGCAGCGGGCAGCAGCAGCGCGGAGCGCAGGTTCTTCACCCGGCGCTGGCTGGCGGTGTCAAACGCGCCCATGGAGTCGATCTCGTCGTCAAACAGCTCGCAGCGGACGGGCTGGTCCATCAGGGGGGAGAACACGTCCAGAATGCCGCCGCGCACGGCGAACTGCCCCGCGCCCTCCACCTGCTCGCAGCGGGTATAGCCCGCGGCGGTGAGCTGGGCGGAGAGCTCGGCGAGATCCAGCCGCGCGCCCACTTTCAGCGTGCGGACGGCGGAGCGGAGCTTTTCGGGCGGGAGCGTGCGGACCATCAGCGCGTCCGCCGCGGCCACGCAGACCGGGGCCTTTCCGGCGGACAGGGCGTACAGCGCCGCCAGCCGGTTCTGCTCCCACGCGCGGGAGGCCACCGCCCCCGGGCGGAACTGCCACTCCCGGCCCAGCAGCGTCACCGGCTCCTGCCCCGTCAGAGTGCGCAGATCCCCGGCTAGACGCCGGACCTCCTGCTCGTCCCCGCAGACAAAGACCGCCGGACGGCCCAGCGCCGCGGCGATGGCCGCGCCCACGGCGGCCCGCTGGGCGCTCTGCACGCCGGAGAGCGCCACCGGACTTTTTCCATTTTCCAGACAGGCCGCGGCCTCCCGCAGCTCCGGCAGCTCGTTGAGTTTTTTCAGCAGTTGTTCCATAGCCCTTCCTCAAAGCGCCGCGTTCGGCGCGGCGCGGTCCCGCCCCTCTGCGCGGGACCGCGCGGGGAGCGCTCAGTTAAAATCGTTCATGGCCTTCTGGCAGCCGTCGTTTTCGATGATGCAGGCCGCCGCGTCGATGGCGCGGGAGAACGTGTCCAGCAGGATCTTCCGGTCCGCCTGCGAGGGGACGCCGATGACCCAGTCGATCATGTCCCGGTCCTCGCCGGTGCCGCCGGGGTCGCCCACGCCGATCTTGATGCGGGGGAAGCGGTCGGTCCCCAGATGGGCGATGATGTTCTTGATGCCGTTGTGCCCGCCGGCAGAGCCGGAGGGACGGACCCGCAGCTTGCCAACGGGGAGGGACACGTCGTCATAGATCACCAGAACGTGCTCCGGCGGGATCTTGTAAAACTGCGCCGCCTCGCGCACGGCCTCGCCGGAGAGGTTCATGAAGGTCTGGGGCTTCATGACCAGCACCCGCGCGCCGCCGAAGCGCAGGATATTGTATGCGGCCTTGAACTTCACCTTGTTGAGCTTCACGCCCTGCTTTTCCGCCAGCAGGTCCACGGTGAGAAAGCCCATATTGTGCCGGGTCTTTGCGTACTTCTCGCCGGGGTTGCCCAGCCCGGCCAGGATCCAGTCCGCCCCCGAGGAGCGATTTTCAAACAGCATAGCGAAGGTCTCCTTGCTTTTCTCTGTGCGGCTCCGGCGGCTGCGCGCCGGCCCGGAAAGCCCAACAGGGCGGGAAAGTTGCCTTTCCCGCCTTGCTGAAACGTGATTCAAAACGGCGGCCGCGCGGCCCGCCCGGTCTCTGCGAAGGCGCGGCGGTCTCCTCTCAGCGGAACAGCTTGGAGATGGAGACCTCCTGATAGATGCGCTCGATGGCCTCGGCAAACATGGGGGCCACGGGGAGGTACTTGATCTTGTCGGACTTGCCCGCCTCAATGGGGGCGATGGTGTCCAGCAGGGCCAGCTCCGTGATGCAGCTGTTGTTGATGCGCTCGATGGCGGGGCCGGAGAGGACGCCGTGGCTGGCGCAGGCGTGGACGCTCTTGGCGCCGCCCACGTCGATCAGGGCCTGCGCCGCGTTGCACAGAGATCCGCCGGTATCCACCATGTCGTCGAAAATGATGCAGTCCATGCCGCGCACGTCGCCGATGACGTTCATGACCTCGCAGCTGTTGGCCTTCTGGCGGCGCTTGTCCACGATGGCCAGATTCATGTGCAGCTTCTGGGCGAAGGCGCGGGCGCGGGCCACGCTGCCCACGTCGGGAGAGACGACCATCATGTTCTCGCAGTTGGCGCCGAACTTCTTGGCGTAGTAATCCACGAAGATGGGATTGCCGGCCAGATTATCCACGGGAATGTCGAAAAAGCCCTGGATCTGGGAGGCGTGCAGGTCCATGGTCAGCACGCGGTCCGCGCCGGCGGCGGTGAGCATATTGGCCACCAGCTTGGCGGTGATGGGGTCGCGGGCCTTGGCCTTGCGGTCCTGCCGGGCATAGCCGTAATACGGCATGACGGCGGTGATGCGGCCGGCGGAGGCGCGCTTGAGCGCGTCGATCATGATGAGCAGCTCCATCAGATTGCCGTTGACGGGCGAGGACGTGGACTGCACCACGAACACGTCGCTGCCGCGCACCGTTTCATACAGGGAGACGAAGATCTCGCCGTCGGAGAAAGTCCCCACCTCGGATTCGCCCAGCTTGGTCCCCATCAGCTTGCAGATCTCCGCCGCCAGCTGCGGATTGGAGTTGCCGCAGAATACCTTGACATCCTTGCCGTGAGAAATCATAACAACGCCCTCTTTCTACTATTTAAAAATGAGTTGGAACACATTTGTTCTCGTGTGCGCGCGGGATCATTTCCCGTGCATCCGCCGCCGGCGGGCGGCCCAGCCGTCCTTGTTCTCCTGCCGGACCCGGGCCACAGCCAGCGCGTCGGCGGGTACGTCCTTCGTGATCGTGGCGCCCGCGGCGATATAGCTGCCCTCGCCCACGGAGACGGGGGCGACCAGATTCGTGTTGCAGCCGATGAAAGCGCTGTCTCCGATGGTGCAGCGGTACTTTTTAAAGCCGTCGTAATTGGTGGTGACGGTGCCGCAGCCGAAGTTCACCTTCCGGCCCACGTCGCTGTCGCCCACATAGGTCAGGTGGGAGATCTTCGTCCCGTCGCCGACGGTGGAGTTTTTCACCTCCACAAAGTCGCCCACCTTCACCTCATCCCCGATGTGGGAGTTGGGCCGGATATAGGCAAACGGCCCCACATGGGTCCGGCTGCCCACGGTGGACTCGTTGATCTGGGAGGCGTTGATCTCCGTCCCATCGCCCACGGCGCAGTCCCGCACCATGGCGTTGGGGCCGAGGGTGCAGTTCTCGCCGATGCGGGTATTGCCCCGCAGGATGGTCCCGGGCAGGACGAACGTCCCCCGGCCGATCTCCACCCGGGGGTCGATATACACGGCGGCGGGATCGAGGAAGCGCACGCCCCGGGCCATGTGCCTGCGGACGATCTCGTCCCGCAGGTGCAGCTCCACGCTCTGGATGTCCTCCAGAGAGTTCAGGCCGATCCAGCCCCGCTCGCCATCCACGTCCTGCACGAAGATGGACGCGGCCCGCTTCCAGCCCTCCGCCAGCGCGGAGCCATCGGCGGAGTAGACATACCCCTCGCCGGCCCGCTCCGCCGGAACGGCCGCCCGGGGGATCACCGTCACCCGGCCCTCGCCGGAGACAAAGTCCAAAAGCTCCTCGTGCCGGTCGGAGACCACGGCCCCCTCCGGCAGACAGGCGCGGACCTCGTCGGCGTATTCCGGGCCGCAGACAGCAAAAAACCGCTCCACGCCGTCAGCCGTCAGTTTGCGGGCCACCCACGTCAGGATGGGGCAGAAAAGAACGTCTTCCAGCATCAGCGGTTTTTTCCGGTCCGGGTCCGGGGAGGCCGTCAGGAAAATGACTGCGCGATTATGCTGCATCGGTATCCCCTCCCTGAGAAAGATCTGCGGGGCGGCGCCGCCCCGCGGGCCGCCGGAACCTGCCGCGGCGGCCTGTCGCAAGGCTATTATAGCAAAGATTTAAGGAAAATCCAGTGTTTCCTTACAATTTGATAGAAAAAATTCCGGATACGCCGGGACGGGGGCCGCTTTGCATAAAAAATGTCGGAAAAGCACGCAGTTTCCCGGCCAATTTGTTACCCTGTTCGGCATTTTGCAGAATTTCAGGCGGTTTTGTAGTGATTTTCTCCGAAAAAAACGATTTTCTTTTATAGAGAGGTTGAATTTGTGCAGGTAATGGATTACAATGGAGCCGTTCATGCCGGATGGAGGGGATCGTATGCTGAACGTCGTTCTTGTGGAGCCGGAGATCCCGCAGAACTGCGGGAACATCGCCCGCACCTGCGCCGCCACCGGCGCGCGGCTCCACCTGATCCGCCCGCTGGGGTTCGACATCTCGGACCGGGCGGTGAAGCGGGCCGGGCTGGATTACTGGCATCTGGTGGAGATCTTCGACTATGACGGTCTGGAGGACTTCTTCCGCCGCAATCCGGACGCGCAGGACATCTGGCTGACCACCACGAAGGCGCCCCGCTCCTATCAGGAGGCGCAGTTTCGGGACGGGTGCTGGCTCTTTTTCGGAAAGGAGACGGCGGGCCTGCCGGAGGCGTTCCGCCGCGCCCACGCGGACCGGTGCATCCGGCTGCCCATGCGGGCGCAGGCCCGGAGCCTGAATCTCTCCAACACGGTGGCCGTCTGCGTATACGAGGCGCTGCGCCAGACCGGCTTTCCCGGCCTTTTGGACCGGGGGTCCATGGCGGAGGAGCCGTGAAACGGACGGCGGCCCGGCGGACATACTAGCGTACAGCCGCCCGCGCCGGTGGCGCGGCGCGCGGATCATTTGAAAAGCACAGGGAGGAAATGTATGAATTACAGCAAAAAAACGGTGCAGGACGTGGATGTGCACGGAAAGAAGGTCCTGCTCCGGTGCGACTTCAACGTGCCGCAGGATAAGGAGACGGGGGCCATCACCAGCGACAAGCGCATCGTCGCGGCGCTGCCCACCATCCGCTACCTGCTGGAAAACGGCGCGGCGGTGATCGCCTGCTCCCATCTGGGAAAGCCCAAGGGTGAGCGCAAGCCGGAGCTGAGCCTTGCCCCGGTGGCCAAGCGGCTGAGCGAGCTTCTGGACCGGCCGGTCCTCTTCGCGGCTGACACCGTCGGCCCGGACGCCAAGGCCAAGGCCGCGGCGCTCAAGCCCGGCGAGATCCTGCTGCTGGAGAACACCCGGTTCGAGCCGGGCGAGACGAAGAACGACCCGGCGCTGGCCAAGGAGCTTGCCTCCCTTGCGGAGCTGTTCGTGTCCGACGCGTTCGGCACCGTTCACCGGGCGCACGCGTCCACCGTGGGCGTGGCGTCCTATCTGCCCGCTGTGTCCGGCTTCCTCGTCGCCAAGGAGCTGGAGGTCATGGGCCGGGCGCTGGACGATCCCAAGCGGCCCTTCGTGGCGGTGCTGGGCGGCGCCAAGGTCAGCGACAAGATCAACGTTATCAACAATCTGCTCAACAAGGCGGACACCATCATCATCGGCGGCGGCATGGCCTATACCTTCGCCAAGGCGAAGGGCGGCTCCATCGGCCAGTCCCTGCTGGAGGCCGACAAGCAGGAGTACGCGCTGGAGATGATCGCCAAGGCGCAGGAGAAGGGCGTCAGGCTCCTTCTGCCGGTGGATACGCTGGCGGCCAAGGAATTTTCGCCGGACGCCGAGCCGGTGGCGGTGGACGCCATGGACATCCCCGACGATATGCAGGGGCTGGACATCGGCCCCAAGACCGTGGAGCTGTTCTGCAATGCGGTCAAGGGCGCGGGCACCATCGTGTGGAACGGCCCCATGGGCGTTTTTGAGTTCGACGCGTTTGCCGGCGGCACCCGCGCCATGGCGCAGGCGCTGGCCGAGAGCGGCGCGGTGACCATCGTGGGCGGCGGCGACAGCGCCGCGGCGGTGGAGCAGCTGGGCTTTGCCGACCGGATCACCCACATTTCCACCGGCGGCGGCGCGTCGCTGGAGTTCCTTGAGGGCAAGGAGCTTCCCGGTGTGGCGTGCCTGCTGGACAAGTAAGGCGCGTACCCGCCGCGTCTTTGCAGCCTGAAAAACCATCCAAAGCGCTCCGCGCCCGCCGGAAGCGGGCGCGGGAGCAAATCTAAATTTGACATAAGAAGGAAGTATTAGACCATGAATCGTCGTTACCGCAAGACCGTTATCGCCGGAAACTGGAAAATGAACATGACCGCCACCGAGACGAAGAAGTTCGCCGAGGAGATGAAGAAGATCATGCCCCGCGCCAAGTGGTGCGACACGCTGATCTGCGTCCCCGCCTGCAACATCTCCACCGCCGCCCGCGCGTTCAAGGACCTGCGCATCGCCGTGGGCGCGGAGAACGTGTATTTCGAGGAGAAGGGCGCCTACACCGGCGAGGTCTCCGCGGAGATGCTCAAGGATCTTGCTGTGAAGTACGTCATCGTGGGCCACAGCGAGCGGCGGCAGTACTTCGGCGAGACGGACGCCACGGTGAACAAGAAGGTCCACGCCGTCCTCAACGCCGGGATGAGCCCCATCATCTGCGTGGGCGAGAGTCTGGAGCAGCGGGAGACGGGCATCACCAATGAGTGGATCGCCCTGCAGGTCAAGAGCGCCCTGAGCGGCGTTCCCGCCGACAAGCTGCGCCGCTGCATCGTGGCCTATGAGCCGATCTGGGCCATCGGCACCGGCAAGACCGCCACGGCGGAGCAGGCCGGCGAGGTGTGCAGCAACATCCGCGCCACCATCCGCGCGCTGTACGGCGCCCGCGTGGCCCGCTCCGTCACCATTCAGTACGGCGGGTCCATGAACCCCAAGAACGCGGCGGAGCTGCTGGCCCAGCCGGATATCGACGGCGGTCTGATCGGCGGCGCTTCCCTGAAGCCGGAGCAGTTCGTCGAGATCGTCAACGCGGCGAATCAGGACTGAGCCTGCGCGCCGGGCGGAACAGTCGCAGAGTTAGAAAGAGGTACTTTGATGATGAATAAAACTCCCACGACGCTGATTATCATGGACGGCTTCGGCCTGTCCGGCGACCTGCGGGGGAACGCGGTCCGGGCGGCGAAAACGCCCCGGCTCGATCAGCTTTTCGCGGAATTTCCCAACACGGCGCTGGCCGCATCCGGGCTGGACGTGGGTCTGCCGGACGGGCAGATGGGCAACAGCGAGGTGGGCCACACCAACATCGGCGGCGGACGGGTGGTCTTTCAGGACCTGCCCCGCATCACCAACGCCGTGGCGGACGGCTCCTTCTTTGAAAACCCGGCCTATAACCATGCGATGGATGCCTGTCTGGAAAAGGGGACGGCGCTGCATCTGATGGGCCTTTTGTCCGACGGCGGCGTTCACTCCCACATCGACCACCTCTTCGCCCTTTTGAAGATGGCAAAGGATAAGGGGCTGGAAAAGGTCTATATCCACGCGTTTCTGGACGGGCGGGACGTGTCCCCCACCTCCGGCGCAGACTTCGCGGCGCGGACGGTGGAGGAGTGCGCCCGGCTGGGCGTGGGCAGGATCGCTACGCTGATGGGCCGGTATTACGCCATGGACCGCGACAAGCGCTGGGACCGGCTGGAGCAGGCGTATGACGCCATGGTGTACGGCGAGGGCGCGTCCACGAACCCGGACCCCGTGGCGGCGGTGAAGGATTCCTACGCCAGGGGCGTGACGGACGAGTTCGTGGAGCCTGTGGTCTGCGACGCGAACGGCACCATCGGCGACAACGACAGCGTGATCTTCTTCAACTTCCGCCCCGACCGGGCGCGGGAGATCACCCGCACGCTGGTGGACCCGGAGTTTGACGGCTTCACCCACCAGTATTTCCCTGTGACCTTCGTGTGCAACACGGAGTATGACGCCACCATGCCCAACGTGGAGGTGGCGTTCCCCCGGGTGCTGGTGAAAAACGGGCTGGGCGAGTACCTCAGCTCCATGGGCATGACGCAGCTGCGCATCGCAGAGACGGAGAAGTACGCCCACGTCACGTTCTTCTTCAACGGCGGAACGGAGACGGTGTTCCCCGGCGAGGACCGGGTGCTGGTGGCCTCTCCCAAGGTGGCGACCTACGACCTCCAGCCGGAGATGAGCGCTTATGAGGTCTGCGACAAGTGCGTGGAGCGGATCGAGTCCGGCGCGTATGACGTGATTGTGCTGAACTTTGCCAACTGCGACATGGTGGGCCACACCGGCGTGTTCGAGGCGGCGGTAAAGGCCGTGGAGACCGTGGACGAGTGCGTGGGCCGCGTGGTGGACGCCACGCTGAAGATGGGCGGCATCGCCATGATTACCGCCGATCACGGCAACGCCGAGCAGATGGAGCAGGCGGACGGCAGCCCCATGACCGCCCACACTACCAATCTGGTGCCCTTCATCCTGTGCGGCGCGGGCAGCGAGCTGAAGAAAAACGGCAAGCTGGCGGACATCGCCCCCACCATTCTGGACGTGATGGGCCTTGCCTGCCCGCCGGAGATGACCGGCACGACGCTGATCGTCAAGTAAACGGCCTGCCGGATATCAAGTTGTGGACAGACTGCGGCGCGGGAAATTTCCCGCGCCGCAGTTTTGCGTATAAGCCTTCCTTTTTATGGGCATACTGTGGGCAAACCAATAGAAAGGACGGTTTCTGGATGAAAAAACCGAAGATCGCACTGGGAGGAGCGGGCTTTTACATAGTCCTGCTCCTGTGCCTGACGGTGGCAGGAGTTTCGGGCTATGTGATGCTGTTCGGCCATAACGCGGCCGAGAAGGAGGCGCGGGCGCAGGCGGCGTCCGCGCAGACGGTGCCGGCGGATACGCAGGTCTTTGCCGATCTGGACCCGGCCGGCCCGTCTCTGGAGATCCTGGACCCCCAGACGGATAAGACGCCGGAGGACGAGGAGCTTCCGGCGGACGCCCCCGCGGAGATCCCCGCGCCGGAGGTGGACCCCACGCCGGTGGAGGCGGTGGCGCCCAACCTGATCGTCTGGCCCCTGCGGGGCGCGGTGGTGGCGGCCTTCAGCGCGGACGCGCTGAGCTATGACGAGACCATGGGTGACTGGCGGACCCACGCGGGGCTGGATCTGGCCGCGGACGTGGGAACGCAGGTGATGGCCGCCTGCGCCGGGACGGTCCGGGCCGTGGAGGAGGATCCCATGATGGGCACCACGGTGGTCATCGACCATCCGGGCGGGTACTGCACCACGTACGCCAACCTTCAGACCGTTCCCGCGGTGAAGGCGGGGGACAGCGTCTCCGCCGGGCAGATCATCGGCGCGGTCGGCTCCACCGCCATGGCGGAGGCGGCGCTGGCGCCCCATCTGCACTTCGCCGTGGAAAAGGACGGCGACGCGGTGGACCCTCAGTCGTTTCTGAAATGAGCGCGCGGGGCGCGGGCTGGGAGCGTTCCCGGCCCGCGCCCCTCCGGCGGAAAGCGCACCTTGCGCCGCGGCGCGTTTGGTGTTATACTGCAACGAGATCAAAGGAGGCGCTGAGATGGAAAAGGGCGCGTTGGTGCTGGAGGGCGGGTCCCTCCGCGGTATGTTCACGGCGGGCGTTCTGGACGTGCTGATGGAAAACGGCATCTGGATGGAGTATGTCAACGGCGTGTCCGCCGGGTCCATGTGCGGCTATAATTACATATCCCGCCAGCCGGGGCGCACGCGGCAGATCGACGAGACGTTCTGTTCGGACCGGAAGTTCATGGGCCTGCGCAATCTGCTGCGCAGCGGCGACGTATTCAATTTCGACTATCTGTTCGGCGAGATCAGCGGGACGCTCTGCCCCGCGGACCGGGAGACCTTCTCCGCCTCACCCCAGATCTTTGAAGCGGTGGCCACAGACTGCCTGACCGGCCGGGAGCAGTACTTCCGCAAAGGGGAGATGCCGCTGGAAACGTTCGAGCTGGCCTGTCGGGCCTCGTCCAGTATGCCCACGCTGAGCCGGACGGTGGAGATCGACGGCGTGCCGTATCTGGACGGCGGCTGCGCCTGCCCCATCGCGTATCACCGGGCCATGGAGCTGGGGTATGAAAAGGTGGCGGCGGTGCTGACCCGGCCCGCGGGCTACCGGAAAAAGCCGCAGGTGGGCCGGGGGACCACCGCCGCAGAGCGGCGGCTGTACGCGCGGAAGTATCCCAGACTGTTTGAAGCCCTTCAGGAGGCCAACCGGCGCTACAACGCCATGTACACCGAGCTGGAGCGCATGGAGCGGGAGGGCAGGATCTTCCTTCTCCGCCCGGAGGGGCCGGTGCTGGTGAGCCGTCTGGAGCGCAGCGCGGACAAGCTGGAGGTCCTCTATCAGCAGGGCCGCAGCGTCTGCACCCGGCGGCTGGAGGAGTTGAAGCGCTATCTGGGCGCGTGAGCCGGTAGGCTTGCCGGAGCGGGCTCTTGGGCGGAGCGCGGAGCCGGACGCGTGCGCCGAACAAAGAAAACAGACCGCCGGAGCGGCCCGTGGGCCGCTCCGGCGGTCTTTGCTGTACTGGGGTGAAGGAAACGGAGCCTGCCGCCGCGGGTCAGGCCTGCGCTTCGGCCAGCGGCACGATGCGCCGCCGGTAGATATGGCGGAAGAAGATGATCGTCAGCGTCAGCGACGCGATCTCCGCCAGCGGGAACGCCCACCAGACCAGCTCCAGCCGACCGCTCAGGCTCAGCAGCCACGCGATGGGGAGCAGGAAAAAGAGCTGGCGGGTCAGGGAGACGATCATGCTCAAAAAGCTGCTGCCCAGCGCCTGAAACACGCCGCTGCATACGATGCCGATGGCGGCGGAGGGGAAGCTGAGACTGATGATGCGCAGCGCGGTCTTTCCAATGGTCAGCATTTCCTCCGACGGCTCGAAGAGCGACAGGAGCAGGCCGGGGAAGAACTGGAAGATCAGCGTGCCCGCCACCATGATGCACGCGGCGGCAGTCAGACTGATGCGGAACGTTTGCATGATGCGTGCCTTTTTCTGTGCGCCGTAGTTATAGGCCACGATGGGGATTACGCCGTTGTTCAGGCCGAACACCGGCATGAAGATGAAGCTCTGCAGCTTGAAGTACGCGCCGAACACGGTGGCGGCGGTGGTGGTGAAGGGCAGGAGGATGCGGTTCACGCCGTACACCATCACCGAGCCGATGGCCTGCATGATGATGGAGGGGACGCCGATGATGTAGATGTCCCGAATGACCTCGCCGCTGGGGCGGAAGCCCTTGAAGTGCAGGGGGACCTCCGGATTCTTCGTCAGGCAGAAGAACAGGGACAGGCACATGCTGCAGATCTGGCCGATGACGGTGGCCGCCGCCGCTCCGGCTACGCCCATGGCCGGAAGGCCCAGCAGGCCGAAGATCAGGATGGGGTCGAGGATAATGTTGATGATGGCGCCCAGCCCCTGCGTGAACATGGTGTACACCGTCCGTCCGGTGGACTGGAGCAGGCGCTCAAAGGTCACGCCGAAAAACAGGCCGAAGGACACGCACGAGCAGATGGTCAGATAGGCCGTGCCGCTCTCCAGGATCTCCGCCACGTCCGTCTGGGACCGGAAAAACGGCCCGGAGACGAAGATGCCCAGCAGGATGAACAGCGCAAAGCTCACTGCCGCCAGAAACACGCCGTTGAGGGCCACGGTCTTGGCCCGGGCGGGGTCCCGCGCGCCCAGCGCGCGGCTCAGAAGGGCGTTGATGCCCACGGCGGTGCCCACGGACACGGCGATCATCAGCGACTGCATGGGAAACGCCAGCGACACGGCGGTCAGCGCGTTTTCCGACACGCGGGAGACGAAAATGCTGTCCACCACGTTGTAAAGGGCCTGCACCAGCATGGACGCCATAATGGGCAGCGACATGTTGGCGACCAGCTTTCCCACGGGCATCACGCCCATCTTGTTTTCCTGTACGTGCTCGATCTTTTCTTCCATAAACGCTCTCTTTCCTTAGGTCATGCGCACCCGCAGCGGATGCGCTCGTTTGAAGCAATGCGGTGGCGGATGCTGCGGCAAGGGAAAGCGGCGCGGCAGAAAGCCGCGCCGCGCGGCCTGCATCCGGCAGGCCCTGCGTGGGGACGGAGCGAGCGTTCCCGCTCCGGTCATTTCTTCAGCTCGCCGGTGGCGGCGGCGGTGAGATAGGCGTTGATAAAGCCGTCGATCTCGCCGTCCATCACGGCGTTGACATTGCTGGTCTCAAACGCAGTGCGGGTGTCCTTCACCAGCGTATAGGGCATGAACACATAGGAGCGGATCTGGCTGCCCCATTCGATCTTCATCTGCACGCCCTTGATGTCCGAGATCTTCTCCGCGTGCTGCTGGGCCTTCAGCTCAAGCAGCTTGGCCCGCAGCATCTTCATGCAGTTGTCCTTGTTCTGGAACTGGCTGCGCTCCGTCTGGCAGGCCACCACCACGCCGGTGGGGATGTGGATCAGGCGGACGGCGGAGGAGGTCTTGTTGATGTGCTGGCCGCCCGCGCCGGAGGAGCGGTAGACCTGCATCTCGATATCCTCGGGCCGGATGTCCACCTCCGCGTCCTCGGGGAGGTCGGGCATGACCTCCAGCGCGGCGAAGGAGGTCTGGCGGCGGGCGTTGGCGTCAAAGGGCGACACGCGCACCAGCCGGTGTACGCCGTTTTCGCTCTTGAGCAGGCCGTAGGCATTCTCGCCCTCGATGGAGATGGCGGCGGACTTGATGCCCGCCTCCTCGCCGTCCTCATAGTCCAGCACCTGATACTTGAAGTCGTGCCGCTCGGCCCAGCGGGTGTACATCCGGTAGAGCATCTGGGTCCAGTCCTGGGCCTCGGTCCCGCCCGCGCCGGCGTGGAAGGAGAGGATGGCGTTGTTGGCGTCGTACTCGCCGGAGAGCAGGGTGGACATCCGCTGCTCGCTGATCTCGTTTTCCAGCTTTTCATAGCCGGACTTCAGCTCGTCGAGCAGGGAGGCGTCCTCCTCCTCCTGTCCCATTTCGCACAGGGTCTTGAGATCCTCCCAGTCGGAGAGCAGCTTTTCCTGCCGCCCAATTTTGTTCTGAAGGCGCTTGAGCTTCTGCTGCACCTGCTGTGAGCGGGTCAGGTCGCTCCAGAAATCCGGCTCGCTGGTCTGGGCCTCCAGACTGGCGGCCTCCCGCTTGGCCGTGTCGATATCCAGCGCGGCGGACAGCTTGTCAAGCTCCGGCCCCAGCGCGGTCAGCTTCTGCTTATATTCGTCGTATTCGATCAAAGCCATGGCATATTCTCCAATCTACGTAATTCATCAGCCAAAACATTATACAGGAGACTTTCCGGTTTGTAAAGGAAAACCGCCCGTTTTGCCGCCTTTTTTGCCCCGGACGGCCTGTTTTACGCCCCGGAGGAGCCGCAGACCTGAAAAATTGACACATTTGTCTCCATTCCCGCTCTTTCCACCGGCGGTGCTTTGCGGTAAGATAGACGGGAAGGGAGGGGGAGCGCCGTGATGCGGATGGAGATCGCGCTGCTTCTGATCCTTGCCTTTGTGGCGGGGAGATATTTTTCCGGCGAACGGCGGCCCACGCTGCTGCACCGGACCTTTTCCGCGCTGCTGGCGGCGGCGCTGGTGCATCTGGCTCTGGACGCGGCCACGCTGTATACCGTCCACCACCTGACCGAGGTGCCCCGGCCCGTCAACGATTTGCTCCACCGGCTTTTTGTGGGGAGCATGGTGGTGGTGATCTGCCTTTTTTACCGGTATATCGCCATTCTGGTGGAGGAGGAGACGGGCAAGTCCCGGCGGCTGGACCTGGCGGCCTGCGTTTTTCTGGCGGCAGCGGAGCTGGCGGCGATGGCGCTGCCGGTGCAGTACGCCGTGACGCCGCAGGGCAACTATGCCGACGGGCTTCAGGCCAACGTCTGCTATGCCAGCACGGCGTTTTACCTGCTGCTGTGCGCGTGGCTGCTGGCGGCCAACTGGCGCCAGCTCGCCCAGCGGGAGCGGCGGGCCATCGGCGCGGCGCTGTGCATCGAGCTGATCGTCTGCGTGCTTCAGGGACTTCACCGCACGTGGCTCATCAGCGGCATGGGCATCACGCTTATGACGCTGGCGTTTTATCTGACGCTGGAGGACCCGGAGATCCTCCGGGCGGAGCTGACGGAGCAGAAGCTCTCCATGCTGTATCTCAAGAGCCAGATCAACCCCCATTTTCTCTATAACACATTGGACACCATCCGCATTCAGGCCGAGCTGAACGGGGACCGGGAGGCCGCGTCCCTCCTGCTGCGGCTGGCGGATTTCTTCCGCCTGAGCGTGAAAACGGACCGGACCATGGTGACGCTGGATGACGAGCTGGAGCTGGCGGAGGCGTATACGGAGCTGATGCGCTGCCGCTATCCCCAGCTCCGCTGCGAATACGACGTGGACCCGGAGCTGGGCAGCGTAAACGTTCCCAATTTCATCTTGCAGCCCATCGTGGAAAACAGTTTGCTCCACGGCCTGCGGGACCGGGGCTACCGGGGCGAGGTCCGCGTCTGCGCCCGGCGGACGGCGCAGGGGCGGCTGGAGCTTTCCGTCCGGGACGACGGCGGCGGCTTTGCCCCCGGCAAAAAGGCGGAGATCGACGAGCTGCTGGCCCGCTACGCTCGTAGCCCGCAGAAGCTCACCGGCAGCAGCATCGGCATCCTGAACGTGCAGAAGCGGATCAAGCTGCTCTGCGGGAAGGAATACGGCCTGAGCTATGAAGAAAACGAGACCGGCGGCGTGACGGCGCGCATCCTGCTGCCGCTGGGAGAGGAGAAGGAATGGAAAAGCTGCACGTCCTGCTCGTCGACGACGAGATCATGATCCGGGAGGGCTTCAAGCGTCTGTTCGACTGGGCGGGCCACGGCTGCGAGGTGTCCGGCGAGGCGGCGGACGGTATGGAGGCGCTGGCCCAGATCGACCTGCTGCGGCCGGACATCGTCATTATGGACATCAACATCCCCATCATAAACGGGCTGAAGGTCATTGAGCTGACCCGCATCAAGCACCCGGAGACGGCGTTTGTGATCGTCTCCGGCTACGACAGCTTTTCCTACTGCCGGGAGGCCCTCCGCCTTCAGATCACGGACTATATCCTCAAGCCGGTGAATTATGAGGAGTTCGGCTCCTGCATCGACCGGCTGAAGATCTCCCTGTTCCAGCGCCGGACGGACCGGGAGCCGGACCCGCAGGGGGAGCGGCCCATCACCGGCCTGACCCGCTATCTTCAGGAGCACCTGTCCGAGGAAATCAGCCTGAGCGTTCTGGCGGAGGAATTTCATCTCAGCGCCCAGTACATCAGCCAGCTCTTCAAAAATGAGATCGGCGTGAATTTTCTGGCGTATCTGACCAACATCCGCATAGAGCGGGCGAAAAAGCTGCTGATATCCTCTCCGCTGCCCATCGCGGAGGTCTCCGCTCAGGCGGGCTACGGCGATTACCGCGTGTTTTCCAAGGTGTTCAAGCGGGCCGAGGGCGTCACGCCCTCCCAGTTCCGCCGGGACTTTCTGGAGGGCGGCCGCTGACCGGCGGCGCGCCTATAAAACGGACACATTCTCCTGCAAAACCCGCCTATTCTCCGGGCCGTCCATCAGGTAGAATAATCCCGTCAGGCTATCATGGGACTGCCGGCGGCTGCGGCCGGCGGGGAAAGGACAGAGCGGAATGGACGCCATCGTATATACCTCCCACACCGGAAGCACCGAGCGGTACGCGCGGCTGCTGGGCCGGAGAACGGGCCTGCCGGTCTGGCCGCTGACGGAGGCGGAGCGGGCGCTTCCGCCGGGAGCGGAGATCGTGTATCTGGGCTGGCTGCTCTGCGGCGGGATCAACGGCTACCGGACCGCCGCCGGACGGTACTGGGTCCGGGCGGTGTGCGCCGTGGGCATGGGACCCACCGGTTCCCAGACGGAGCTGGTGCGCCGGCGCAACGGCGTTCCGCCCGCCGTCCCGGTCTTTACGGTGCAGGGCGGGCTTCAGCCGGAAAAGCTGCGGGGCGTGTACCGCCGGATGCTGGACACGCTGGTGCAGACCGCCGGGGCCGCGCTGGCCGGCAAGCGGGAGCGCACCGCCGAGGAGGACGGCGCGCTGGAGCTGCTGCTCCGCGGCGGAGACTGCGTGCGCCCGGAGGCGCTGGACGCGGCGGCCCGCTGGATGGAGCGGACGGAGCGCTGCGGGCTGCCGCTGGCCCGGGCGGACGGCTGTCCGGCCTGAGCGGGCCGGAAACGGATCGAAAAGGAGAACAGAAAATGGCAGATAAGAAATTGTACCGTTCCCGCCGAAGCTGTATGCTGGCGGGCGGCTGCGACGGCGCCCATCCCGGCCGGAATTACTACACGGAATTCGTCAAGGCCACGCCTATGGATTCTCTGGTACTGACCCTGGCCTGCGGCAAGTATCGCTTCAACGATCTGGATCTGGGAGAGATTGGCGGCATCCCCCGTATTCTGGACGTGGGCCAGTGCAACGACGCCTACAGCGCCGTGCGCATCGCCCTGGCCCTGGCGGAGGCATTCGGCTGTACTGTCAATGACCTGCCGCTGACACTGGTGCTGTCCTGGTATGAGCAGAAGGCGGTGTGCATCCTGCTGTCTCTGCTGGCCCTGGGGGTAAAGAACATCTACCTGGGTCCCACGCTGCCGGCCTTTCTGTCGGAAACGGTGGTGAAAACGCTGGTGGACGCCTATGGGCTTCAGCCCATCACCGATCCTCGGCAGGACCTGAACGCCATTTTGCACCGTGGCTGAAAACAAAGGACAGCGGTATGACCGCTGTCCTTTTGTTAGAAAGCCACGTGCATGAACAATGCCACACAGCAGAGGATCACCGCCAGAGGGACATATACATAGCGACCCACACCGTACCAAAGGCCGCCCCGCACCTTTCCGCTGCCGGTGTTGACGGCGGAGATGAGCGCGTCCTTTTTCATCACATAGAACCAGGAGACAGCACCCAGAGTCGCGCCGATGGGAATGATGTAGATGGACACCAGGTCCATCCAGGGCCCCCACTTGGAGATGGGCTCCATCCCCAGGCCAAAGCCTAGGCACAGCACGCACAAGATCACCAGCACGGCCCAGCGGCTCAGCTTGGGGAACCTGTGCATCAGGGATTCTGCTACGGCCTCGAACATATTCTGGAGAGAGCTGACTCCCGCGAAGATCATGGCCACGTATAAAATGACGGCGAAGAGCTGGCCCATGGGAATGTCCTGCAAGATGGTGGGCAGGGTCACGAACAGCAGGCTGGGGCCGGCTCCCACATCCAGCCCATAGGAGAAGCAGGCGGGAATGATGACCAGAGCGGCCACCACGGCGGCGATGGTGTCAAAAATCGCGGTGTGCCGGGCCACGCCCACCACGTCCTCCTCCTTGGAGAGGTAGGCACCGTAAACGATCATGCCGCTGCCGGTGACAGACAGGGAGAAGAAAGCCTGGCCCATGGCCCAGATCCAGATCATGGGGTCCTTCAGCGCCTCCCACCGGGGGGTGAACATGAATTTGTAGCCCTCTGCCGCGCCGGGCAGCAACGCCACCCGCACCGCCAGCACCAGGAAGATCAGGAAAAACAGGGGCATCATGACCTTGTTGGTCTTTTCGATGCTGTGGGCGCCCAGAAACAGCGTCAGCAACGTGCCCACTACCACGATGATGTGGTAGGGCACTACCGCGTAAGGCGTGGAGGAAAAGGCACCGAACCAGGCGGCGGTGTCCGTGGACATCAGGATGCCCGCCAGGGAATCCGCCAGCGCCTTGAGAATATAGGTCACGATGACGGCGTAGCCGATGGCGATGCACAAGGACCCTGCCAGAGGCAGCCAGCCCAGCAGTCCGCCAGCCCTTCCGGCGGACTTTCCCCGGGTGGCCCAGGCGTTTTCATAAGCGCCCAAAGTGCCGGTGGCTGCCCGGCGGCCCATGGCGAACTCCGCCGGCAGCCCCACATAGCTGAAAATAAAGATGAACAGCAGATAGATCAGCAAAAAGGCCCCGCCGCCATTGCTGCCCATTTTGTTGGGAAAGCCCCAGACATTGGCCATGCCCACAGCCGATCCCACGGACGCCAGAATAAAGCCCCAGCGGCTGGCAAAGCTCTTGGTGTTTTTACGATGCTCCATAACGTCTCCCATCTCATCCCCGCACCGTTTTAGGTCCGGCGGTCATGTTTTTCGCACAGCAGAAAGCTTCCCGACTTGACAGAGACCGCAGGTTGGGAAGCTTTTGGCATACCGGGAGATCCCGCCTGCCCTGTCGAAAGTGTTCAGAGCTGCTGAAAACCACGGCGCTTGGCTATGGGATTTACCGATAACTTGTTATTTGTTATTTTAAAGCTTTGCCGTGAAAAAGTCAAGAAAGGAAAGCCGGAGTGGCCGGGCCAAGTTCACGCCCGGGGACATGGCCGCCATGGAAGCCTCCGCCCGGCTGAACGCGGCGGACCGGAACCCCTATTCGTGGAACATGGAGCTGTATCCTTACCCGGACGGCAGCGGATACGAGGCCCGGTTCACGCGCTGCGGCATCTGCGCGCTGATGAAGAAGCTGGGCCTGTACGATCTGACTCCCGCCCTGTGCCGGCTGGACTACACCATGAGCGAGGCGGGCGGCGCGTCCGTATTCGTCCGGCAGTATACGCTGGCCTCCGGCGGGCCGTACTGCGACTGCGGCTACAAAAAGCGGGCATGACGGAAGCGCCGCGCGGCGGGGGTCTGCGGTCGGCGGACCGTGGGCCGCCGGAGCTGCCGAGCAGGCGCCGTGATAGGGACGGTCCCGGCGTTACGGTGTGGGAAGCTTTGCGATCAAGGCGTTCCGATGCAAGGGAGAAAGAAGAAACGTCGTTCCATACAGGAGAAAACGGCATGACAGGGGCGGGAGCATTCTGCGGATGCTCCCGCCCCTGCATGAAATATGCAGACAGTACCATGAAATACGGAACTTTTTTTGGATTTTTTCGCCTATATAATAAACATGAAGTAAGGAGGGACCGACCATGAAAAATAGTACGGCTTTCTTTGCTGCACTTACGCTTGCTTTGACGTTAGCGGGATGCAGCGCGCAAACACAGGCACCGGCGCCGAACCGGAGCGAACAAGGGGAATTTACTCCCAACAGTGCAGAGGGCGTAAGCGGGACGGACGGCATAACGCTTCTTGACGGTATTTTTGAAACGCTTTCTGAGGGGACGGATGTTACGATCACCCTTGAACAAGGGGGCGTCCGGCAGAGCTATCCGAGCACGCTGGATACATATTGGGCCATGCGGATGCCCACGAGCGAAGGATTTCATTGGCGTGGGATCGCAAAAGAGGATTGCTCCGCGGCTTTTTCTGAAGGTAAGACGGATGGGCTGTCCCTTTCGGGAGACAGGGGCGGGGAGCGGTGGTCCCTCACGGTGCAGGACGATTCAAACTATGCCGTTTTAACGTACGGGGATGGAGAATACTATTTTACCGGCGCCGAGGAGTACGCCTATGATTCCGATTGGAGTGCGGCCATGGCGCTTCGCTCCTTTTACGATACGGTGGAATACGAAGCGCTTGGCGGAGGCTGCGATACCGACCCCAAAACCGCGATCGCCGATGAAGGACAGGATTATTTGGCGGCGGCGCAGGCCAGGTATCGGCAGCAGCAGGAGGTCCATCTGAAGGTATCCAAAGGCAGCGAATTTTGTTTTTCTTTCGTGAAATGCAATGTGACGCCCGCAAAAGATCAGACGGAGCATTTCCGGGAGGAGGGCACGATCGGCGAGAACACCTGGGCCATTTATGCGAATACGATTTTCGTACCGGAAAATGAGCGTGCCTATCAGAATTCCATGGCGGGAAACACTGTGGAGTATTCTGGAAATGATGCGGATGTACCGGCAGGCGCGCTGGAGTACAGCCGCGTAGGGTATGTCACGCTGTCCGCAGATGGCTGGCACGTTGATATTGGAGGAACTGGCTGGTAAGCAGAAAACGGCGCAGGCGGATCGTTCCCGCCTGCGCCGTTTGTCAAAAAATATTCTCAATAAAACCATAGATCCGAACTACATTACGCAGTTCGGATCTGCCATTAGCTGGTCGGAGTGCGATTATAGGATCTCAGACTACCAAGTTAGGCCATACCAAATCGAAGCCCAGCGCAGCGGGTTCGATTTGGAAAGGAGGAGCGGCGGCGTGAGCGCGCTCTGACTTATAAAATAAGTCGGAGCAAGCGATACATAGCTTGCTCCGACTTGGTCCGAGTGGCGAGACTTGAACTCACGACCCCTTGACCCCCAGTCAAGTGCGCTACCAACTGCGCTACACCCGGATGCAGTGCTGTAAATCAGCTTACTTAGAATAGCACACTTATTTGAAATATGCAAGTGCTTTTTTTGATTTTTTGAAAATTTTTGCTTGCGGCGTGCTCCCAGCGCGGGAGACGGGAGCGAAAGAGGGCCGCGCGCCCTGCGGCGCGCGGCCCTCTTGAACGCTTCTCAGATGTAGAACAGCAGGTCGCTGTAAACGGGGAACGGCCAGTAGGCGCGGTCGGTGAGCGTTTCCAGCTCGTCGGCGTCGGCACGGGCGGCGGCCATGTCGCTGAGAATGGTCTTGTGGGTGTAGTCCATGGCCTTTACAGAGTCGGAGGGGACAGCCTTCAGGTCGCTCTCCAGCTTCTCCGCGGCGTCGAGCAGCTTGTCGGTCAGCTCACCGATCTGCTTGGCGACGGTCCGCTCATACTTCGCGGAGACGCCGGTTTGCTCCTTCTTCCACGCGCGCTCGCTCAGGTCACTGGCGTAGCGGGACACGGCGGGCAGGATCTGGTGGCGGATCATGTCGGACATGGTGCTGGCCTCGATGCCGATGGTGGTGACGTAGTTCTCCACATGGATCTCGGCGCGGGCCTCGATCTCCTCCTTGGTGTAGATCCCGTGCTTGATGAACAGATCCATGTTCTTCTTGGCGGTGTACGCGGGCAGCGCGTCCGCGGTGGAAGTCAGGTTGGCAAGGCCGCGCTTTTCGGCCTCCTTGATCCACGCGTCGTCATAGCCGTTGCCGTTGAAGATGATGCGCTGATGCTCGGTGAACACCTTGCGGATCAGCTCCTGCAGCTCGGCCTGGAAGTCCTTGGCTTTCTCCAGCTGATCGGCGAACTGCTCCAGCTCCTCGGCCATCATGGTGTTCAGGGCGATGTTGGGGCCGGAGATGGACTGGGAGGAGCCCAGCATACGGAACTCGAACTTGTTGCCGGTGAACGCCATGGGAGAGGTGCGGTTGCGGTCGGTGTTGTCCTGACGGATGGCGGGCAGAACGTCCACGCCCACCTCCAGCGTGCGCTTTCCGGCGTCGGTATACTTGGTGCCGTTGATAATGGACTCCACCACGGCGGTCAGCTCGTCGCCCAGGAAGATGGACAGCACGGCGGGCGGCGCCTCCTGCGCGCCCAGACGGTGATCGTTGCCGGCGAAAGCGACGGTGGCCCGCAGGAAGTCCTGATACTCGTCCACACCCTTGACGAACGCGGCGAGGAACAGCAGGAACTGGGCGTTCTGGCTGGGCGTGGAGCCGGGCTTGAGCAGGTTCTTGCCCGTGTCGGTGCCCAGAGACCAGTTGTCGTGCTTGCCGGAGCCGTTGACGCCGGCAAAGGGCTTTTCATGCAGCAGGCAGACCAGACCGTGCCGGTCGGCCACCTTTTTCATCAGCTCCATGGCCAGCTGGTTGTGGTCGCAGGCGCTGTTGGCGTCGGAGAAGATGGGGGCCATCTCGTGCTGGCAGGGGGCCACCTCGTTGTGCTTGGTCTTGGAGAGGACGCCGACCTTCCACAGCTCCTCGTCCAGATCCTTCATATAGGCCGCGACCCGGGGACGGATGGCGCCGAAGTAGTGATCCTCCAGCTCCTGACCCTTGGGCGGCTTGGCGCCGAACAGAGTCCGGCCGCACATCCGCAGATCCTCGCGCTGGGCGTAGCCCTTCTTGTCGATCAGGAAATACTCCTGCTCCGGGCCGACCTGCGCGGTGACGCGCTTGGTCTCCGTGTCGCCGAACAGGCGCAGGATGCGCACGGCCTGACGGCTCACCTCGTCCATGGAGCGCAGCAGGGGGGTCTTTTTATCCAGCGCCTCGCCGGAGTAGGAGCAGAAGATGGTGGGGATGCACAGGCTGCCGTCCTTGATGAAGGCGAAAGAGGTGGGGTCCCACGCGGTATAGCCGCGGGCCTCGAAGGTGGCGCGCAGGCCGCCAGAGGGGAAGGAGGACGCGTCCGGCTCGCCCCGGACCAGCTCCTTGCCGGAGAATTCCATCACGATCTTGCCGCCGCCGATGGGGGAGATGAAGCTGTCGTGCTTCTCGGCGGTGACGCCGGTCATGGGCTGGAACCAGTGGGTGAAGTGGGTCGCGCCGTGCTCCACGGCCCACTGCTTCATGGCCTCGGCGATCTCGTTGGCGATGGAGATGTCCAGCGAGGTGCCGTCGGTGATGCACTTCTTCCATGCGGCGTAGGAGGCGGGGGAGAGGCGCTGCTGCATGGTCTCCTCCGTGAAAACAAGGCTTCCGAACAGCTCGGGCATGGTGGTCGGGGTAGTGGTCATATCAATCATCCTCCTGTTTTCTGTGTGTTGGACTTATACACTATATAAATGTGGAAACCGCTTCGGTCACTTTCCGCTGGCTCCGTAGTTGGCGAGGACGCGGGCGGAGGGGTCGTTCACGTCGCAGCCCGCCCAGGACTTGTTGGGCATCCAGAAGTCCTTGATCATCTTCGCCTGACCGGGGTAATACTGCTCGAACAGCTCCCGGTACAGCAGGCTCTCCTTGGTGAAGGGCATGCAGTAATCGTACTTGCGGCGCTTCTGCTCGTACTCCTCGTCGGTATAGACCGTCTCGGCGTAGGCCTTCAGATCGTCCACCATGGAGTGGCCCACGGCGTCGGAGAAGGCGGCCTTCTGCCGCCAGAGGATGTCGTCGGGCAGGAGGTGGTCGTTTTCAAAGGCGTGGCGCAGGAGATACTTGCCCATGTCGTAGGTGTTGAGCTTCATGGCCGGGTCGATGCCCATGACATACTTTACAAAATCCAGATCGCCGAAGGGGACCCGGGCCTCCAGAGAGTTGGCGGCGATGCAGCGGTCGGCCCGCAGCACGTCGTACATATAGAGTTCGTCCACCCGCTTTTTCGACTCCTGCTGGAACGCCGCGGCGGAGGGGGCGAAGTCCGTGTATTTATAGCCGAACAGCTCGTCGCTGATCTCGCCGGTGAGCAGCACGCGGATGTCCGTCTGCTGGTGGATGGCCTTGCAGCACAGGTACATGCCGATGCTGGCGCGGATGGTGGTGATGTCCCATGTGCCCAGAATGGAGATGACCTCCGGCAGCGCCCGGATCACGTCCTCCCGGGTCATGTAGACCTCGGTGTGGTCCGCGCCGATGAAGTCAGCTACCTCCCGGGCGTATTTCAGGTCGATGGCGTCCTTATCCATGCCGATGGCAAAGGTGCGGATCTTTTTGCCCAGCACGATGGAGGAGATGGCGCACACCAGAGAGGAGTCCAGCCCGCCGGAGAGCAGGAAGCCCAGCGGCGCGTCCGCGTCCAGCCGCTTGTCCACGGCGGCGATCAGCTTGTTGCGGATGTTGCGGCAGGTGGTGTCCAGATCGTCGCGGGTATAGGACTTCACGTCCGTGAGGCTGGCGTAGCGGATGAACTTTCCGTAGGCATAATAGCAGCCCGGAGGGAACGGGCAGACCTCGGCGCACAGGCCCACGAGGTTCTTGGCCTCGCTGGCAAAGACGATGGCGCCGGTGGAATCGTAGCCGTAGAACAGGGGGCGGATGCCGATGGGGTCCCGGGCGGCGATGAGGGAGTCAGTCATGGAATCGTAGATAATCATGGCGAACTCCGCGTCCAGCCGGGAGAACATGGACAGCCCGTACTCGTGGAACATGGGGAGGATGATCTCGCAGTCGCTGCCGCTCTTAAAGGTGTAATGCTCGCTCAGACGGCGCTTGATGGGGCGGAAGCCAAAGATCTCGCCGTTGCACACGGCGTAATCCCCCTCCAGCTCAAAGGGCTGCATCCCGCTCTCGTCCAGACCCATGATGGCCAGACGGTGGAAGCAGAGATAGCCGGACTTGGTCTCGATGACGCGGCTCATGTCGGGGCCGCGGGAGAGGGTGCGGTCAAAGTAGACGCGCAGCTCCTCTTTGGTCAGCGCTTTGCTGGAAAAACCCATGATCGAACACATAAATAAAAGCACCTCCGGATTTTTTGGCCTCTTTCAGGGAAAGAGGGTATAAAAACGCAGCTATATCCTAAATTTTAGGACGAATAGCTGCTATCCGCGGTGCCACCTAACTTACTGTTCTGAAACAGTCACCTTCAAGGCTCCAACAAGCCCGTGCGAGATAACGATCGCAACTCGTCTTTCCTACTGGCGGACGGCCCCGCGTTCAGATCGCAGCTCCGGAGTGTTCTTCGCGCGGACTCTTGTACAGGCTTCCCACTGCCGCCTGCTCACTTGGACCGATCTTCCACGGTACTTTTCTCCATCAACGCCATTGCCGATGTTTTCACTTTTTGAGGTACGACCCTTTTGGAATCGATGGTGAAAGTGTACCATCCGGGCGGCTGGATGTCAACGTCAAAATAGACGAAGATGGTGGGTTTTATTCTGCATTTTTTCTCAGCAGAACGTCATAACCGACAAAAAAGTACGCCGCACGGTGGACAAACATTGCCGTGCGGCGCACTTCCTGCAATTTCGGAGAAAAAAATTACAGATCGATCTCCACCGTCTCGTCCGACGCGCCGGCATAGGCGGGAGCCGCCTGAGCGAGGAAGGCGTCCACCTGCTCCGGGCAGCGGCCGATGTAGAGTCTGGGGTCCAGCACGGCCTCGATCTCCTGCGCGCTCATGCGGAAGGCCGGCTCGGCGGCCAGCCGCTCCATCAGGTCGCAGGGCAGGCCCTCCTTCATCCGGGCGGTGGCGGCCATGGAGTTTTCGCGGATGATCTCGTGGAGCTGCTGGCGGTCGCCGCCGCGCTTGACGGCCTCCATCATCAGGTTTTCCGTGGAGATAAAGGGCAGGTACTCCCGAACGGTGCGCTCCACGATCTTCTCGTTGACGTGCAGCCCGTCGGTCACGTTCTGCATCAGGCGCAGGATCGCGTCCGCGCACAGGAAGCCCTCCGGCAGGGAGATGCGGCGGTTGGCGGAGTCGTCCAGCGTCCGCTCCAGCCACTGGACGGAGGCGGTCATGGCCGCATTCTGGGCGTCCGCCGTCAGATAGCGGGCCAGCGAGCAGATGCGCTCGGCGCGCATGGGGTTGCGCTTGTAGGGCATGGCGGACGAGCCGATCTGATTCTTTTCAAACGGCTCCTCCAGCTGCCGGTCGTGCTGGAGAAGGCGCAGGTCGTTGGCAAAGCGGTAGCAGCTCTGGGCGATGGAGGAGAGGACGTTGAGGATGCGGCTGTCCTGCTTGCGGGGATAGGTCTGGCCGCACACGGCGAAGCACTCCTCAAAGCCGAACGCGGCGCACAGCCGCCGGTTCATCTCGTCCACCTTGGCACCGTCCCCCTCGAACAGATCCAGAAAGCTGGCTTCGGTCCCGGTGGTGCCGCGGCAGCCGAGGAATTTCATGTGCGCCGTCACGAAGTCCAGCTCCTCCAGATCGGTCAGCAGGTCCTGCATCCAGAGGGTGGCCCGCTTGCCCACCGTTACGAGCTGGGCGGGCTGATAGTGGGTGTAGCCCAGCGTGGGCATGGCCTTGTAGGTCTGGGCGAACCGGCCCAGATTGCGCAGCACCGCGCACAGCTCCCCCCGCAGATAGCGCAGGCCGTCCCGGTAGAGGATCAGGTCCGCGTTGTCGGTGACATAGCAGCTGGTGGCCCCCAGATGGATGATGCCCGCGGCGGAGGGCGCGGCCTTTCCAAAGGCGTACACGTGGGCCATCACGTCGTGGCGGACCTCTTTTTCCCGCTGGGCGGCGCACTCGTAGTCGATATCGGTCACGTGGGCCTCCAGTTCCGCCACCTGCCCGGCGGTGATGGGCAGGCCCAGCTCGTGCTCCGCCCGGGCCAGCTCCACCCACAGCCGCCGCCACGTCTGATAGCGGGCGTCGGGCGAGAACAGGCGCAGCATATATTCGGAGGCGTACCGGGACGCCAGAGGGGATTCATACCGGTCTTTGGACATAGGTCGACCTCTTTTCATTCAAATATGGAGCGCGCGGGAGAGGATGCTCCTCTCCCGCGGCGCGTTATCGAAGGATGATGGAGTCCCGCTCGGGACCCACGGACACATAGCCGATATGGCAGCCGATGGCGCGCTCCACCAGCTCCACGTACCGCTGGGCGGCGGCGGGCAGGTCCTCCCACTTCCGGGCGCCGGAGATGTCGCACTTCCAGCCGTCCACATATTCCACCACCGGCTTTGCATCCGGCAGGACGGCGGGGAAGGGGAACGCGTCGGTCTGCTTCCCGTCCAGCTCGTAGTGGGCGCAGATGGGGATCTTGTCCAGATAGCTCAGCACGTCCAGCTTGGTCAGGGCGATGCAGGTGGCCGCCTGGACCTCCACGCCGTACCGCGTGGCCACCAGATCGATGGGGCCGACCCGGCGGGGCCGGCCGGTCTTGGCGCCGTACTCGTTTCCGGCCTCGCGGAGCTTTTCCGCGTCCTCGCCGAACCACTCACAGGTGAACGGCCCCTCGCCCACGCAGGAGGAGTACGCCTTCACAACGCCCACCACCTCGTCGATCTTCACCCACGGCGCGCCGGAGCCGACGGGAGCGTAAGCCGCGATGGCGTTGGAGGAGGTGGTATAGGGATAGATGCCGTAGTCCAGATCCCGCAGGGAGCCGAGCTGGGCCTCAAAGAGGAAGCGCTTTCCGTCCTGCTGGGCCTGACGCAGGAAAGCCCCGGTGTCGCACACGTAGGGGCGGAGTTTCTCGCCGAAGCCGCAGATCCACGCCCACAGCTCGTCCATGGTATAGGGCTTGGCGTTGTAGACCTTTTCAATGGTCAGGTTCTTCCACTCCAGCAGATCCGCCAGATGAGACTTCAGGTGCTCGGGGTAGAGCAGCTCGCCCGCCTGCACGGTCTTTTTCTGGAACTTGTCGGAGTAGAACGGGGCGATGCCCTGCTTGGTGGAGCCGTACTTCTTGTCCTTCAGGCGGGCCTCCTCCAGTCCGTCCAGCAGCCGGTGCCACGGCAGCAGCAGCGACGCCCGGTCGCTGATCTTCAGGTTCTCCGGCGTGATGGAGACGCCCTTGGACCGCACGTCCTCCATCTCGGTCCACAGGCTCTCGCAGTCCACAGCCACGCCGTTGCCCAGCACGTTCACCACGCCCGGACGGAAAATACCGGAGGGCAGCAGGTGCAGAGCGAATTTGCCAAGCTCGTTGACCACCGTGTGTCCGGCGTTGCCGCCGCCCTGATAGCGGATGACCACGTCGTAATGGTCGGTGATGAGATCCACCATCCGGCCCTTGCCCTCGTCGCCCCAGTTGATGCCTACGATCGCGCAGTTAGCCATTGCGCAAACCTCCCAGTAAAAATTCGTGATTGATCCTTCGGCGGACGGCTATTTGTCAGCCTGTCCGTAACCTTACCAATTATACAGGCCGGACGGGCATAAGTAAAGCACTGGTTTTTAATAACAGACATTAGGAAAGACGATGTTTCCACCCAAGGGGCGGTGACAATTCTCCGCGGAGCACAATAAAAACGGCGCAGTTCGCAACCAATGCTTTTCAAACGGCGCGGTTCGTGCTAAAATACAGAATAAGTATATAGGAGAGCGCGGGAGGAGACACACGGGTATGGGAAAGATCGGATTTGACAACGAGCGGTATCTCACGCTCCAGTCGGAGCAGATCCGCCGCAGGATCGCGGAGTTCGGCGGCAAGCTCTATCTGGAGTTTGGCGGCAAGCTGTTCGACGATTATCACGCGGCGCGGGTGCTGCCGGGCTTCGCGCCGGACAGCAAGGTGCGCATGCTCCAGCAGATCGCCGCGGACGTGGAGATCGTGATCGCCATCGCCGCGGGCGACATTGAGAAAAACAAGCTGCGGGGCGATCTGGGTATTCCCTACGACGAGGACGTCCTCCGGCTGATCGACAGCTTCCGCGCGCTGGGGCTTTACGTGGGCAGCGTGGTCATCACCCGGTGGGAGGGCCAGCCCGCCGCCCAGAGCTTCCGGGCGCGGCTGGAGCAGCTGGGCGTGCGGTGCTACCGGCACTATCCCATCGCGGGCTACCCCTCCGACGTGGAGCACATCGTCAGCGACGAGGGGCTGGGCAGAAACGACTTCATCGAGACGGAGCGCTCGCTGGTGGTGGTGACGGCCCCCGGCCCCGGCAGCGGGAAAATGGCCACCTGCCTCAGCCAGCTCTATCACGAGAACAAGCGGGGCGTCCGGGCGGGGTACGCCAAGTTCGAGACGTTCCCCATCTGGAACCTGCCGCTCAAGCACCCGGTGAATCTGGCCTATGAGGCGGCCACGGCGGACCTGAGCGACGTGAACATGATCGACCCGTTCCATCTGGAGGCTTACGGCAAAACGGCGGTGAACTACAACCGGGACGTGGAGATCTTCCCGGTGCTGGACGCCATGTTCCGCCGCATTCAGGGCGCGTCGCCCTACCGGTCCCCCACGGACATGGGCGTGAATCAGGCGGGCAGCTGCATCGTGGACGACGCGGCCTGCTGCGAAGCGTCCCGGCGGGAGATCCTGCGCCGGCTGTACGCCGCCCGGGTGGACGCCGTCCGGGGCCGCGGCGGGAGCGAGACGGTGCGCAAGCTGGAGCTTTTGATGAATCAGGCGGACGTGACGCCGGAGCTGTGCCCCGCCGTGGGCGCGGCTATTGCCAAGGCGGAGGCCACCGGAGCGCCCGCCGGGGCCATGGAGTTGCCGGACGGCCGCGTGGTCACCGGAAAGACCTCCGCCGCGCTGGGCGCGGCGTCGGCGCTGCTGCTCAACGCGCTCAAGGCCGTGGGCGGGATCGCGGACCAGCTCGAGCTGATCTCCGCGCAGGTGCTGGAGCCGGTGTGCCGCCTGAAAACGGAGTATCTGCGCCATAAGAACCCCCGGCTCCACACGGACGAGGTGCTGCTGGCGCTGGCCATCTCGGCGCTGACCAATCCGCTGGCGGAGCTGGCCCAGCAGCAGCTTCCCAAGCTGCGGGGCTGCGAGGCGCACTTCAGCGTGATCCTCTCCCCGGTGGACGAGCAGCTTTTCAAGCGGCTGGGCGTTCATGTGAGCTGCGAGCCGAAGTTCGGCAGCGGAAAGCTCTATCAGAAATAACGACCAAAGGACGGACGCTATGGACCCGATCATACAACAGCTTGCGGCGGAGCTTGGGCAGAAGCCGCAGTATGTGGAAAACGTGGTGAGGCTGATCGACGAGGGCTGCACCATTCCCTTCATCGCCCGCTACCGCAAGGAGCAGCACGGCGCCATGGACGACACCGCGCTGCGGACGCTGGACGAGCGGCTGCAATACCTGCGGGGCTTGCAGGACCGGCGGGAGACGGTGAAGGCCGCCATCGACGGGCAGGGAAAGCTCACGGAGGAGCTGGCCGCCGCCATCGACGCGGCAAAGACGCTGGCGGAGGTGGAGGACCTTTACAGGCCCTATAAGCAGAAGCGGCGCACCCGCGCCGTTATCGCCCGGGAGAAGGGGCTGGAGCCGCTGGCGCGGCTTCTCTTTGACCAGGAGCGGGACTGCCCCGCCCCGGCAGACGCCGCCCGGGAGTTCGTCGATCCGGACCGGGGCGTGGACACCCCGGAGGACGCGCTGGCGGGCGCGGGCGACATCATTGCCGAGTGGATCAGCGACGACGCCGCCATCCGCGGCAGCCTGCGGGAGCTGATGCTGCGGCAGGGGCGGCTGGTGAGCCGCGCCGCCGTGGAGGAGGACACCGTTTACCGCTTGTACTATCAGTTTGAGCAGCCCGTGAGCCGGGTGCAGGGCCATCAGGTGCTGGCCGTGAACCGGGGCGAGCGGGAGGGCGTTCTCAGCGTGAGCGTGACGGTGGACCGGGAGCTGGCGCTGCCGGTGCTGCGCCGGGCGGTGGTGCGTCCCGGCTCCGCGGCGATGGAGTTTGTAAAGGCGGCGGCGGAGGACGCCTATGACCGCCTGCTGCTGCCGTCGCTGGAGCGGGAGGTGCGGACGTTTCTGACCGACCGCGCCAGCGAGGGCGCCATCGGGCAGTTTGCCCTGAATCTCAAGCCGCTTCTGATGCAGCCGCCGGTGAAGGGCAAGGTCACGATGGGGCTGGACCCCGGATACCGAAACGGCTGTAAGGTGGCCGTAGTAGACGGGACCGGCCGGGTGCTGGACACCGCCGTGGTCTACCCCACCTACGGCGAACGGCAGAAAAAGGAGGCCGTCGCCAAGCTGGCGGGCATGGCCGCGGCCCACAATGTGGAGCATATCGCCATCGGCAACGGCACCGCCAGCCGGGAGACGGAGCAGATGGCCGTGGAGCTGATCGCCAAGCTGGCCGCCATGGGGCGGAGGCTGAGCTATATGATCGTGTCCGAGGCGGGCGCGTCGGTATACTCCGCGTCCAAGCTGGCGGCGGAGGAGTTCCCGCAGTACGACGTGAACCTGCGCTCCGCCGTGTCCATCGCCCGGCGGCTTCAGGACCCGCTGGCGGAGCTGGTGAAGATCGACCCAAAATCCATCGGCGTGGGCCAGTATCAGCACGACTGCCCGCAGAAGCGGCTGGACGAGGCGCTGGGCGCGGTGGTGGAGGACTGCGTGAACGCCGTGGGCGTGGATGTGAACACCGCGTCGGCGTCCCTGCTGGGCTACGTCTCCGGCCTGAACGGCGCCACGGCGAAAAACGTGGTGAAATACCGGGAGGAAAACGGCCCCTTCACCGCCCGCAGGCAGCTTCTCAAGGTCCCGAAACTGGGACCGAAGGCATTTGAGCAGTGCGCGGGCTTTCTGCGCGTGCCGGAGAGCGGGAACGTGCTGGACAACACCGCCGTCCACCCGGAGAGCTACGCCGCGGCGGAAAAGCTGCTGGCGCTGACGGGCTATACGCTGGCGGACGTGAAGGCCGGGACGCTGGCGCAGCTCCCGGACCGGCTGCGCTCGTTCGGCGAGGAGCGGGCGGCGGCCGAGTGCGGCGTGGGCGTGCCCACGCTGCGGGACGTGGCGGCGGAGCTGATGAAGCCGGGCCGCGATCCCCGGGACGAGCTGCCAAAGCCCGTCCTGCGGACGGACGTTCTGGACATCCGGGACCTGCGCCCCGGCATGATCCTCACCGGAACGGTGCGCAACGTGATCGACTTTGGCGTGTTCGTGGACATCGGCGTCCATCAGGACGGGCTGGTCCATATCTCGCAGGTATGCAGCCGCTTCATCCGCCACCCGTCGGAGGCCGTTTCGGTGGGCGACGTGGTAAAGGTGAAGGTGCTGGAGGTGGACGAGAAGAAAAAGCGCATCTCCCTGTCCATGAAGCAGGCGGACTAGGAGGCAGGCGATGGAGATGCTGAGCTTTGACGAGACCGGCGAGCTGCTGGACGAGCTGGCGGAGGAATTTCCGCAGGTGCTGTTCCGGGGGCTGAACGGCGGCGTCAATCTGCTGCCCGACGCGGTGGAGGACCCGGAGTTCCCGCCGGGAGAGCTGTACATCATGGGCGAGTTCTGCGACGACTGCCTTGGAAAGTACATCAATTTGTATTACGGCTCCTTCGCCGCGCTGGCGGAGAAGGAGGACTGGACGCGTGAGGACTGGGAGGACGAGCTTTGGACCACTCTCTCCCACGAGCTGACGCATCACATGGAGGGGCTGAGCGGCCTGCACGGACTGGACGACCGGGACGAGCGGGAGCTGGAGGAGTTCCGGGAGGAGTACCGCCGCCGGACGGCGGAGCGGGACGAGCCGCCGGGCGGTCCTTGAGCGCGCATTTTCTGCGCACCGCGGAGCGGAATGGCCGCGCGGATGCGCAGTGCACATATTACATAACATTTGCTCCCGCGCTTACATACCGGGAGCGGAGAGGTGGAGGAGAGATTATGAGCAAGACGAGCGAGTATCCCGAGGCGGAGGAGCAGACCGCGCAGAAGACGCAGACCGCGCAGAAAAAGCAGAAGAACGAGAAAAAAAGCAGACGCGAAAAGAGCGGCGCGGCAAAGACGGGCCGTCCCGCGTCCCTGCGGGGGCAGCTGGTGCGGACGGTGTACCTGATCCTGTCCCTTTCCGTGACGATGACGGTGATCGCCGGCATTTTCTCCGGCGCTTACGCCATCAAGAAGAACGTCCGCAGCGATATGGAGGCCATGAGTCAGGTGGCGGCGGCGGCGCTGGGCTCGGAGATCGAAAACGTGAAGAACAACGCCGAGTCCATGGCTCTCGTCTATGACGCGGCGCAGGTGGACGGCCAGATGTCCGGCTTCATTCAGGTCAAGTCCGCGCTGGCGGATTACGGCTTCCAGAATTCCGCGCTGATCGTTGGGACCGGCGTGCTCAAAAGCAGCGAGTTTATTTCCGACAGCGAGCTAATGGCGCTGGACTGCGTGTCGCAGGCCATGCAGACCGGCAGCACGGTCCTGTCCACCACGCAGACGCTCAAGGACGGCGAGACGTGGTTCTTCGCCGCCGCGCCCACCCAGACGGGCTGCATCGTGCTGACGCTGGACGGGCAGTATTTCAGCGATAAGATCCGGGATATCGTCATCGGCCGGACGGGCAACGTCTTCATGATCGACTCCACCGGCGTGATGGTCGCCAACAAGCGTCCCGCGCTGGTGCAGGAGCGGCAGAACTTCATCGAGATGGGCAAGACCGATCAGGCTTACGCCCACACCGCCCAGGTATACAGCCGCATGGCCGCCGGAGAGACCGGCGTGGACCAATACAGCTACGACGGCTCCGCCCGCATCTGCGCGTTCCGCCCGGTGCCCGGATCGGACGGCTGGTCCGTGGGCGCCTGCGCTCCTACCAATGAGATGACCAGCACGCTGATCTATGTGATCGTGCTGCTGCTGATCTGCGGCGCGGTGAGCATGGTCATCGGGTCGGTCCTGATGGGCCGGTACGCCACCCGCGTGGTCAAGCCCATCCGCGAGGTGACGGACCGGATGACCCTCCTCTCTCAGGGCGATGTGAACACCGAGGTGAAGATCTCCGACCGGAAGGACGAGATCGGAACGCTCACCGCCGCGTTCCACGAGACGGTGGGGGCCTTGAAATCCTACATTCTGGACATTAAGCGCGTCCTGCACGAGATCTCCGACGGCAACCTCCAGACCGCGCCGCAGGCGGACTTCCGGGGCGAGTTCATTGATATCCGCAGCTCCATGGACAACATCCTCAACGCGCTGAACGAGACCTTCAGCGACATCCTCGGCGCCACGGAGCAGGTGTCCAACAGCGCGGACCAGTTCTCCGCCGGCGCCCAGACGCTCAGTCAGGGCGCCACCGAGCAGGCCTCCTCCGTGGAGGAGCTGGCCGCCACCATTAGCGAGATCAGCATGGACATCTCCAAGAGCGCCGAGAGCGCCGAAAGCGTTGCCCAGCAGATCCGCGAGGTGGGCCACGAGGCGGAGGAGAGCAGCCAGAAGATGGACGAGATGCTTCAGGCGATGGACGACATCAAGAAGGCCTCGGACCAGATCGCTCTCATCATCAAGACCATTGAGGACATTGCGTTCCAGACCAACATTCTGGCGCTGAACGCCGCCGTGGAGGCCGCCCGGGCCGGCACGGCGGGCAAGGGCTTCGCTGTGGTGGCGGACGAGGTGCGAAACCTTGCCGGCAAGTCTGCCGAGGCGTCCAAGAACACTGCCGCTCTGATCGAAAACGCGCTGGCCGCCGTTCAGCGCGGCACCGGCATCGCCGGCGAGACCGCCAAGTCGCTGGAGCGCGTGGTCGAGGGCGTGGAAGCGGTCGGCAAGGCGGGAGACGAGATCTCCAGAAACTCCGCGCAGGAGGCCGCCTCCGCCCAGCAGGTCAATCAGGGCATCGAGCAGATCTCCTGCGTGGTGCAGACCAACTCCGCCACGGCGGAGGAGAGCGCCGCCACCAGCGACGACCTGCTCCATCAGGCCAAGACGCTGCTGGCGCTGGTCCAGAAGTTCAAGCTCCGCTGACCCGGCGTACCGGGCCGCTCATGCGCCCGCGCCCCGACCGGCGCGGGCGCAGCCGCAGGAAAGGATGATGACGATGAACGAAACGATGAAAACGCTGCTGGGACGCAGGAGCGTCCGCACCTATCTCCCCCGGCCGGTGGAGCCGGAGAAGCTGGACGAGATCCTTCAGGCCGGACTTTACGCGCCCAGCGCCATGGGCCGCCAGTCCGTGACCATCGTACTGGTGCAGGACGCCGAAACGCTGGCGCAGCTGCGCAGCCTGAACGCCCAGATCATGGGCAAGCCGGACGCCGATCCGTTTTACGGCGCGCCCGCGGCGGCGGTGGTGCTGACGGACACGGCCCTCGCGGGCGAGGAAAACGGCCGGTGCGACGGCGCGCTGGCCATGGGAAACCTGATGAATGCCGCGGCGTCTGTGGGCGTGTCCTCCTGCTGGATCAACCGAATGAAAGAGACCTTTGAGCGGCCGGAGGGCCGCGCGCTCCTGCGGGCGTGGGGCCTGCCGGAGACAATGATGGGCGTGGGCGCCTGCATCCTCGGCTACGCCGCCGCGCCCGCCCCCGCTCCCGCCGCCCGGCGGAAGGGCCGCCTGCTGCGGGTGTGAGGAGAGAGCCATGGCTGACATTCAGAGCGTGACCCACGCGCAGAACATCCGCTACGACCGCAAGGCGGAGGCCCTTTACATCATTGACCAGACCCTGCTTCCCAACGAGGAAAAGAAGATCCGGCTCCAGACGGCGGAGGAGATGTACGACGCGATCCGCACGCTGAAGGTCCGGGGCGCGCCCGCCATCGGAATCTGCGCGGGCTACTGTATGTACGTGCTGGCAAAGTCCATCCGCACGGAGGATCAGCAGGTCCTGTTCAAAAAGCTCAGCGAATACGGGAAATATCTCAGCTCCGCCCGACCCACGGCGGTGAATCTGGACTGGGCCATTCGCCAGATGCTGCGCACGGCGCTGGAAAACGCAGGCCGCACCCGGGGCCAGATGCTCGACGCGCTGTATGAAAAGGCGGCGGCCATCCATGAGGACGACATCGCCAAGTGCAGGGCCATCAGCGAGTACGGCCTGACGCTGGTGAAGGACGGGGACGGCATTCTGACCCACTGTAATGCCGGGCCCCTTGCCACCTCGCGGTACGGAACGGCCCTCGGCCCCATCCTGCTGGGAACGGAGCGGGGGATGAAGTTCCGCGTGTTCTCCGACGAGACGCGCCCGCTGCTTCAGGGGGCGCGCCTGACCAGCTATGAGCTGCAGCGGGCGGGCGTGGACGTGACGCTGATCTGCGACAACATGGCTTCCATCGTGATGAAAAACGGATGGGTGCAGGCCTGCTTCGTCGGCTGCGACCGCATCGCCGCCAACGGCGACACCGCCAACAAGATCGGCACCTCCGGCGTGGCCATCCTCGCCGCCCATTACGGCATTCCCGTCTACGTTCTCGGCCCCACCTCCACCATCGACATGGACTGCCCGGACGGGGAGCACATCCCCATCGAGCTGCGGGACCCGGAGGAGATCAAGACCATGTGGTATGAAAAGCCAATGGCGCTGCCGGAGGTCAAGTGCTACAACCCCGCCTTCGACGTGACGGACCATACGCTCATCTCCGGCATCGTGACGGAGAAGGGCGTCTGCCGCCCGCCGTATACCAGATCGCTGGCGGCGCTTTTCAAGTAAATCTCCGGGAAACCCTGCGAAAATCTCTGCAATATGTAATATTCGACATCAAAATTACAAGGAGGAATCATTATGGCGACGCCCTCTGCCTGCAACGAGGCTAAGCCCGGCGAGATCGCAAAGGCGGTCCTGATGCCCGGCGACCCGCTGCGCGCCAAATACGTGGCGGAACATTATCTGGAGGACCCGAAGTGCTTCAACACTGTGCGCGGGATGCTGGGCTACACCGGCCTGTATAAAGGAAAGCGCATCTCCGTCATGGGACACGGCATGGGCGTTCCCTCCATCGGGCTTTACACTTATGAGCTGTACAACTTCTATGATGTGGACTCCATCATCCGCATCGGCTCCGCCGGCGGCGTGGGGGAGGACGTCCGCGTTCGGGACGTGGTGATCGCGCTGGGCGCGTCCACCAACTCCCACTTCGCCGACCAGTACGGCTTCCCCGGCCTGCTGGCGCCCACGGCGAGCTGGCCGCTGCTGCGCAGCGCGGTGGATGCGGCGCAGAAGCTGGGCGTCCGGGCGGACGTGGGGCAGGTGTTCACCGCCGACCAGTTCTATAACGACAACGCGGCGGCGGGGAAGATGTACCGCAAGTTCGGCATTCTGGCGCTGGAGATGGAGACGGCGGGCCTTTACTGGACCGCGCAGCGGGCCGGAAAGCAGGCGCTGTCCATCCTGACCATCTCCGACCACATTTTTACCGGCGAGGCCCTCTCACCCCAGGAACGGCAGGATTCCTTCCACGAGATGATGGAGGTTGCGCTGGAAACGGCGTGGACCGCGCTGGACTGACCGCCGCGGGATCGGACCGAAGTATGCACGCGACAATGAATATTTCATTGCCGCGTGCATATTTGTATGTTCCGGCCGCCGCATCATAAAAAGCCGCGGTCAAGTGGATACAGACTGCGAATATTCACATCAAGGTGAATAATCAGTCAAACTATGTAAAAAGCTCCAAAGGCAGGAAAAATTTTTGTGCAGGTTTCTACTTGAATAAATATCCGCGTCAGACGTATAATAACACCATCAAAAACAAATAAACGGAGGCGCTCCATTATGAAAGATAAGAAGGATATCAAGAAGATCGTGCTGGCCTATTCCGGTGGACTGGATACGTCCATCATCATTCCGTGGCTGAAGGAGAACTACAACGACCCGGAGATCATCGCCGTTTCCGCCGACGTGGGCCAGGGCAGCGAGCTGGAGGGTCTGGAGGAGAAGGCCAAGAAGACCGGCGCCTCCAAGCTGTACATCGAGGATCTGACCGACGAGATGGTGGACGAGGTGATCTTCCCGTCCATGAAGATGGGCGCCAGCTATGAGCAGTATCTGCTGGGCACCGCCTTCGCCCGGCCCATCATCGGCAAGCGTCTGGTGGAGATCGCCAAGAAGGAGAACGCCGACGCCATCTGCCACGGCTGCACCGGCAAGGGCAACGATCAGGTCCGCTTCGAACTGGCCATCAAACGCTTTGCGCCGGATATGACCATCATCGCCCCGTGGCGTGAGTGGGACATCAAGGGCCGCGACGAGGAGATCGACTATGCCGAGGCGCACAACGTCCCCCTGAAGATCAGCCGCGAGACCAACTATTCCAAGGATAAGAACCTGTGGCACCTGAGCCACGAGGGTCTGGATCTGGAGGATCCCGCCAACGAGCCGAAGTATGAAACCCCCGGCTTTTTGGAGATGGGCGTCAGCCCGGTGGACGCGCCCGACGCTCCCACCTATGTGACCATCGGTTTTGAAAAGGGCGTTCCGGTCAGCGTGGACGGCGTGAAGATGAAGGGCAGCGACATCGTGCGCAAGTGCAACGAGCTGGGCGGTAAGAACGGCATCGGCCTGCTGGACATCGTGGAGAACCGGCTGGTGGGCATGAAGGACCGCGGCGTCTATGAGACTCCGGGCGGCACCATCCTCTACCACGCCCACGCCGCGCTGGAGATGATTACCGTGGATAAGGACACCGCCCACATGAAGAGCAAGCTGGCGGTGGACTTCGCGGACCTCATCTACAACGGCAAGTGGTTCAGCCCCCTGCGGGAGGCCCTGAGCGCCTTTGCCGACAAGACGCAGGAGCACGTCACCGGCGAGGTGAAGCTCAAGCTCTACAAGGGCAACATTATCAACGCGGGCATCACCTCTCCGTGCAGCCTGTATTCCGAGAATCTGGTGACGTTCGAGGAGAGCGACTACAACCAGAACGACGCCACCGGCTTCATCAACCTGTGGGGCCTGCCCGACACGGTGCAGGCGCTGCGGGAGCAGAACAAGCTCTGATCCGGAGCGGCGCAGACCGATTCAGAACACGAGATCGGGCGGGAGCCTTGGCTCCCGCCGGTCTCGCATTTCGTGATTTATAAGGAGAATAGGATATGAAACTCTGGTCCGGACGGTTCGCAAAGGAGACCGACGCGCTGGTGAACGACTTCAACGCCTCCATCCAGTTCGATCAGCGGCTTTACAAGGAGGACATCACCGGCTCCATGGCCCACGCGAAGATGCTGGGGGACTGCGGCGTGATCCCCCAGGCCGACGCCGCCGCCATCCGCGAGGGCCTTTCCGGCATTCTGGCGGATGTGGAGGCCGGAAAGGTGGAGTTCACCGCCGACAACGAGGACATCCACATGAATGTGGAGGCGCTGCTCACCGCCCGCATCGGCGACGCGGGCAAGCGGCTCCACACCGCCCGCAGCCGCAACGATCAGGTGGCGCTGGACTTCCGGATGTACGTCCGGCGGGAGATCCCGGTCATCACGGGCCAGATCGTGGAGTTTCTGGACGTGCTGGCCAATCAGGCGGCAAAGTATCAAACGGCGGTCATGCCCGGCTACACCCACCTTCAGCGGGCGCAGCCCATCTCCTTCGCCCACCATCTGCTGGCCTACGCCGCCATGCTCAGCCGGGACGTGACCCGGCTGGAGGACTGCGGGAAGCGGCTCAACGAGTGCCCCCTTGGCTCCGGCGCGCTGGCCGGGACCACCTATCCCATCGACCGGTGGGAGACGGCCCGGGAGCTGGGCTTCGACGCGCCCATGGGCAACTCGCTGGACGGCGTGTCCGACCGGGACTATGCGCTGGAGCTTCTCAGCGCGCTCTCCATTTTGATGATGCACCTGTCCCGCTTTGCCGAGGAGGTCATCCTCTGGTGCAGCTGGGAGTTCAAGTTCATCGATCTGGACGACGCCTACGCCACCGGCTCGAGCATCATGCCCCAGAAGAAGAACCCGGATGTGGCGGAGCTGGTTCGGGGAAAGACGGGCCGGGTGTACGGCGACCTGATGGGCCTGCTGACGGCCATGAAGGGCCTGCCGCTGGCGTACAATAAGGATATGCAGGAGGACAAGGAGCCGGTGTTCGACGCCATCGACACCGTGGAGATGTGCCTGCCGGTGTTCTCCGCCATGATCGGCACCATGACGGTGCACCCTGAAAATATGCGCCGCGCGGCGGGCCATGGATTTATCAACGCCACGGATTGTGCCGATTATCTTACCAAGAAGGGGATGCCCTTCCGGGACGCGTATACCACCGTGGGCCATCTGGTGGCCCTGTGCGGGCAGAAGGGGAAAACGCTGGAGGAGCTGAGTCTGGACGAGCTGCGCAGCGCCTCACCGCTGTTTGACGAGGACGTGTACGACGCGCTGAAGCTGGAAAACTGCATGGCTCTGCGGGGAAGCTACGGCGGACCCGCCGTCAGCGAGACCACCCGCCAAATCAAGACCGTCCGGGCGTTCACGGCGGCGCGCAAACAGAAATTAAGGAAGTGATGGCCTTGAAGCCGAAGGTTTATATTGACGGGCAGTCCGGCACCACCGGCCTGCAGATCCGGGAGCGTCTGGAAAAGCGGAGCGACATCGAGCTTCTGCGCATCGACGAGGACAAGCGCCACGACAGCGCGGAGCGGAAAAAGTTCCTGAACGCCGCGGACGTGGCATTCCTCTGCCTGCCGGACGACGGCGCGCGGGAGGCCGCGGCCATGGTGGAAAACCCCGATACCTGCATCATCGACGCGTCCACCGCCCACCGCACGGCGGAGGGCTGGACCTACGGCTTCCCGGAACTTTCCGGCGAGCAGCGGGCGGCCATTCAGGCCAGCAGGCGCATCGCCAACCCCGGCTGCCACGCCACCGGCCTGATCTCCTCCACCGCGCCGCTGGTGCGCATGGGCATCCTGCCGGCGGACTATCCGCTGACCTGCTTCTCCCTCACCGGCTACTCCGGCGGCGGGAAGAAGATGATCGCGGAGTATGAAGCGCCGGAGCGGGACGGGCGGCTGGCCTCCGGACGGCTCTACGCCCTGACGCAGAAGCACAAGCACCTGCCCGAGATGGTCAAGGTCTGCGGACTGGCCCATCCGCCGGTGTTCGTGCCGGTGGTGGAGGACTTTTACAAGGGCATGGCGACCACCATCCTGCTTCAGAGCGCGCTGCTGGCAAAGCCCGTCACGGGTCAGGAGCTGCGGGACGCGCTGGCGGAGTATTACGCCGGGCAGCGCTTCGTCACCGTGGCGCCCTACGGCGGGGACGAGCCGGTGCTGTTTGCCTCCACGCTGGCGGGGACGAATCGGCTGCGTCTGGTGGTGGCCGGAAACGACGGACAGATCACCGTCACGGCGCTCTTTGACAATCTGGGCAAGGGCGCGTCCGGCGCGGCGGTGCAGAATATGAATCTGGTCCTCGGCTTTGACGAGGGCGCGGGTCTGGAATAAGGAGTGAAGACGATGAAATTCATTGACGGCGGCGTCTGCGCCGCGCAGGGCTTCAAGGCCGCGGGCCTTCACGTGGGCGTCAAGACCCACAAGCTGGAGAAAAAGGACGTGGCGCTGATCGTGTCCGATGTGGACTGCTCGGCGGCGGCGGTCTTTACCAAAAACGTGGTGAAGGCTGCGCCCATCCATGTCGATCAGCTCCATCTGGCGGACGGGACGGCCCGGGCCGTCATCGCCAACAGCGGAAACGCCAACGCCTGTGCGCCCCACGGCGAGGAGAACGCCGAGGCGGAGTGCGCCGCCGTGGCGAAGGCGCTGGGCATTCCGGCGGGCAATGTGCTGGTGTCCTCCACCGGCGTGATCGGCCAGACACTGCCCGTGAAGGTCATCGAGGACGCGGTGCCGGAGCTGGTGAGCCTGCTGGAGAGCAGCGCCGCCGCGTCCGATTCGGCGGCGCAGGCCATCATGACCACCGACACGGTGAAAAAGGAAGCGGCGGTGGAGACCACCGTGGGCGGAAAGACCGTCCGCCTCGGCGGCATCGCCAAGGGCAGCGGCATGATCCACCCCAACATGGGCACCATGCTCTGCTTCCTGACCACGGACTGCGCCATCTCTGCCGAGATGATCAAGGCCGCGCTGGTGGAGACCGCCAACGTCAGCTTCAACCGCATCAGCGTGGACGGCGACACCTCCACCAACGACACCTGCTGCGTGCTGGCCAACGGCCTTGCGGGCAACGAGCCGATCACGGAGAAGAACGCGGCCTACGGCGAGTTCGTAGAGGCCCTCAAGACGCTGGCCGTCACGCTGGCGAAGAAGATGGCCTCCGACGGCGAGGGGGCCAAGCACCTGATGACCTGCACGGTGGAGGGCGCAGCGGACGAAAAGACCGCCGAGACGGTGGCCAAGTCCGTCATCTCCTCCACGCTGACCAAGGCCGCCATCTTCGGCGCGGACGCCAACTGGGGCCGCGTGCTGTGCGCCATGGGCTATTCCGGCGCGGAGTTCGACCCGGAGAAGGTGGACGTGCGCTTTGCCAGCGCCGCCGGAGAGGTCGAGGTGTGCCGTCAGGGCCGGGGACTGAATTTTGACGAGGCTCTGGCCAAGAAGATCCTGACGGAGCACGACGTGGAGATCCTAATCCATATGGGCGAGGGCGATGCCGCCTGCACCTGCTGGGGCTGCGACATCACCTACGATTACATCAAGATCAACGGGGACTACCGCACCTGACTCGCCGCAAAGCTCGCTCCGCGCGTCCGCGCCGCCCACCCAGTCAACACTGAAATCAAGAAAGAAGTGGTCCCATGTCTTCCCATGAACAGCAGGCCAAGGTGCTGGCCGAGGCCCTGCCCTATATTCAGAAATTCACCGGAAAGACCGTCGTGGTGAAATACGGCGGCAACGCCATGATCTCGCAGGAGCTGCGAAAGGCCGTCATGAGCGACATCATCCTTTTGAATCTGGTCGGCATCCGCGTGGTGGCGGTCCACGGCGGCGGCCCGGAGATCGGCGCGATGCTCAAAAAGCTGGGCAAGGAGTCCAAATTCGTGGACGGCCTGCGCTACACCGACGAGGAGACCATGGACGTGGTCCAGCAGATCCTGTGCGGCAAGGTGAACAAGGATCTGGTGGCGCTGGCCCAGCGGCTGGGCGGCAGCGCCGTGGGCCTGTGCGGACTGGACGGCGGCCTGTTTCAGGCGAAGCTGCTGGACGAGAAATACGGCCTTGTGGGCGACATCACCGACGTGAACCCCCAGCCAGTGGTAGACGCGCTGTCCGATGGGTATATCCCCATCGTCTCCACCGTGGCGCAGGGCGTGGACGCGGAGACTGCCTACAACATCAACGCGGACACCGCCGCGGCCAAGCTGGCGGCGGCGCTGAAGGCGGAAAAGCTGATCCTGCTGACCGACGTGCGGGGCCTGCTGCGGGACCCCCATGACGAAAATACGCTCATCCATGTGGTCCACACCTACGAGGTGCCGGAGCTGGTATCCACCGGCGTGATCTCCGGGGGCATGATCCCCAAGATGGAGTGCTGCGTCTCCGCCATTGCCGGCGGCGTGGAGCGGGTCCACATTCTGGACGGGCGCATTCCACATTCCATTCTGATCGAGCTTTTGTCGGACGCCGGCATCGGCACCATGTTGAAAAAGGAGGATTGAGCCATGACTTCTCAGGAGATCAAGAGCCTTACCAACCAGTACGTGATGAACACCTACGGACGGAACGACGTGGCTATTGACCACGGCAAGGGCGCAAAGCTCTACAGCCCGGAGGGCCGGGAGTACATCGACTTCACCAGCGGCATCGGCGTGTGCGACCTCGGGTACGGAAACGAGGCGTGGGCCGATGCGGTGTATCAGCAGGCGAAGAAGGTTGGACACACCTCCAACCTCTTTTACACGGAGCCGTGCGCCCGTCTGGCGGAGAAGCTCTGCAAGCGCACCGGCATGAGCAACGTGTTTTTCGCCAGCGGCGGCGGCGAGGCCAACGAGGGCATGATTAAACTGGCCAGAAAGTACAGCTTTGACAAGTACGGCAAGGGCCGCGCCACCATCATCACCCTGAAAAATTCGTTCCACGGCCGCACCATGGCCACCCTGACCGCCACCGGCCAGGAGCGCTTCCACAACTATTTCTTCCCGTTTGTGGAGGGCTTCCGCTTTGCCGAGGCCAACAGCATGGACTCTCTGAAGGAGACCGCCGGGGACGACACCTGCGCCGTCATGATGGAGCTGGTGCAGGGCGAGGGCGGCGTTCTGCCGCTGGATCAGGAGTACGTGTCCGCGGTGGCCAAGCTGTGCGCGGAGAAGGACTGGCTGCTGCTGGTGGACGAGGTGCAGACCGGCGTGGGCCGCACGGGCAGCCTGTTCGCCTTCCAGCAGTACGGCATCCTGCCTGACGTGTGTTCTTTCGCAAAGGGCATCGCGGGCGGCCTGCCCATGAGCGGCATCATGGCCAATGAAAAGTGCCGCAATGTGCTCACGCCCGGCACCCACGCCACCACCTTCGGCGCCAACCCCGTCTGCGGCGCGGCGGCGCTGGTGGTGCAGGACGTGCTGACCGACGAATTTCTGCAGGAGGTCCAGAAAAAGGGCGCGTATCTGCGCGAGCAGATCGAGGCCATGAACCTGCCCTGCTTCGGAAAGACCCGGGGTCTCGGCCTGATGATCGGCATCGAGGTGGCCGAGGGCTATGAAAACGGCAAGCTGGCCGCCGCGCTGGCGGACGCCGGACTGCTGGTGCTGACCGCCGGACCGGGCATGCGTCTGCTGCCCCCGCTGGTCATCACGAAAGAGGAGATGGACGCGGGCCTTGCCATCATGAAAAAGACGCTGTCGTAAGAGAAGGAGAGACGAGACGTGAACGGACACACCCACTTTTTGAAGCTGCTGGACTTTACTCCCGCCGAGATCCAGGAATTTCTGGACACCGCCGCCGACCTGAAGGCCAAGAAGAAGGCCGGCGTCCCCCACCGGTATCTGGAGGGGAAGAACGTGGCCCTGATCTTTGAAAAGACCTCCACCCGGACCCGCTGCGCCTTTGAGGTGGCGGCGCAGGATCTGGGCATGGGCAGCACCTATCTCGGCCCCACCGGGAGCCAGATCGGCGTGAAGGAATCCATCGCGGACACCGCCCGGGTGCTGGGCCGGATGTTTGACGGCATCGAGTACCGCGGCTTCGGTCAGGAACTGGTGGAGGAGCTGGCAAAGTATGCCGGCGTGCCGGTGTTTAACGGCCTGACCAACGAGTTCCACCCCACCCAGATCCTTGCGGACTTCCTGACCATTCAGGAGCATTTCGGAAAGCTCAAGGGCGTGAAGCTGGTGTATCTGGGCGACGCGCGGTACAACATGGGCAACTCCCTGATGGTGGGCTGCGCCAAGATGGGAATGCACTTCGTGGCCTGCGCGCCCAAGGCGTATATGCCGGACGCGGCGCTGATCGCCCAGTGTCAGGCCATCGCCGCCGAGACCGGCGCGGTGCTGGAGTTTGAGGAGGACCCCATGACCGCCACCAAGGGCGCGGACGTGCTTTACACCGATGTGTGGGTCTCCATGGGCGAGCCGGTGGAGGTCTGGGCGGAGCGGATCAAGGCCCTCGGCCCCTATCAAGTCACCAAGGCGCTGATGGACAACGCCGGCCCCCAGTGCCGGTTCATGCACTGCCTGCCCGCCTATCACGACCACAAGACCAAGGTCGGTAAGGAGATGGGTGAAAAGTTCGGCCGGGACGCCATGGAGGTCACCGACGAGGTGTTTGAATCCCCCCAGTCCATCGTCTTTGACGAGGCGGAGAACCGGATGCACACCATCAAGGCGGTCATGTACACCCTGATGAAATAACGCGCCTGCGCGGCGCGGGAACCAATTGCGGGAGCGGCCCGCCGGACATGGCTCCGGCGGGCCGCTCCGTTTGTCCAGAGGAGTAAATGCGTAGAATTTTGCATAAAATTCCTTGCGGTCCGGAGGTAAGATATGGTAATATGTTATAGTATGTAAAAATCGGCGCGGCGGGCCGCGCCGGACGGGAGGTGCGCGGTGGAGCAAAGACCGTCTGTTGCCGTTCTGGGAGTCAGAGGCTCCGTCCCGGTGAGCGGCGGGGCGTTTTTGAAATACGGCGGAGCCACCACCTGCGTGCTGGTCCGGCTGGCGGGTCAGGCGGTAGTGCTGGACGCGGGGACGGGGCTTTTGGATCTCCCGTCCTTTCTGGATGCGGGGGAGGACCGCCTGCCCCTGATCCTGACCCATCCCCATGCGGACCATCTGCTGGGCCTGCCGCTGTGTCCGCTGCTGCTGCGGCCGGGCTTCCGGCTGGAGGTCTACGCCGCTGCGCGGAACGGACTGGGCGCGGCGGAACAGGTCCGCGCGCTTTTGTCGCCGCCGCTCTGGCCCGTCGGGCCGGAGGCACTGCCCTCTCCGCCGTCGTTTTACGATCTGCCGCCCCGGCTGGAGCTGGACGGCGTCACGGTGGAGCGGATAGAGGGCGCGCATCCCGGCGGCGTTTCACTGCTGCGGCTCACCGGCGGCGGAAAGCGGGTGGTGTTCGCCACGGACTGCACGGTGAACGGCCCCGGAGCGGGGCCGCTGGCGGAGTTTGCCCAAGGCTGCGACCTGCTGCTGTGCGACGGGCAGTATTCCGACGCGGAGTGGCCGGAGCGGTCCGCCTTTGGCCACAGTACATGGACCGCCGCCGCCAGGCTGGGGCGTGCGTGCGGCGCGGCGCGGACCCGCGTGATCCATCACGACCCTGGCCATACGGACCGCCTTCTGGACGATGCCGCCGGGGAGCTGCGCGCCATCCACCCGGACTGCGCCTTTGCCCGGGCGGGAGAGGAGATCTTTTTATGACTGCAAAGCAGATGCGCACGATCCTTGAGATCTGCGCCGCCCTGTCCGCTGAGCGGGACCGGGAGGCTCTTTTATCCCGCATTCTGGACGCGGCCATGGACCTGACGCGCTGCGACGGCGGCACGCTGTACCTTCTGGGGCCGGACGGACTGCACTTCTGCCGGATGGTCACCCGATCCCTCGGGGTGCGGCAGGGGGGCCACGACGCACCCATCACGCTGCCGCCCGTTCCGCTGAGCGCGTCCCACGTGTGCGCCCGGGCGGTGCTGGAAAACCGGCTCATCAACGTGCCGGACGTGTATAAGAGCCGGTCCTTCGATTTCTCCGGCGCGCGGCGGTACGACGCCATGACCGGCTACCGCACCCGCTCCGTGCTGGTGGCACCGCTGACCGATGACCGGGGCGGTCTGATCGGCGTTTTGCAGCTCATCAACGCCCTGACGGCGGACGGGCGGCCCGCCCGCTTCACGCCGGGGATGGAGCCGCTGGTCACGGCGCTGGCGGCGCAGGCCGCCATCAGTCTGACGAATATGCAGTATTCCGAGCAGATTGCCGCGCTGCTGGATTCGCTGGTGGGGGCGCTGTCCGCCGCCATCGACCAGCGCACGCCCTATAACGCCAGCCACACCCGCAGCATGGTGAAATACGCCGTCCGGTTTCTGGACTGGCTGGACCGGACGGGGGATCCCCGCCGGTTCGATCCGGACCGCCGCAGGGCATTTCTTCTCAGCGTGTGGCTCCACGACGTGGGCAAGCTGACCGTCCCGCTGGAGGTCATGGACAAGGCCGACCGGCTGGGCCCGGCGCTGGAGCGGATCGAGCGCCGCTTCACGGAGATGGAGCTGCTGGACCGCATCGCCCTTCTGGAGGGACGGCTGGACGGGCCGGAGCGCTCCGCGCGGGCGGTCCGGCGGGCCGAGGCGCTGGAGCGCATCCGCCGGGACAACACCGCCGGATTCCTGCCCGATGAGGAGATCGCCGCGCTGGAGGAGCTGGCGGCGCGGACGTATGCGGATGAAAACGGGCAGATCCGCCCGTGGCTGACGGAGGACGAGCGGACGAGCCTGACGGTCCGCAGGGGGACGCTGACCGCCCGGGAGCGGGCTGTGATGGAGGGCCACGTCACCGCCACCGCCCGCATTCTGGCGCAGGTGGCGTTTCCAAAGCAGTACGCGCAGGTCCCGGAGTGGGCCGCGGACCATCACGAGCTGCTCAACGGAACGGGCTATCCCGCCCACAAGACGGCGGCGGAGCTTCCGTGGGAGGTCCGTCTTTTGACCATTCTGGACATTTTCGACGCGCTCACGGCACGGGACCGGCCCTACAAGCCGCCGATGCCCGTGGAAAAGGCGCTTTCCGTTTTGCAGAGCATGGTCCGGGAGGGAAGCCTGGACGGAGAAATACTGGCCCTGTTTGAAAAGAGCAGGGCGTGGGAGGAGACGACATGAGAAGAACGGCGTCCTTATGGATGGCGCTGCTGCTGGTGTGGAGCCTGATGCTTCCGGCGGCGGCGGAGACGGCTGCGGCGGCCACGCTGCGGCTGGAGAAGGCGGAGGGGACTGTGACGGTGAGCACCGCCGCAGGGCGGACGGTGTCTACCACCGACGGAATGCGCCTTTACAGCGGCTACGTCCTCGAGACGGGGACGGACAGCTATGCCTACGTCAGTCTGGACAGCACCAAGGCCGTGAAGCTGGACGCGTCCAGCCGGGGCGAGGTGTCCAAGTCCGGGAAGAAGCTGGAGCTGAAGGCCGTGTCCGGCAAGCTGTTTTTCAACGTGACCGCTCCAGTGAAGGAGGACGAGAGCCTGAACATCCGCACGTCCACCATGGTCACCGGCGTCCGCGGCACCGCGGGCTGGGTGGAGGTGGTGGACCGCTCCTTCTCCCGCGTCCACCTGCTGGAGGGGACGCTGACCGTGACCGCGGCGGAGCCGTCCACCGGCGAGCTGCGCCGGACGGTCATCACCGGCGGGCAGACGGTCACGGCGGCGGTGAACGGCGCGTCCCGGCCCGGACAGCAGACCAGCCTGACGGTGGCGGAGCTGCGGGAGGAGGACGTTCCGGCCTTTGTGGCGGTGGAGCTGGCAAAGGACCCGGCGCTTCAGGAGAAGGTGGCGAAAAACTCTCCCCTCTCTGTGGAGGAGATCATCCGGGGCGCGGAGGACCGGCTCCGCGAGGAGCAGGCCGCCGCCGACGCCGCGGAGCGGGCGCTCCGGGATCAGCTTGGCGGCGGCAGCGGCGCGGATCAGGTGTTTCCGGACAGCAGGGACGACGCGGACAGTGACGACAGAGACAGCGGCGGAAGCTCCGACACGCCGGTAACGCCGCCCGCGCCGGAGCCGCCTGTGACGGAGACGGTCCGGACATTGGACGATCCCACCGCCGCCGAGCTGACGGCTGCGCTGAACGAGAGCGGCGTCACCCGTGTCTATGTGACGAATGCGGGCAAGAGCGACCGGAGCGACCTGCATACCGGGACGTATCACGTGGGTGGGGACCAGACGCTGACCATACAGTCCGGCACGCTCACCGTCGGCGGAGGCAAAACGCTCACGGTGGAGGGAACGATGGTCAACGCCGGCGGGCTTTCCATCATCGGCACGATGGATGTGAACGGCAGCTTCACCAACGACACGAACGGACAGGTGCTCGTCACCAGCGAAATGAGCCTCCACGTCAATCAGGGCGGCACGATGGTCAACCGGGGAACGGTCACGGTGGCCGGAGGGAACAGCGCTCTGCTGGAGATCTCCGGGGAGCTGTACAATGACGGAGCGGTCGCGCTGGGCAATGACGACGGAAGCGGAACGCTGCGTGTCACCGATACCGGCGTGCTGACCAATACCGGCACGATCACCGTCCGGGGGAAGAGCATCGTGTTTAATACAGGCCGATTTGAAAACGGCGGCCGATTCTCCGATTCTGCGGACAGCAATGCGCTGACGGCCGCCTTTACCTCCACCGGGACCTATACCGACATACGCACGGACACCGTGTACGCCATTGCGAAGGAGCCGGACGGCCGTGTCCGCTATCTCGGCCCCCTTACCTCCATGCCGGGATGGTATGTAAACACCGCCGTCACCCTGATGGGCGGCAAGAGCGTGGCATGGAACGGGCGGACCGAGGAGCATCAGGTGGCAGTCCCCGGCGTGACGCTGGACCTGAACGGCAGGATCGTGGAGCTGGGGAATGTCGCGCTCACGGTGGCCAAGGGCGGTGAACTGACCGTCAAGGACGGCGACAGCGCTGGCGGCGGCGCATTGACCACGGATGGGGAGTTCACGCTTCAGGTCAGCGGCGGCGCGCTGACGCTGGAGAGCGGGTCGATCCTCAATACCCGCGGCGGCGATGGGAACAGCGGCGGCACGGCGATAACCACATCGTATTCCTCCGGCGGCACGGTGAACATCCACGGCGGAACGGTCAGAAGCGAAAACGACTTCGGCGTGCAGATCAACGGCGCGGGCACGCTGAAGATTGCGGGCGGCTCGGTGGTCAGCGGCTCCGGCACCGCGGTCGCGCTTCAGAACGATAAGATGGAAAAGAGCGCGGAGATCTCCGGCGGCAGCGTGCTGAGTGAACGGGGGACCGCGGTCCTCGTGAGCGGCGGTGCGCTGCGCGTCACCGGCGGCAGCATAACGGGCTGGACAGGCGGCATTTTCAATCAGACCAAGGACTCCAAGAATGTCACCATTTCCGGCGGCGTTATCACGCTGTCGGCAGACAGCCCCAGCCCCGGAAAGGAGTTCGCCGTCAACGCGGCTGAGATCACCGGCGGAACGCTGCGGGCAAAGGATCAGAGCTGCATTGCGGGCAGGGGCGTGAGCGCAGAATTGCCGCCTCCCGGCGCGGAGAAGGACTATTATGTCTGCACGGTGGGCGGCTCCGGAACGCCCTGACGATGCGCAGTATGATGGGAAAAGGAACCCTGCGCGTCTGGGCGGCGGCCGCCGCGCTGGCGGCCGGGTTCACCGCCGCGGCAGGCTCCGGTCTGCTGGACCGGGCGGACGGCGCCGTGAGCGACGCGCTCTATCAGCGCCCCTCTGCGGCGGACGGCCAGATCGTGGTGGTGGGGCTGGACCAGCGGGCGCTGGACGCGCTTGGCCCCATGCCGTGGCCCCGGTCCTATATGGCGGACGCCGTCAACTGGCTCAACGCCGACCCGGAGCTTGCCCCCGCCGTGATCGGCGTGGACGTGCTGTACGCCGGGGAGAGCGCCGACCCGCAGGCGGACGCTGCGGCGGCGGGCGGCAACGTGGTGACGGCGGCTGCTGCCACCTTTGGCTCCAGCCTGCGGGTGGAGGACGGCGGGTTTTACATGGACAGCCGGTCGGCCCTCGCGTGGGACGCGCCCTTTGACGCGCTGGCGGACGCGGCGGATATCGGCCACATCAACGCCATGGCGGACGGGGACGGCGTGATCCGCCACGCGCTTCTGTACGTGGACACGCCCGAAGGGGAGCGGGTCTGCTCCTTCGCCCGGGCTGTCTATGAGCGCTGGGCGGCGTACTGCGGGGAGGAGCCGTCCGCCCTGCCGGAGACCCGGGACGGCTTTTTCTACCTGCCCTACACCGCCGCCCCCGGCGGGTATTCCGACGGCGTGTCCTTTCTGGATGTGCTGGACGGGACGGCGGACCCGGCGTATTTCGCGGGGAAGATCGTGCTGATCGGGCCGTATGCCGCCGGACTTCAGGACGAGTACCGCACGGCCATCGACCACGCCGCGCCCATGTACGGCGTGGAGATCCAGGCCAACCAGATCGACGCGTTCCGCGCGGGCTTCCTGCCCCGGGACGCGTCCCGGACGGCCCAGCTGGCGGCGCTGTTTTTCGTCAGCCTGCTGGCGGCGGTCTGGCTGCGGGACCAACGGATGGGTCAGGCGCTGGCGGGCTGGGCGGCGGCGCTGGCCGGGTGGCTGGCGCTGTGCGCGGGGCTGTACCGGGCCGGGTGGGTGCTCCACGTCCTGTGGCTCCCGCTGGCGGTGACGGTGCTGTTTATCGGCTCCACCGCGGTCAATTACATTCTGGCCCAGCGGGAGAAAAAGCGGGTCACGGACACCTTCGGCCGCTACGTGGACCCCGGCGTGCTGCGGGAGCTGCTGGCGCAGGGCAGTCCGGCGGCGGACCTTGGCGGGCGGCTCTTTGACATTGCCGTTCTGTTCGTGGATATCCGGGGCTTCACCGCCATGAGCGAGGCGCTGCCTCCGGCCACGGTGGTGGAGATCCTCAACCGATATCTGACGCTGACCACCGAGTGCGTCATGCGCTGGCACGGGACGCTGGACAAGTTCGTGGGCGACTGCACCATGGCCTTCTGGAACGCGCCGCTGCCTCAGGAGGACGCGGCCTATCTGGCCTGCTGCGCCGCCATGGACATGGTGGACGGCTCCCGGGCGCTGGGCGAGGAGCTTCAGGCCCGCTTCGGGCGGACGGTCAGCTTCGGCGTGGGCGTTCATTTCGGCCCCGCCGTGGTGGGCAACATCGGCGCGCCCCAGCGCATGGATTACACCGCCATCGGCGACACGGTGAACACCGCCGCCCGGCTGGAGGCCAACGCCCCCGGCGGGACGGTGCTGATCTCCCGGACGGTGGCGGACGCGCTGGGCAGCCGGGCGCGGACCACTTCGCTGGGCGGCTCCGTCCGGCTCAAGGGCAAGGCCGAGGGCTTTGAAACGCTGACGCTGGACGCGCTGGAGCGGGACTGCCGCCGCGCCGGCGGGAACTGACATTCTATCCGGAAAGGGAGCGGACGAATATGAAAAGAAAACTCACGGCGGCGCTGCTGGCGCTGGTCATGGCGGCGGGGATGACCGCCGGGGCGGGCGCGCTGAGCGCGCAGGACTTTTCCGGCGGCGCCCTCAGCGGCCTTGCCGTGGATGGAGACGCCCTGCTGGTGACGGACATTTACAACAAGGTCCTCTGGCGGGCGGAGGACGGGGCCGTTTCCCGGGCTGCGGGAGCCATTGGACCCGCCGGGCTGGACGGCGAGCCGGCGGGCGGCTATCGGGACGGGGCGCTGTCCGCGGCCCGGTTTCAGGAGCCGTGGGCCGTTGCACCGTTTCTGAGCGGCTGGGCCGTGTCCGACGCGTCGGCCAATGTGATCCGCTATGTGGACAAGTCCGGCGTGCGGACGCTGGCGGGCGGCGGAGCCGCCGGAAGCGCCGACGGCGCGGGCGCGCGGGTCTCCTTTGACCGGCCCACCGGCCTTGCCACGGACGGCTCCGCGCTCTACATCGCCGACACCGGGAACGGCTCCATCCGGAAGCTGGACGCGCAGGGGACGGTGACCACTTTCTTCTCCGGTCTGAACGAGCCCACCGGCCTGTGCTGGGCGGACGGGGCGCTCTATATTGCGGAGACGGGCCGCAGCCGCGTGGTGCGCATCTCCGGCGGGCGGCTGGAGGTGCTGGCTGGCGGCGGCGCGCCGGTGGACGGCGTGTATCCCGGCGGCTATGCTGACGGCCCCGCCGCCGCGGCGAAGCTGGACCATCCTCAGGGCGTGGCTGTGGGGCCGGACGGAGCGGTCTATATCGCCGACACCGGAAACAGCGCCATCCGCCGTCTGGCGGACGGGCGGGTGACCACGCTGGCCTCCGCCGCCCAGACGCCGCAGGCTCCCGTGCAGCCCCGGGGACTGCTGGTGCGGGACGGGGAGCTGATCGCGGCGGACCTGTTCGCCCAGGAGCTGCTGACGGTCCCGCTGGCTCCCGTCTCCTACCGGGACGTCCCGGCGGACGCGTGGTGCGCTTTCGCCGTCCGTCAGGCCACGGAGCGGGGGCTGACCGGCGGCACGGGGGACGGCTGCTTCACGCCAAACGCCCCGGTGAGCCGCGCCGCATTCGTGGTGATGCTCTCCCGGCTCCACCGGAGTACCGACGGCAGCGCCGTGATCGACGGCGCGGCTGCCTTCCGCGACGTTCCGGCGGACGCGTGGTACGCGCCCGCGGCCCGCTGGGCGGCGGACAGGCAGATCGTGCTGGGCAGCGGCGGCAGCTTCCGTCCCTCCGCCGGGATCACGCGGGAGGCGCTGGCGGCGCTGCTGTACCGCTATGCCGCGTCCGTGGGCTGCGACGTGTCCGCCCGGGCGGATCTGAGCGGCTTTGCGGACGGGGACCGGGTGTCGCCCTACGCGCGGGATGCCGTCCGCTGGGCGGCTGCGGCGGGCATTCTGAACGGCCGGTCCGACGGGACCCTTGCCCCGCAGGGGACCGCCACCCGCGCCCAGACCGCCAAAATGCTGGTGGCCTATATGGACGCGCTGGGACTTTGACGCATCCGGAGCCGCGTCCGGACGGGAGCTTCCCTCCGGCCGCGGCTCCGCGCCGCTCCGGCGGCCGGGGAGCGGCTTGACACCCGGCCCGCCGCCGCATAAAATAGAGAAAAACGCGCGAAAAGAGGAATGACCATGGCTCGAACCTCCGGCATTCTGCTGCCGGTATTCTCCCTGCCCTCGCCCTACGGTGTCGGCTCTCTGGGCAAGAGCGCCCGGGATTTTGTGGACTTTCTGCGCCGCGCGGGCCAGACGTGGTGGCAGATCCTGCCCGTCGGCCCCGCGGGGAACGGCGACTCGCCGTATCAAAGCGTGTCCACCCACGCCGGAAATCCGGCCTTTCTCGATCTGGACCTGCTGGCGGAGGAGGGACTGCTGACGGCGGAGGAGCTGGCCGCCGTCCCCGCCGGGGACGGACGGACGGTGGACTATCCCGCGGTGAACGCCGCGCGGGAGCGGCTGCTGCGCCTTGCCTTTTCCCGGGCGGACGCCCACAGCCGGGACGAGGCGGCGGCGTTTGCCCGGGAACGCCGGTGGCTGGCGGACTACGCGCTGTATCAGGCGGCGAAGGACCACTTCGGCGGCCTTGCGTGGTACGACTGGCCGGACGAGGGCCTGCGCCGCCGCCAGCCGGAGGCACTGGAGCGCTGGGGCCGGACGCTGGAGCGGGAGACGGCGTATCAGACGTTCGTGCAGTATCAGTTCCAGAAGCAGTGGACGGCCATGCGGCAGTATGCCAACGGACAGGGCGTGAAGATTTTGGGGGACCTGCCCATTTACGTCTCGCTGGACTCGGCGGACGTGTGGGCGGAGCGGGAGCAGTTCCTGCTGGACGGAGAGGGTCGTCCCGCCGCCGTGGCGGGGGTCCCGCCGGACTATTTTTCCGCCGACGGCCAGCTCTGGGGCAACCCGCTCTACGACTGGGACCGGATGCGGGCGGACGGCTTCGGCTGGTGGATCCGCCGGGTGGAGCGGGCCGGAGAGCTGTTTGATGCCATCCGGATCGACCACTTCCGGGCGCTGGCCAGCTATTGGGCCGTCCCCGCCGGGGCGGAGACGGCGAAGGAGGGCCGCTGGCAGACCGGACCGGGCATGGCGCTGGTGGGCGTTCTGACCAGCTGGTTCCCCCACCTGCGGTTCGTGGCGGAGGATCTGGGCGTTCTGACGCCGGACGTGGAGGAGCTGCTGCGGGCCTCCGGCCTGCCGGGGATGAAGGTGCTGGAGTTCGCCTTCTCCGGGCCGGACAACGGGTATCTCCCTCATAACTGCGTGAAAAACTGCGTGCTCTATACCGGCACCCACGACAACGCGCCCATCGCCTCGTGGGAGCCGTCCGCCGACGAGGCGGCCTATGCCGCCCGGTATCTGGACGCGAAAACGCCGGAGGAGCTGCGCCGCCGGATGCTGCTGGCGGGACAGACCAGCGTTGCGGACACGTTCATCGCCCAGATGCAGGACTATCTGGGCGATCCGGGCCGCACCAACGTCCCCGGCACCGCTGCGGGGAACTGGCGCTGGCGCATGGCTTCCGGCGCGGCGTCGGACGCGCTGGCGGACGAGATCTATCAGCTCACGCTGGACGCGGGCCGCTGCCCGCCCCGGAACGGTTGACGGCGGCGGAAAAGCGTGGTATGCTTTCCCTGCGGGCGGGAAGATGCGCTCTGACTGGCCGCAGGCCCAAACGAAACCAATATGGACTCATCTGAGCGGCGAGGACGCGTTCCCAGCCGGAAGACGGAGGCTCTGCGCGCGGTTTTCCGCGCGCCGCTGTGCGTGCGCGCTCCCCTCCGTCTGCGGGCGGAGGGGAGCTTTTTGCCGCGCGGAGACTGCGAAAGGAGGACCCTTGATGGAGGAGAGCCGGGTGGCGGTCATCGCCATTCTGGTCCGGGAGCCGGATTCCGTGGAGCGGCTCAACGGACTTCTGCACGAATTTGGGCAGTATATCATCGGACGCATGGGCGTTCCGTATCCGAAGCGGGGCGTCAACATCATCTCCGTGGCGGTGGACGCGCCGCAGGAGGTGACCTCCGCCCTGTCCGGCAAGATCGGGCGGCTGGAGGGCGTCAGCGCAAAAACGGTCTATGCTCCGGCGGAAAAGTCGGCGGACCGGGAAAACTGATCGAAAAGAGGAACCGAATATGAAAAAAAGATCTCTCGCCGCGCTGCTGATGGCCGCGGCCATGACGCTGAGCCTTGCCGCCTGCGGCGGCGCCGGCGCGCCCGCCGCGTCGTCCTCCGCCCCCGCCGCGTCGTCCGCTGCGGAGGAGCCTGCCGAGTCCGCCCACTTCTCCGTGGCCGCGCTGAAGGGGCCGACGGCCATGGGCCTTGTCAAGCTGATGGAGGAGAACGACGCGCGCACAGCCGCGCTGCTCAGCTCCGAATCCCGGCCGGAGGAGAGCGGGGATGCCCCCGCTGCCCTGAAGTCCCAGAACGTATACAGCTTCACGCTGGCCGCCTCGCCCGACGAGGTGACGCCCAAGCTCATTCAGGGCGAGCTGGACATGGCCTGCGTCCCGGCCAATCTCGCCGCCGTGCTGTACGGCAAGACGGAGGGACAGGTGGAGGTGCTGGCGGTGAACACGCTGGGCGTCCTCTATATCGTGGAGAACGGCAACGCGGTGCAGTCCCTGGCCGACCTGAAGGGCATGACCGTGGCCGCCTCCGGAAAAGGCTCCACGCCGGAGTACGCATTGCGGTATCTGCTGGAGCAGAACGGGGTGGACCCGGACCGGGACGTGACCATCGACTGGAAGAGCGAGCACAGCGAGTGCGTGGCGGCGCTGGCCTCCGGCGCGGCGTCGGTAGCGCTGCTGCCCCAGCCCTTCGTCACCGTGGCCCAGAGCAAGCTGGAGGGCCTGCGGGTGGCGCTGGATCTCACCGAGGAGTGGGACCGGCTGGACAACGGCTCCGGCCTGATTACCGGCGTGATCGTGGCCCGGCGGGACGCGGTGGAGAAGAACCCCAGTGCGGTGGAGGCGTTTTTGCAGGATTACGCCGCGTCCGTGGACTGGGTGAACGCCAACACCGCCGCGGCGGCGGAGCTGATCGGGTCCTACGGCATCGTGGACGCGGCGGTGGCGGAAAAGGCGCTGCCCGCCTGCAACATCGTGTGCCTGACGGGGGAGGAGATGCACCAGCGGCTCTCCGGATATCTCTCCGTGCTCTATGAGCAGAATCCGCAGGCCGTGGGCGGCACGCTGCCGGAAGATGACTTCTACTTCAGCGCGTAACGCACCGGGCCGGGGACCGGCGCGGCTGTGGGCCGCGCTGGTCTGGCTGGCGGTGTGGCAAGCGGCGTCGTGGGCGCTGGGACAGCGGCTGCTGCTGCCCTCCCCGGCGGAGGTGCTGCTCTGTCTGGGGCGCATGGCGGCCACGGCGGAGTACTGGCAGACGCTGGCCCGCTCCGCGGGGCGCATCCTGTGCGGCTTTCTGGCGGCGCTAACCGCCGGGGCGGCGCTGGCCGCCCTCTCCGCCCGGTACCGGGCCGTCCGGACGCTGCTGCACCCGCTGGTGGCGGCGGTGAAGGCGGTGCCGGTGGTGTCGTTCATCATTCTGGCGCTGGTGTGGCTGCCGTCCCGGCGGCTGTCCGTGTTCATCTCGGCGCTGATGGCCTTTCCCGTGATCTATCTCAACCTGCTGGAGGGGGCCGGGCGCACGGACCCGCAGCTTCTGGAGATGGCGCGGGTGTTCCGCGTGCCGCTGCTGCGGCGGCTGCGGGACCTTTACATCCCACAGGTGCTGCCGTGGCTGCGGTCGGCCTGCTCGCTGGGCATGGGCCTTTGCTGGAAGTCCGGCGCGGCGGCGGAGGTCATCGGCCTGCCCGCCGGAACGGTGGGCGAGGGGCTGTATCACGCCAAGATCTATCTGGAGACGCCGGAGCTGTTCGCGTGGACGGTGAGCATCGTGGCGGCGGCCGCCGCTATGGAACGGCTGACCACGCTGGCGCTGGACCGGCTGGAGAAACGGAGGGAGCGCCGATGACGGTCGATCTGCGCGGCGTGTCCAAGTCCTTCGGCGGGACGGACGTGCTGCGGAACGTGAGCTTGACGCTGGAGCCGGGCGTCACCTGCCTGATGGCTCCCTCCGGCGCGGGAAAGACCACCATGACACGCATCCTGCTGGGGCTGGAGCGGGCGGACGGCGGCACGGTGACGGGCCTTGAGGGCGCGCGTCTCTCCGCCGTGTTTCAGGAGGACCGGCTGCTGGACCGTCTGGACGCGGAGGGAAATCTCCGCTTCGTGCTGGGCCGCGGCTTTGATCCGGCCAAGGCGGCGGAGCTGCTGGCGGAGCTGGGACTGGACGGCGCGGCCGGAAAGCCCGCCGGGGAGTATTCCGGCGGGATGCGGCGGCGGCTGGCGCTGGCCCGGGCGCTGAGCGTCCCCTTTGATTTTCTGGTGCTGGACGAGCCGTTTACCGGGCTGGACGGCGCCAGCCGCGCCCGCGCCATCGAATGTATCCGCCGCCGGACGGCGGGCCGGACCGTTCTGCTGGTGACCCACGACCGGTCCGACGCGGAGGGGCTGGACGCGCGGATCGTATCCCTCCCGTGAGCGCGGAAAAGCGCGGAGACTTCTGTCTCCGCGCTTTTCTCATCTCATGTTGGAAACGAGGTTGTCCACGGTATGATCCACGGCGGCACCCAGCTTCTGGATGCTTTTCCCCACCTGCGTTTTCATCGTGGTCTTTCCGCAGGGCATCATCATTCCCAACAGGGCGCCCGCTGCCATCCCGGCGCCAAGGCCAAACCAGAATCTGGCGCAGCTCTTTACCATCTCAAGTCACTCCTTTTTCGGTCTGGCGCTAGTATCTCCCCGGCGGATGGGCTTATGCACGATTTGATTTGCCAAATACCGCCGGGTTTTATATAATGAATGGGAATCATCAGAAAAGAGGAGACGCCATGACTACCATGTACCTGATCCGCCACGCCGAGGCGGAGGGAAATCTTTACCGCATCGCGCAGGGACAGCACGACAGCCGGATCACCGACTGGGGCTACCGGCAGATCGCCGCGCTGGCGGAGCGCTTCCGCGGCGAGCACATCGACGCGGTGTACGCCAGCGACCTGACCCGCACCTGCGTCACGGCGGGAGCCGTCGCCGCCACGCACGGCCTGCCCATTCACAAGTGCAGCGGCCTGCGGGAGATCTGCGTTGGCGGCTGGGAGGGAAAGACGTGGGGCGAGATCGCCCGGGCTGACGCGGAAAATCTGGAGCGGTTCACCGTCCGGCCCGACCTGTGGCACGAGGAGGGCGCGGAGAGCATGGAGACCGTCCGGGACCGGGTGATGGCCGCGCTGGCGCGCATCGCGGAGGAAAACGACGGCCGGACCGTGGCCGTATTCTCCCACGGCTGCGCGCTGCGGCTGGCGCTGGGCGCGATGGAGGGCCGCGCCCTCAGCGAGATCGGGACCTCGCCCCACGGCGACAACACCGCCGTGTCCAAGGTGGAATATGAAAACGGGGCGTTCCGCGTGCTCTACCGGGACGACAACCGCCATCTTCAGGCATTGAACGAGAGCGTGAAGGATCTCAAGCGGCCCAACGGCGTGCAGCCGGGGCTGTATTTCCGGCCCCTGTCCCTGCCGGAGCAGGCGGAGCTGCTGACCGCCTGCGTCCGGGAGTGCTGGGCCGCCGCCGGGGAGCGCCGCCTCTTTGACGGGGAGACGCTGCTGCGGGAGGCGGCGGAGCGGTCCGTATTGGCCGCGTATCTGGAGGAGGTCCCGGCGGGCGTTCTGGAGCTGAACGACGAAAAGGACGCCGCGCAGAGGATCGGCTGGATCGCCCTGTATTGCATGGACGCGGCCCACCGGGGCCAAGGGCTGGGCGTTCAGCTTCTGGGGCAGGCGGTGCTGCACTTCCGGGCGCTTGGGCGCGAGCGCCTGCGCATTGCCGCGGAGCCGAAGAACGACGCCGCGCTGCGCTTTTTCGGGCGGTACGGCTTCGTCCCGGCGGGCCGGACGGCGGACGGCCGGGCGGTGCTGGAGAAAAATCTGGTCCCCGGTGCGTGGACCCCGGAGAAGGGCTGAGCGGGCCGGGCGGCTGAGCCGCCCGCCGGTGGACGGACTATTCCGCGCGGCCAGCGCATATCCTGAGAAAACGAAGCGCGCGCCGCGGCGCACGCAGGAAAGGAGCGGGATGTGTGGAGCTTTTCACGGCGGGCATCTGTTTTCTGCTGGGTCTGGTCCTGATCGTCAAGGGCGGGGACTGGTTTTTGGACGGGGCGGTCTGGATCGCGGAGGTTTCCGGTGTGCCCCGGTTCATCGTGGGGGCCACGGTGGTCTCCCTTGCCACCACGCTGCCGGAGCTGACGGTGTCCGTCACCGGCGTGCTGGAGGGGGAGGTGGATCTGGCCATCGGCAACGCGGTGGGGTCCGTGACGGCGAATCTGGGGCTTATCATGGGCATCAGCCTCGTCTGCATCCCCTCGCCGGTGGACCGCAGGCAGTTTCCCGCCAAGGCGGTGCTGATGCTGACCGGGGCGGCGGCGCTGACCATTTTGTGCCGGGGCGGGGCGCTGCCGCTGGGGCAGGGGCTGATCCTGCTGGCTGTTTTCGCGCTCTATCTCGCCAACAACCTGCGGGACGCGGCCCGCAGCCGCGCCGCGGCGGACGCGCCCCGGCGGGTAAAATGCTCCCGGTGTCAGGCGGCGCTCCGGCTGGGGATGTTCACCGCGGGACTGGCGGGGATCATCGTGGGGTCCCAGCTTCTGGTGGACCACGGCAGCCGCCTTGCTCTGGCGCTGGGCGTTCCCGCCAGCGTCATCGGCGTGACGCTGGTGGCGGTGGGCACGTCGCTGCCGGAGCTGGTCACCACCCTGACGGCCATCGTGAAAAAGGAAGCGTCCATGTCCATCGGCAACATCGTGGGAGCCAACGTGATCGACCTGACGCTGATCCTGCCGGTGTGCGCGGCCCTATCCGACGGCCGTCTTGCCATCGGGAGGCAGACCAACGTGCTGGATCTGCCCGCCTGCCTGCTGGCGGGGGCGATCTCCATGCTGCCGCCGCTGGCCACCGGGCGGTTTTACCGCTGGCAGGGATTCGCTCTGCTGGGCGGATATGCGGTATATCTGATGCTGCTCCTGCGCTGACTGGGGCGCGGAGCCGCCGGCTCCGTCCGCGGCTCCGGGCCGGATGGACCGTCCCTGCGGGGATGGGAAATTCTGACGGAACGCGTCGAAATGCCGTCGTTCAGTTTGTGCAAAAAACCGAATTTGACGCATTACAAAATTAACACTTTACTTTGTTAACAGATTGAAGTATGATAACCGTATCAATCCGCCGCAGGCGGGGTACGGGGGGACCGGACATGGAGCTGGAATTGGGGATCCTGAATCCGCAGGAGCTGCTGACGCTGCGGCTGCGGCTGCTGTATGAAAAGGCGGGGTGCAGCAAGTATCATATGGGCCGGTTCGAGGAATACGGCCTGTATCAGGAGTACCGCCGCTTCCTGTCCAGCGAGCAGGTCATCACCTTCACCGATCTGGACGGACGGCTGCTGGCCATGAAGCCGGACGTGACGCTCTCCATCGCCAAGAGCGCCCAGCCCGCGCCGGGGGAGTGCCGGCGGTATTACTACACGGAAAACGTCTACCGCCCCAGTCAGGAGAGCCACACCTTCCGCGAGATCAGCCAGACGGGTTTGGAGTACATCGGCGCCATCGACACCGCCGCCGAGGCGGAGGTCCTCTCCCTCGCGCTGGACAGCCTTGCCCTGGCGGGGCCGGACTTCATTCTGGAGCTGAGCCACATGGGCTTTGTGACGGGACTGCTGGACGCGGTGGGCGCATCGGAGGCGGTGCGTCCCCGGCTGCTGGCCTGCATCCGGGATAAAAACGCCCACGAGCTTCAGAAGCTGGCCGCCGGGGCGGGCCTGCCCCGGCAGGGGACGGACGCGCTGTGCTCCCTGATCGGACTGGTCGGGCCGTGGGAGGACGTGCTGAAAAAGGCGGCGCCCATGGCGCTCAACCCCTCCATGGGCGCGGCGCTGGAGGAGCTGGAGGCGGTCTGCCGCAGGCTGGAGAGCTGCGGCCACGCCCGGCGGCTCCAGCTGGACCTCTCTCTCGCAAACGACATCAGCTATTATAACGGCGTGGTGTTTCAGGGCTATGTGGCGGGCATCCCCCGGCCGTTCCTCCGGGGCGGACGGTACGACCCGCTGGCCGAGCAGTTCACGCCGGGGGCGCGGGCCGTTGGCTTTGCCCTGTATCTGGACGAGCTGCGGCGGCTGGAGGCGCCGGAGCCGCCGGTGGAGCGCTCGGGCGCGAAGCGAGTGATGCTCAACGTGGCCCTGCCCAAGGGACGGCTGGGCGACAAGGTGTACGACCTTCTCTCCGGTGTGGGCTACGGCTGCCCCGAGGGCTATGCCGACAGCCGGAAGCTGGTGGTGGAGAACCCGGAGGCGGGCATCCGCTACTTCCTCGTCAAGCCCAGCGACGTGGCCATCTACGTGGAGCACGGCGCGGCGGACATCGGCATCGTGGGCAAGGACATTTTGCAGGAGTCCGGCGCGGATGTGTACGAGCTTCTGGACACGGGGCTTGGAAAGTGCCGGATGTGCGTGGCGGGGCCGAAGGACTTTGCCGACGACCCGGGCCGGACGCTGCGGGTGGCCACCAAATTCGTCAACATCGCCAAGGCGTTTTACGCCGGACGGGGCCGGGACATCGACATCATCAAGCTCAACGGCTCCATCGAGCTGGCCCCCATTCTGGGCTTGAGCGACGTGATCGTGGACATCGTGGAGACCGGCACCACCCTGAAGGAAAACGACCTGCGGGTGATCGAGGAGTTCATGCCCATCTCCGCCCGGTTCATCGCCAACAAGGCCAGCTATCAGTTCAAAAATCAGGAGATCGCAGCGCTGCTGCAAAAGCTCGCGGAGGTGACGGGAGCATGATCCGGCTCTTTGAATTTGACAAGGTGTCCGACGCAGACATCCTGACCCGCGCCATTCTGGCGGAGGAGGATGTGAACGCGGCGGTGGACGCGGTCCTCGCCGCCGTGCGGACGGAGGGCGACGCGGCGCTGCGCCGGTATGAGAAGCAGTTTGACGGCGCGGAGCTGGACGGCCTGTTCGTAACGGAGGAGGAGCTGGACGCGGCGTGGGCGCAGGTGGACCCGGCGCTGCTGGAGACGCTGCGTCAGGCCGCGGACAACATCCGCGCGTTCCACAGCCGCCAGCGGCACGAGGGTTTTGTGCTGGCGGAGCAGCCCGGCGTGGTCATGGGCCAGCGGTACACGCCCATCGAATCCGTGGGCGTGTGCGTACCGGGAACGCCCACGGCGTTCCCCTCCACGGTGCTGATGGACGTGATCCCGGCGAAGCTGGCGGGCGTGCGGGAGATCATTATGGCCACGCCCCCCGCGCCGGACGGGACCATCGCCCCGGCGGCGCTGGCCGCGGCAAAGCTGGCGGGCGTGACGAAGATCCTCAAGTGCGGCGGTGCGCAGGCCGTGGCCGCCATGGCATACGGCACCCAGAGCGTGCCGAAGGTGGACAAGATCGTCGGCCCCGGCGGCGTTTATGTGGCCGCGGCAAAGCGGAAGGTGTTCGGCCTTGTCAGCATTGATATGATCGCCGGTCCCAGCGAGATTCTGGTGCTGGCGGACGGAAAGTCCGACCCGAAATGGGTGGCGGCGGACATGCTCAGCCAGGCGGAGCACGACGCGCTGGCTTCCGCCGTGCTGGTGACGGACAGCCGCGCGCTGGCTGAGGCCGTCCGGGACGAGCTGGAGGTCCAGCTCGAGACGCTGCCCCGCCGGGATGTGGCCCGGGAGTCCATCGACCGCAACGGAAAGATCATCGTCACCGATTCGCTGGAAAAGGCGGTGGAGGCCGCCAACCGCATCGCGCCGGAGCATCTGGAGCTGTGTGTGGACGAGCCGTTTGCCCTGCTGCCCCGCATCCGCAGCGCGGGCAGCGTCTTTCTGGGCCGCAGCGCGCCGGAGGCGCTGGGCGATTATTTTGCCGGGCCGAACCACACGCTGCCCACCGCCGGGTCCGCCCGGTTTTCCAGCCCGCTGGGGGTGGACGACTTTGTAAAGCGCTCCAGCTTTCTTTACTATTCGCAGGAGGCGCTTCAGGCCGTCTCGCCCCAGATCCAGCGCTTTGCCCGTCAGGAGGGGCTGGAGGGCCACGCCCGCTCCGTGGCGGCGCGGGACCGATCTGCAAAGGAGGAGAAGCAATGAGCCGTTTTATTTCCAAGGAGGCCGTCCGGCTGAAGCCGTACACCCCCGGCGAGCAGCCGGCGGATATGCAGTATATCAAACTCAACACCAACGAGAGCCCGTTCCCGCCCGCGCCGGGCGTGGTCAAGGCGGTGTCCCGGGCGGAGGTCATGAAGCTCAACCTCTATTCTGACCCCGCCTGCGCCCAGCTGGTGGAGGCCATCGCCAAGCGGAACGGCCTGCGCCCGGAGCAGGTGATGACCGGAAACGGCTCGGACGAGGTCCTCTCCTTCGCCTTCCGCGCCTTCTGCGGCGAGGGAAAGGGCGCGGCGTTCCCGGACGTGACCTACGGCTTTTATAAGGTCTGGGCCGCGTATTACGGCATCGAGGCCAAGATCATCCCCCTGAAGGATGATTTCACCATCGACGTGAACGACTATATGGATTTCCCCGGCGCTATCTTCCTCGCCAACCCCAACGCGCTGACCGGCGTGGAGCTTCCGGTGGAGCAGATCCGGCGTCTGCTGGACGCCGACCGGGACCGGGTGGTGATCGTGGACGAGGCGTATGTGGACTTCGGCGGCGAGAGCTGCGTGCCGCTCCTGAACCGGTACGACAACCTGCTGGTGGTCCAGACCTTCTCCAAGAGCCGGGATCTGGCCGGCGCGCGGCTGGGCTTTGCCATGGGCTGTCCGGAGCTGATCGCCGACCTGAACCGGATGAAGTTCAGCTTCAATCCCTACAACATCAACCGCTTGTCCATTCTGGCGGGCGCGGCGTCCATGGCGGACGAGGCGTACTTCCAGAAGTGCACCGCCGCCATTCAGGAGAACCGGGCGAGGACGGTGGCGGAGCTGGAGCGGCTGGGCTTTTCCGTCCTGCCGTCCAAGGCAAATTTTATTTTCGCCAAGTCCCCGGACTTTCCGGGCGGCGAGCTGTACCGCCGCCTGAAGCAAAACGGCATTCTGGTCCGCTGGTTCGACGAGCCGCGCATCCGGGATTACTACCGCATCACCATCGGCTCCGCCGAGCAGATGGAGCGGCTGCTGGAGGAGATCCGGCGCTTTCTGGGGGAGGTGTGAGCCATGCGGACGGCACAGATCGCCCGGGACACCAATGAGACGCGCATCCGCCTGACGCTGGAGCTGGACGGCACGGGCGCGTCCAGGATCGACAGCGGCTGCGGTTTTCTGAACCATATGCTCACGCTGCTGGCCGCCCACGGGCGGTTCGATCTGGAAGTTTCCTGCAAAGGCGACACGGACGTGGATGACCACCACACGGTGGAGGACATCGGCATCGCGCTGGGACAGGCCTTCACCAAGGCGCTGGGGGACCGCCGCGGCATTACGCGGTACGGCCAGTCCCTCCTGCCCATGGATGAGACGCTGGTGCTGTGCGGAGTGGACCTGTCGGGCCGGGACTATCTGGGCTGGGGGCTGACGCTGCCCGCCCAGAAGGTGGGCACGTTCGACACCGAGCTTGCCAAGGAGTTCTGGCTGGGCTTTGTGCGCCAGTGCCCCTGCGCGCTGCACTTCCGCCAGCTTGCGGGGGAGAACACCCATCACATTCTGGAGGCCGCGTTCAAGGGCGCGGGCCGCGCGCTGCGGATGGCAGTGAGCCTTGACCCGGCGCTGAACGGGCAGATCCCCAGTACGAAAGGAACGCTGTGATATGATCGCCATTGTGGATTACGGAGTGGGAAACCTGTTTTCCCTCAGCTCCAGCCTGCGGGCGCTGGGCCTTTCGCCGGAGGTGACGGCGGACGCGGACCGGCTGCGGGCGGCGGAGCGCATCATTCTGCCCGGCGTGGGCGCCTTCGGCGACGCGAAGGCCAAGCTGGAGGCCACGGGATTGATCCCCGTCCTGCGGGAGGAGAGCGAAAAAAAGCCGCTTCTTGGCATCTGCCTTGGAATGCAGCTCCTCTTTGACAAGGGCTTTGAATACGGCGAGCACGCGGGCCTTGGCCTGATCCCCGGCGTGGTGGACAGCCTGCGTCCGGATCTGAAGGACCCGGCGCTGAAGGTCCCCCACATGGGGTGGAACAGCCTGCGCATCCTGCGGGACGACCCTCTGCTCCGCTATTTTCAGGACGGGGAGTACGTCTATTACGTCCACAGCTTTTACGCCAAGGACTGCGCGGCCAGCACGCTGGCCGTCTCCGACTATGGCGGCGCGTCCGTCACCGGCGCGGTGCGCCGTGGGAACGTGTGGGGCACTCAGTTCCACCCGGAGAAGTCCGGGGACGCGGGGCTGCGGCTGCTCAAGGCGTTCGGTGAGCTTTGACGCCCGCGGGAGCGGGACTTGAAAACGCGCGAAAGGCGCGGAGGAGGCTGTTATGCAGATTTTTCCGGCGATCGACCTGCGGGACGGCAGAGCCGTGCGGCTCCTGCGGGGAGATTATGACCAGATGACCGTCTATTCCGCCCAGCCTTGCGGCGTGGCCCGCCGCTTCATCCGGGCGGGCGCCCAGCGGCTGCACATCGTGGATCTGGACGGCGCGAAGGACGGTCGGCCCAGCATGGCCAACTGGACGGAGATCGAGGCGCTGGTCCAGCAGGGCCACGCCTTTATCGAGGTCGGCGGCGGCATCCGCACGGAGGAGCGCATCCTTCAGTATCTGGACCTCGGCGTGAACCGCTGCGTGCTGGGCACCGCCGCCGTGGAGGACTTTGCCTTTACGGAGCGCATGGCGCGGCGGTATCGGGAGAAGATCGCCGTGGGCGTGGACGCCCGGGACGGCAAGGTGGCCACCCACGGCTGGCTCAAGACCAGCGGGGAGGACAGCTTCGACCTCTGCCGCCGCCTGCGGGACGCGGGCGTTCAGACCGTGATCTACACGGACATCTCCAAGGACGGGACCCTGTCCGGCACGAATCTGGACGCGTACCGCCGCCTGACGCAGATCGAGGGGCTGAACGTGGTGGCCTCCGGCGGGATCAGCTCCGTTCTGGAGCTGCGGGCGCTCAACGAGATGGGCGCGGCGGGCGCGATCCTGGGCAAGGCCGTGTACGACGGGAAGCTGGACCTTGGAATGTGTCTGGACGAGGCGGGAGACCGCCGCCGGAACTCCGGCGAGCCGCTGCTGTAAGGAGAGAGAATCATGCTGGCAAAAAGGATCATTCCCTGCCTGGACGTGAAGGACGGGCGGGTCGTCAAGGGCGTGAATTTCGAGGGGCTGCGGGACATGGCGGACCCGGTGGAGATGGCCCGGTTTTATAACGACTCCGGCGCGGACGAGCTGGTGTTTTACGATATTACCGCCTCCTTTGAGGGGCGGCGGCTGTTCACGGATGTGCTGCGCCGCGCGGCGTCTGAGATCTTCATTCCTCTGACGGTGGGCGGCGGCATCCGCTCACTGGAGGATTTCGACCGGGTGCTCAAGTGCGGCGCGGACAAGGTGAGCGTCAACTCCGGGGCCATCGCCGACCCGGACCTGATCGCCGCGGCGGCGAAGAAGTACGGCGACCAGTGCGTGGTGCTGAGCATGGACGTGAAGCGGGTGGACGGGCAGTTCCGCCTGTTCGCCAAGGGCGGCCGGGAGGACACCGGCATCGACGCCATGGAGTGGGCGGTCCGGGGCGTTGCAAACGGCGCGGGCGAGATCGTCCTCAACTCCATCGACACCGACGGCGTGAAGCAGGGCTTCGACCTTGAGATGCTGGACGCGCTGGCGGCGCGGGTGGACGTGCCGGTGATCGCCAGCGGCGGCGCCGGAAAGATCGAGGATTTTCAGGAGCTGTTCCGCCACCCCGGCATCGACGCGGGTCTGGCGGCGTCCATCTTCCACACCCGGCAGGTGGACATTCGGGAATTAAAGCGCGCGCTCCGCGCCGGCGGCGTGGAAGTGCGCCTGTGAGAGAGGAAAAGAGAGCATATGGAACTGAAATTTGACGAAAAGGGCCTGATCCCCGCCATCGTGCAGGACCACTACACCAAGGAGGTCCTGACGCTGGCCTACATGAACAAGGAGAGCCTTGCCATCACCATCGACGAGCGGCGCACCTGCTTCTGGAGCCGCAGCCGTCAGGAGCTGTGGCGCAAGGGCGAGACCTCCGGGAACGTGCAGCACGTGGTCTCCATCACCGCCGACTGCGACGGCGACGCGCTGGTGGTGGAGGTCGTGAAGGATGGCCCCGCCTGCCACACCGGGGCGGAGAGCTGCTTTTTCAACCGGCTCTACCTCTCCGACGAGCTCAAGCAGTTCAGCTACGAGGGCCTTTACGAGCTGATCCGGGGCCGCAAGACCCAGCCCAAGGAGGGCAGCTACACCACCTATCTCTTTGAGAAGGGCATCGACAAGATCCTCAAAAAGGTGGGCGAGGAGTCCACCGAGGTCATCATCGCCGCCGCCAAGAACGACCGGGCGGAGACCATCTTCGAGATCGCCGACGTGTGCTATCACATTCTGGTGCTGATGGTCCAGATGGGCATTTCCGTGAAGGACGTGACGGCGGAGCTGGAAAAGCGCCACGTGGTGGACCACAAGGTCAAGCAGGAGCGGATGCAGTGACGCCCCGGGAGTGTACGGTCCACACCCATTCCACTCTGTGCGACGGGAAAAACACGCTGGCGGAGATGGCCGCGGCGGCATACGCCGCCGGGGTGCGGTACTTCGGCGCCTCCGGCCACTCCCACACGCCCGTCCCCTCCGACGAGGGGAACGTCCTGCCCGTCGACCCGGCCGCGTACCGGGCGGAGGTGCTGCGCCTGCGGGCGGAGTACGCCGGGCGGATGGAGGTGCTGCTGGGCGTGGAGTGGGACAGCCGGTCCGACGGCGCGCGGGCCGGCTTTGACTACTGGATCGGCTCCGTCCACGAGCTGTACGCGCCGGAGACGGGGCGGTATTACTGCGTGGACTGGGAGCCGGAGAGCCTTGCCGCCTGCCGGGACGAGGTCTGCGGCGGGGATTTTCTGACCGTGGCGGAGCGGTACTACCGGGACGCGGCGGCGACGGCGCAGCAAAAGCCCACCATCCTCGGCCACCTCGACCTCATCACAAAGCTCAACCGCGGCGGCGTGTTTTTCGACGAGGACGCGCCCCGCTACCGCGCGGCGGCGCTGGGGGCGCTGCACGCGGCGGACCCGTCCAAAACGCTGCTGGAGATCAACACCGGCGCCGTCCAGCGGGGCTACCGCGACGCGCCCTATCCCGCGCCCTTCCTTCTGCGGGAGTGGCGGGCCATGGGTGGGCGGATCATCCTCACCTCGGACGCCCACAGCGCGGACGCACTGCTGTTCGGCTACGGCATGGCGGCGGAGGCGGCCCGTGCCGCCGGGTACCGGGAGACGACGCTGCTGACCGCCGGGGGCTGGCTCCCCTGTCCGCTGTGAGCCGCCAAGCCTCGTGAAAAACGCGGCCCGGACGCTCTGCGTCCGGGCCGCGTTACGATATGCCGCCCGCCGGGACTTTCACCGCTGGAGACGCCGCAAGGGCTGCCGGTCATCCGGCAGCCCTTGTCATACGGTTCGTGTCTCAGTGGAATGTGGTCCCGGGCGTCACGGCGTTTTCGCCGTCCAGCAGAAAGCCGTCCCGGTCGTGGACGCGGGCGTTGCGGAGCATCTGTCCGTAGGTCGCGCCGTGGATCACCGTGCTCTGCTGCACGGCGCTCTCCCCGCCGCTGGGGCGGGCGGTGTCCGCCGTGCCGGCCAGATCTCCGTCCGGGCGGAGCGGTTCGCCGGTCAGTCCGTCCGTGGGGCTGTCCGCGGTGCCGCCGGGCAGGTTCTCGTCCGGCAGGATGCTCTCTGAAGCGCCGTCACCCGGCTCAGGGACCGCAGTATTGCCGTTGGCCTCCGGCTGAACGCCGCTCTGAACGCCGCCGTTATCCGCCGTGCCGTTTTCCGTCACGGCGCTGCCGCTGCCGTTCGCCGTGCTGTTCCGGTCGTCGCCGCAGGCACTCACACCCAGAGCCAGCATGGCGCACAGCAGAAGCGCAAAAGTCCTTTTCAAGTCGTTTCCTCCTTCGCGTGGACGTTGCTTGCGATACCCTGCGTTAGTATGCCCGCCGGACGGAAATGAACCGCGCCAGTTTCTTCCGCAGGCATCCCGCGCCGCACGCAAAAAAGGCCGGGGAGCATTATGAACAAATATAGGAGGAAAATAGGCTGAAAAATTGTAGAAACGTTCCATATTGGGCTGTTTACGCCGCTGTAATTTTGCAATGTTTCTGCAAAACAGTGTTGACGTTTTTGCAAAAAACGGATATGATAAAGAAAATTGAGCCGTTATGCGGAGTTTCAATTCGGCGTTTGGGAAAAGGAGTGCTTGCTTATGTATACACAGGAGATCACGGTCAAGAACGAGGTCGGTCTGCACGCGCGGCCTGCGACGTTTTTTATTCAGAAAGCAAATGAATTCAAGAGCGGGATCTGGGTGGAGAAGGAAGACCGCCGGGTCAACGCCAAGAGCCTTTTGGGCGTGCTGTCTCTGGGCATCGTGATGGGGACCACCATTACCCTGATTGCGGACGGCTCCGACGAGAAGGAGGCCGTGACCGCTCTGGCGGAGCTGGTGGAGAACAACTTCGGCGAATAAGCCGTTTCCCGTGCGCAGAATGCTCCCTTGGGAGTGAGGAACCGCAGAGGCCCGCAGGGCCTCTTGCGCCCCGCGGCAACGCGGGGCGCTTTTTTACCGCGAGAGGGGGAGAACGAATGACGAAGGACGAGCTGCGGGAAAAGGCCAACGACCTGCCGCTGAAGCCGGGCGTCTATCTGATGATGGACAAGACCGGAAAGGTCATTTACGTGGGCAAGGCGAAAAAGCTCAAAAACCGCGTCAGCCAGTATTTTCAGGACAGCGCATCCCACACGCTCAAGACCCGGCGCATGGTGTCCGAGGTGGACCATTTCGACACGATCTTCGTCTCCAGCGAGTGGGAGGCGCTGGTGCTGGAAAACTCCCTTATCAAGCGTCATATGCCCCGGTACAACATCCTGCTCAAGGACGACAAGGGCTATCCCTTCGTGCGCGTCTCCAAGGCGGCGTATCCCCGCTTCAGCATGGTCAACCGCCTGACGGGGGACGGCGCGCGGTATTTCGGCCCCTTCGGCGGACGGAGCGAGACGCGGCAGGCGCTGGACGCGGTGTGCGCCGCGCTGAAGCTGCCTACCTGTAACCGCCGGTTTCCTAAGGACATCGGCGCGGAGCGCCCCTGCCTGAATTACCACATGGGCCGGTGCGACGGCTGGTGCCGCCCCGGCATGGACGAGGCGGACTACCGCGCCCGCATGGAGCAGGCGGAGCAGCTTCTGGAGGGGCGGTCCCGCCAGCTCGTCCGGGAGATCACGGAGGAGATGACCCGGGAGGCGGAGGCGCTCCACTTTGAACGGGCCGCCGTCCTGCGGGACCGGGCCAACGCCATCGGCGCACTGGGAAAAAAGCAGACGGTGATCGCGGGCCTGTGCGCCGACACGGATATCTGGGGCATCTACAAGGGGGCCAAGTGCTGCTACGCCGTGCTCCACATGGAGTCCGGCAATCTGGCCGGACGGGAGACGGAGATCTTCGCCGTCCCCGGCGACGAGAGCGAGGGCGAGATGCTGGCGGCCATCACCGCCCAGTATTACCTGCCCCGGGCGCTGCTGCCCCACGAGATCCTGCTCCCGGCGGAGACGGGGAGCTGCGAGGAGCTTTCCGAAGCGCTGACCCAGCGGGCGGGCCGCAAGGTCTGGGTCCACGTCCCCCAGCGGGGGGAGAAGGCGGAGCTTTTGACGCTGGCCCGGAAGAACGCCGCCGAGGAGGCGGAGCGGGCTACCTCCCGGGAGGAGCGCCGCAATCAGACGCTGGTGCTGCTGGCCAGACTCACCGGCCTGCCCCAGCCGCCGGGGCGGATGGAGTCCTACGATATCTCCAACACCGGTTCCAGCGAGATCGTCTCGTCCATGGTGGTCTATCAGGAGGGACGGCCGCTGAAGAGCGCCTACCGCCGGTTCCAGATCAGGGACGTGACCGGCCACCCGGACGATTACGCCTCCATGCGGGAGACGCTGCGCCGCCGGTTCCAGCGGGCGGCGGACGGGGACGAAAAGTTCCTGCCCCTGCCGGACGTGCTGCTGATCGACGGCGGACAGGTCCACGCGGACACCGCCCGGCAGGTGACGGAGGAGTTCGGCCTGTCCATCCCCATCTTCGGCATGGTGAAGGACGACCGCCACCGCACCCGCGCCCTCGTCACGCCGGAGGGCCGGGAGATCGGCATTCAGGTCAATCAGGCGGTGTTCTCTCTGATCGGCCAGATCCAGGAGGAGACGCACCGCTTCGCCATCACGTACAACCGCTCCGCCCACCGGAAAAACGCCCTGCGCTCCGCGCTGGACGAGGTCCCCGGCGTGGGGCCGAAGCGGCGGGAGGCGCTGCGCCGCAAGTTCGGGTCGGTAAAGGCCATCCGGGAAGCGCCGCTGGAGGAGCTGGCCGCCGTGATCGGCCCTGCGGCGGCGGAGAAGACGTTTCTCCACTTCCACGCTCCGGCCCAGCCGGACCCCGCGCCGGAGGACGGCGCGGATCTTCCGGAGGAGGAGACCGGCTTTCCGGAAGAAGACGCAGATATTCCGGAGGACGGCGGCGGAGAAGCGGACTGAGCCGCGCCCGCCGGTCCCGCGCCCGCCTTCCAGAAGAAGAAAAAGAAACGCCCGCCGTGCGCTGAAAAGCGCACGGCGGGCGTTTTCGTCATACTCAGCGGCGGAAGAACAGGCGGCGCAGACGGTGACGCCACACAAGGCTCAGCTGCCCCAGCGCCCGGTCCAGCAGGAGGAACGTCACATTCGCCATCACCAGCAGCAGCGCCCGCAGCGGAAGCGCGGCGTCATCGGAAAGCTGCTCCAGCCCCAGCACCCGGATCAGCAGGAAATACATCGTCAGCGCGGCGGCGGTGCACAGCGCCAGCTTGGCCGCCAGCCGCAGCGGACGGGCGGCAATTTGGTCCAGCGCGGGCTTGAGCGCGGGATAGTACCCAAAAAACAGGTACACGCACGCCAGCTCCTTGTCCGGGATCAGCAGCACCGCCAGCGCCGCCGTCACGGCGTAAACGCTCAGCGCCGCGCCCCGGCCATATTCCTCCATGCAGGGGATCAGCGGCAGCATCCCCAGCAGCGGCGCGCAGTAGGTCGCGCCGGGGATCAGCCCGCCCAGCAGGAGCAGCGCCGTCCCCAGCGCCGCCGAAACGCCGCACAGCGCGGTCCGGCGGCCCCTCATTCTGTCACGTCCTTGTATTTGAGTTTGTAATAGCTCCAGCAGCGCAGCCGCTCCAGCAGCGCCTGCTGATCCGGGGTGAGCGCTTCCGCGGAGGTCAGGCTGCGGTCGGAGAGCATCACCGTGTCCTTCTGAATGACCGGCAGCTCCCGGCGCAGGTCGGTCAGGTACTGGAACCAGGGGCTTTCCTGCACCCGGCCCGTCAGCTCCAGCACCGTTGCCCCCAGATAGCAGGCGCTGATCCGCCCGCCGTCGCCGCAGCAGCGCACCGGGGCGGTGTTCCAGTTCAGCGCCTGCGCCGCCGCGTCGTTGGCCCAGATCACATAGGGCGTTTCATAGGACCGCAGGAACGCCTCCGTGCCGGACTCCTGCGGGGAGAGGGCCACGCCCAGCTCCCGATAGGCCAGCCGGTCGTCCCCCAGATAGGGCAGGTGGTCGCCGAAAAAGGCCAGCACCACCGGCTCGTCCTGCGCGGCGAAGTAGCGCCACAGGCGGCCCAGCATGGCGTCCGCGTCCCGCGCGCCCTCGATATAGACGGAGAGGAGCATCTGCGCCGCGTCGGACAGCTCCGCCGAGGTCTGCACCGGCGGGAACACGTATCCCGCGCCGTACTTGTCGGCGGTGTAAGACATATGGTTCTGGATGGTGGTGGTGTAATTGAACAGCGTCTCGCCGTTTTGGACCGCCGTTTCAAATGTTTCCTCGATCAGCGCCGCCAGCGACTCGTCCGTGGCCCAGCGGCCCTTATAGGTCAGATCCTTCATGTCTGCGGCGAACTCGATCTCCTCCGCGCCCAGCCAGCGGTAAACGTTTTCCCGGTTATAGAACCATGCGTCGCCGGGGTGGAGGAAGGAGGTATGGTAGCCGTCCGCGTCAAAGACGCGGTACAGGCTGTCAAGGTCCCGGTTCACCGCCCGGAAGGCTGACGTGGTGGTGGCGGAGAGGGCGTTGGTCTGCATCCCGGTGAGCACGTCGAACTCTGTGTTAGCCGTTCCGCCCGCGAAGCCGGGGACCACGATGTGGCCCGCGATGCAGTTGGGATCCTGCCGCAGGGCGTGGAGATTGGGGAGGGGGTCGTCGTCCTCGCCGTAGGTAAAGGCAGGGTCGTCCGTCAGGTCGGAGAACGCCTCGTCCATCACCATCACCACGTGGACGCGGGGCGCCTGCCCAGCGGGGGCGGCGTCGGCGGAGTCCCACGATTCCGCCTCCCGGCGGTCAAAGCCCGCGGGCTTGTCCACGGTGTAGGTGGTGAAGTGGTGGGTGAAGCAGTAGGGGAAGCCCAGTTCGTTGAATACAGAGGGGACGTAGTAGGGATTGGACGCGGGGAAGGAGTTGTACAGGTCGTTGGAGGCGTACACCGTCAGGACCAGCGCGGTCAGCACGCCCGCGGACCCCGCCGCGCCCGCCAGCCGGATGGCCCAGTCCCGCCGAGGACTGTACGGCTCTTCCACTTTACAGCGCAGGAACAGCCCCAGCAGGACCAGAACGGCGCAGAGAAACACCACCGCTCCGGCCTGCGCCCACGGGAAGCGGATGTCATAGGTGCCGACGGCGCTGCCGACCTCCTTCAAAAGCTCCAGATCCCGGGGAAAGACCGGCTCGTCCCGCACCTCGATCTTGATGCGGTTGGCGATGGACAGTCCGCAGACGGCCAGCTCCGTCACGGCGGCGGCAAAGAACACGTTCCGGAACAGGAACGTCAGCGTCAGCACCGTCAGCCCCACGGGCAGGGCGTTGAGTACGATCAGCATCGGGCTGGCCCGGAAGCCGGCGAGAACGGTGCGCAGGGCGTTTGGCTGGAGCCAGAGGGCCAGTAAAGTGATCGCGCCTGACAGTAAAACGGCCAGCAGGAAAACCGCCGCCGCGCCCAGCCGGATGGGAAACGTCTGTTTTTTCAAGGCAATGCTCCTTATTTTGATAGTTGATAAGCGATACATTCATTATATCCGATTTTCGTGGAAATGCAAGGACGCGGGGCCGGATGGCCCGTTTCCGTAGACCGCTTCCGCGCTGCCTGCGCGAAAGCCGCCGCCGGATGTGGGAGGCTGCCGCCGCGTAAAACCGCCGCCGCGCCTTCATCCCGGTTCGTCCGCCGGCGGCAAAAAAAGCGCCCTCCGCTGTCGATTTGACAACGGAGGGTACTTTTGCACTGCAATTTTACAATTTGGAATCAAATGACGCTTAAAACGACACGACCTCCTGAGCGGGCTTGGCGCACGGGCCGACGGACACGATCTGCATGACCGGCCCCTCGCCCTTGTAGGCGGGGTGTTTTTCCACACCCATCCGGGCCGTGACCTCGATCCAGTCGTGATTTTTGTACTGCGACAGTCCCTCGCCCCGGGCCAGCAGGCCCAGAAAGCTCACGTCCTTTTCGCAGCACACCATGGCGAACCGACCGGGGCAGTCCACGCCGGGATACTTGGTGGAGTGGCACATGACCAGCTTCATGTGGACCAGCTTGCCCTTGTAGCGGTCGGGATGGTCCATCACGTCCACGTACCAGACGCCGAAATCGTCGTCCGGGATGTCGATCACGTCCTGCGACAGGTCGAAGGGGCACTCGTTCCCGGTGAGGTAATCCTCGCTGGTGCCGTCCACGTTTTCCAGATAGATGTCCGCGCGGCGGTTCACCATCCGCAGGTTCCGCTTGCGCAGGCTGTCGCGCAGCTCCGGCGTGCAGCGGTTGAACACCAGCATGTCCGCGTTGGTGATCTTCTCCATCATGAGCTGGCCCATGTTCTTGGCATACGCGTCAAAGGTGGACGCCTGCACCATGCACATGATCTGGTAGAGGACCCAGTTGGCGGGCAGCACCTCGCGGTACAGCCGCTCCATCTGCCACATGCCGTTGTACTCGATCAGCACCTGCCGGGGGCGGTACTTCTTCTCGCACTCCTTCAGAAACGAGCAGGTCAGGTCCTTCTCCTCGTCCACCGTCACCACGGTGACGTTGTCCAGCGCGCGGGGGTTGTATTCCTCCTCGCCCTCCTCGCAGCACAGCAGGAGCGTCCGGTCTTCCCGGGCGAAGCCGTCCTCCAGAATGCCGTTGATAAAGTTGGTCTTGCCGCCGTCCAAAAAGCCGGCAATCAGATAAACGGGAATATCCATAAATGAAAAGTCCTTTACAGTTGTTGACGTGCCGGATCAAAGACCGAACAGCGTTTTCAGTCCGCCCTCGTCCAGCTCCGCGCCGATGACGCACAGGCGGCCCGTGTAGTCCGCGCTGCCGCGGCGCACGTCCGCCTCCTCCGGCACGTAATCGAAGTGGAGCCAGCCGCCGTCCGCCGCCGGGACGATGCCCTTGGCCCGCAGGATCTTGCCGTATTTGCCGGAGTCGAGCTGCTCCAGAATGGAGCGGATGCCTGCCTCGGTAAAGGTCTTGGGCGTCTCCGCGCCCCAGGAGGTGAACACCTCGTCGGCGTGGTGGTGATGGTGGTGGCAGGAGCAGTTGGGATCGTCGCACTCGTGGTCGTGATGATGCTCGTGCTCGTCATGGTCATGGTCGTGATGGTGCTCGTGCTCGTCGTGGTCGTGATGGTGGCAGGAGCAGTCAAGATCGTCGCACTCGTGGTCGTGGTCATGATGATGCTCATGCTCGTCGTGGTCGTCATGGTCGTGGTGGTGATGTTCATGCTCGGCCACGTCGGCCTCGTGCTCCGCGCGGATACGCTCCATCAGCTCGTCCGCCAGAGAGACCTTTTCAATGGCGGAGAGGATGGTCCGGCCGTCCAGCTCGTCCCACGGGGTGGTGAGGATGGCGGCGTCCGGGTTCTTCTCCCGCAGCATGGCCACGGCGGCGTCCAGCTTTTCGGGGGAGAGCTTCTGGGTCCGGGAGAGGATGATGGTCCCGGCGGTCTCCACCTGATTGTTGTAGAACTCGCCGAAGTTCTTCATATAGACCTTCACCTTGGACGCGTCCGCCACGGTGACGAAGCTGTTGAGCTTCATTTCCGGGGTCTCCGCCGCGGTGGACTGCACGGCGGCGATCACGTCGCTCAGCTTGCCCACGCCGGACGGCTCGATCAGGATGCGGTCGGGGTGGAACTGCTGCTGGACCTCCTTGAGCGCCTTGTTGAAGTCGCCCACCAGCGAGCAGCAGATGCACCCGGAGGACATCTCGGAGATCTGGATGCCCGCGTCCTTCAGAAAGCCGCCGTCAATGCTGATCTCGCCGAATTCGTTTTCGATCAGCACCAGCTTTTCGCCCTGATAGGCTTCCGCCACCAGCTTTTTGATGAGCGTGGTCTTTCCCGCGCCGAGGAAGCCGGAGATAATGTCGATTTTCGTCATTGGGATCAAGTCCTTTGCTATCACAAATTTGAGAACACTTCTCAACATTCAGTATCATATCATTTTTTCCTGAAATTGCAATCGTTCCGAAAAAAATTCACGGTTTGGACGCAAATTTTTTCGGTTTCAGGTCCCCCGCCGGAGAGAGACGGCCCGCCGCGCAGCTGCGCGGCGGGCCGTGTGGGTTGTCAAGGGCGGTGCGGCGGAGGGACCGGAGCGGCTTTCAGCGCAGGATTCGCGCCTCCGGCGGCGCGCCCCGCCGCCGTCCCGCGCCGGTCCGCAGGGCGAACAGCAGCCCCAGAAACAGGAGCAGGCAGCCGCCGAAGAAGGCGGACTCCCCGGCGCTGCGCCGGTCCGCCAGCGCGGCGGCGCAGAAAAGGACCGTCTCTCCGGCGAGGAAGGCGAAGGTGCGCACGCAGCCGTCGTCAAACGCGAAGCCGGCCAGACGGCACAGCGCCGCCGCGGCGAAGCACACGGCCAGCAGCTCCACGGCGTAGGCGCTCAGCCCCGGCGCGGAGGAGCGGAGCCGGTAGATCAGCACCAGATGGAACACGGCCGCCGCCGGGGCGGGGAGGAACAGGGCGGGAGGGACGCGTGACTTCCCGGCCCGCTGTCCGCCGCAGGCGGCGGACACGGCGGGCAGCAGGCAGGCCCCCGCCGCCAGCATCACCCCGCCGGAGAGCAGCGCGATCCAGCGGGCCGCGCCGCCGCCGGGAATGACCACGCTGCCGCGGAGGACAGAGCAGTCCCACGCCGCCCCCGCCAGCGCCAGCAGGACTGCCCCTGCATAGAGCAGCGGCGCGGCGCCCGGGGCGGAAAAGACCTCCTCCAGCGGGCGCGGCTCCGGGCGGCGGGACGGCAGCGGCTGCACCAGCAGGGCCAGCAGCACGCTGAACGCCAGGATCAGCGCGATCAGCAGCCGCCCGTGAAGCGCTCCGGCCACGGGCAGGCCGGTCTCCGGCGAAAAGCCGGTGCGCATCTGCGCCAGCCGCAGGGAAAAGGCGGCCGCGCCGCCTGCCGCGGTCACCAGAGGGAGCGCGCCGGTATGCTTCATAAAAGATCCTCCTTCCGCCGGGAGCAGCCGCCCGGCGCGATCTTGCGTTTATGCCCTGATTATACGCCGCCGCCGCCCGGTTGTCCACTCTGCCCTCCGGCGCGGGGGGCTTGCCGGGGCGGACGCGCTGTGGTACAATGACAAAATTCGACGGGCCGCGCGGTGCTGTTTTGCCTCCGAGGCGCATATGCTCAAAAGACGGCCCCGCCGGCCAAAGAAGTGTACAGGCCGTCTCTGCGGCGGCAAGGATGTGGAAAGGAACGATGGGATGAAACGGTATCTGGGCGTCTCTGCGCTGCTGTTCTGCCTGCTTTTCCTGCTGCCGCTGGCGATGGCCGCGCCGCGGGTGCTGGCGCAGCGGCAGACCGAGCTGCCGGAGGAGGACGAGCCGAAGATCGAGCTGCTCCCCCCCGGCGAGATTGACGGGTCCTACACGCTCCGGGTCCTGCTGGACGGCGGCGTGCAGACCATGACCATGGGCGAGTATTTACAGGGCGTGGTCCGGGCGGAGATGCCCGCGTCCTTTGAGCAGCAGGCGCTGTGTGCTCAGGCGGTGGCGGCCCGGACGTATACGCTCTATAAGATGGCCTCCGGCGGGAACCACGGCGGGGAGGCCGACGTGTGCGGCGACCACACCTGCTGTCAGGCGTATCTGGACCGGGAGACCGCCGCGGCCAACTGGGGCGCTCACGCGGAAAATTACGAGGCCAAGGTGGAAAACGCCGTGTCCCTGACAGACGGGCAGACGATCCTGTACGGCGGCGTGCCGGTGCTGGCGGTGTTCCATTCGTCCTCCGCCGGGTGGACGAAGAGCGCCGGCGAGGTGTGGACGGCCGACCTGCCGTATCTTCAGAGCGTGTCCAGCCCGGAGGGGGAGGGCGTCCCCAACTATTACAGCCGCGCGGAGTTTACGCCGGAGGAGTTCCGCACGCGCCTGCTGGCATCGCACCCGGAAGCGGATCTGTCCGGCCCGGTCTCCGGCTGGTTCGGCGAGCGGCAGGTGAGCGAGGACGGAAACGTGGACTTTGTGACCGTGGGCGGCGTGCAGCTCCGGGGGACGCAGATCCGCTCCCTGTTTTCCCTCCGCTCGGCCACGTTTGAGATCGAGGTGCAGGACGGGAACATCGTCTTTTTCGTCACCGGGTACGGCCACGGCGTGGGCATGAGCCAGTACGGCGCGCAGCAGATGGCGCTGGACGGCAGCGGCTGGCGGGACATCATCACCCATTACTACACCGGCGTGACGGTGGCGGCCTATACGCCGGAGGAGCTGAGCTGAACAGAAAACCGTCTCCGCATCGTGGATGCGGAGACGGTTTTTGTTGCTTACACGCCGCGGAAGCGGGCGAGAAACTCCCGAGTTTCGGGCTGCTGGGGGTCGGCGAACAGGCTCTGGGGCGCACCCTGCTCGCAGATGATGCCCTGATGCATGAACACGGCCTGCGTGCTCACATCCCGGGCGAAGGCCATCTCGTGGGTCACCACCAGCATGGTCATGCCCTCGCCGGCCAGCGCCTGCATGACGGAGAGGACCTCGCCCACCATCTCCGGGTCCAGCGCGGAGGTCGGCTCGTCGAACAGCAGCACCTCCGGGTCCATGGCCAGCGCCCGGGCGATGGCCACGCGCTGCTTCTGGCCGCCGGAGATCTGGCGGGGCTTGGCGTTGATATACGGCGTCATGCCCACTTTTTCCAGATACGTCATGGCCTGACGGCGGGCCTGCTCCCGGTCCCGCTTGAGGACCTTCATCTGGCCCACCATGCAGTTCTGCAAAACGGTCATGTTGTTGAACAGGTTGAAGGACTGGAACACCATGCCCACGTGGGAGCGGTACTCCGGGGCGTTCACGCCCCGTCCGGCCACGTTTTTCCCATGGTAGAGGATCTCGCCGCTGCTGGGCGTTTCCAGCAGGTTGATGCACCGCAGGAGCGTGGATTTGCCGGAGCCGGAGGCGCCGATGATGGAGATCACGTCGCCTTTTGCCACAGTGAAGTCAATGTCCCGCAGGACCTCGTGGGTGCCGAAGGATTTGCCGAGATGGCGGATCTCCAGAATATTCTCACTCATGTCAGCGGTCTCCTCTCGCGCTTCCGTTCCGGTTTTTCAGGGCGGACTTCGCCTGCTGGCGGTACTCCTTGTTCTGCTCGTCGAAAGGGGTGCCCCGGTCGGGGTGGCTGTACGTTCCGGCGGCCATCACGAGCTGGTCGCCCTGGGCCAGCTCGTAGCTGTCGGACCCGTCCATGAGCTTTTCGATCAGCCGCAGGAGGAAGGAGGCTGTCAGCGTCAGGGTCAGATAGCCGATCATCTCGATGGCGGCGGAGGGGAAGTACATGTTGTTCACGCCCACGATGTAGCGGTGCTGGGCGAAAAACTCCGTAAAGCCGATGATGAACATGACGGAGGTGTCCTTCACGTTGATGATGTAGTTGTTGCCGATCTGGGGCATGATGTTGCGCAGCGCCTGCGGCATAATGACGCTGACCATAGTCTGGACGTGGGTCATGCCGATGGCCTTGGCGCCCTCGGTCTGGCCGGGGTCGATGGAGATGATGCCCCCGCGGACGGACTCCGCCATGTACGCGCCGGTGTTGATGGACACGATCAGGAGGGCGGCGGCAAAGATGTTGTCAAACCGCAGGGCGTTGTCGGAGAAGTAGGGCAGGCCGTAATAAATGAACACGGCCTGCAGCACCATAGGTGTGCCGCGGAAGACCTCTACATAAACGCGGATGACGATCCGCAGCAGCCGCAGCAGAAAGCGCTTGGGCAGCGGATCGTTTTTTGTATAGGGAATGGTATTCAGAACGCCGCAGGCAAGGCCGATGAAGCAGCCGATCACCGTGGCAAGGAAGGCCAGCTTCAGCGTGTTCCAGATACCGCTCAGGTACATGGGACGGTATTTCACCAACAGCAGGGCCATGTCCTGCCCAAGCTCCATCAGTTTGTCCATGGGTCACACTCCTACATTATAAATAAAGGGACCGGGCCGGAGCCGCGCCCCGGCGGGGAAAACGGTCCGGGCGCGTCCCCCCGCGGATGGAAGGGACGCGCCGTCCGGGCCGGCTCGCGTTACACCTCGGGCTGGATGGAGATGGCCTGATCCATCAGGGCGTTGAAGTCGTCCTCGGTCATGGTGGAGAGGACGGAGTTGATGGCGTCGGCCAGCGCGGTGTTGCCTTTCTTGACGGAGATGCCGATGTTCACGTTCTCGGCCCGCTCCTCCTCGGAGGCGAACTGGAAGTCGCCGTCGGTGCCGGAGAAGTTCAGGATCACAAGGCTGTCGTCCTTGGCGGCGGCGCCCATGGCGGTGGGCATATCGGTGCAGATGAAGTCCACGGCGCCGGTCTGGAGCTGCATGATCATCGCGGGCGCGCTGTCAGCGGGGGCCAGCAGCTCGGCGCCCTCAATCTGGGGCAGGCAGGAATCATACCAGATGGTGCCGGACTGGGCGGTGCACTTGCCGCCGGCCAGATCGGCGATAGACGTGGCGGTGGCATAAGGGCTGTCCTTGGTGGTGACGCAGACGATGGTGGCGTAGTAATACGGGCCGGCCATATCCACCTCGGCCATGCGGTCGGCGGTCATGGACTGGCCGGCGATGTTGGCGTCCATGGTCCCGGCCTGAATGGCGGGGCACAGGGAATCCCACGCGCTGGAGACGATCTCCAGAGTCCAGCCGTTGGCGTCGGCGATCTTCTGGGCGATCATCACGTCATAGCCGTTGGCGTAAGCGCCGGGGACGTTGGAGATGGGCACCGCGCCGTTGGAGTCGTCCATCTGCGTCCAGTTATAGGGCGCGTAGGCGCACTCCATGCCCACGGTGAACACACCGTCGTCTCCCACGCCGGAGGAAGCGGGAGCGGAGGCCGCCGCAGAGGCGGCGGGGGCGGAGGAGGCCGCGGGCGCGGACGCCGCAGGAGCGGAGCCGGAGCCGCAGGCGGCCAGAGAGGCGGTCATGGCCAGCGCCATGACAAGAGAGATCAGCTTTTTCATACCAGTCATCCTTTCAAGATCGAAAACTCGCGGCCCTTCCTGTGTGCCGTCCGCCGGGCCGCGCGGAGAACGGCAAAAAAACGGACCGCTTTGACGCAAAGCGGTCCGTGGAAAAAGCAGACGTGATGTCCGGCTCCAGCCATAGATAGCGCTTCACAAAAAATGTGACAGTCCGGCGGGTATTTCCCGACGACCCAGGCACAGCGAAGCAGGCAGCTCCGAAGCCCTTCGGCGAGCGTCCCTTTCCCGCGGCGGCTGCCTGCCGACTCATCGCGGTACTAATGAAGCTCGCGCCTCTATCTGAGCGATCCAATTTTGCCTGTATCCTATCACGCGGATCGGCGGCTGTCAACCGCCTTTCCAAAAATATTTCAAATTTTTGTGCAGGCTGTCGAAAATTCAGGGCGGAGCCGGAGCGCCTGACGGCTGATTTCCCAAAGGCTTCCACAAAAAAGCGGCCCTTTTGGAGCAAAAAACCTGTGGAGATGTGGAGAAAAAACCCCTTTTCAAACGGCGGGGAAAATGATATAGTAGGGCTAGAACTACCCCTTTTGCGGCGCGTGTCTGCGCAGGATGGGAGAGACTGGAATGCAGGCGGCGGAAATGGCCGCGCTGGACTGGATCCAGACCAACTGCCGCACGGCGTTTCTGGACTGGCTCATGCCGGTCGTCAGCGTCCTGTGCGACCACGGCGAGATCTGGATCGCGCTGGCGGCGGCGCTGCTTTTGACAAAAAAATACCGGCGGACCGGCGCGGTGGTCGCGCTGGCTTTGCTGCTGGACGTTTTGTGCTGCAACGCGGTCCTAAAGCCGCTGACAGCGCGGCCCCGCCCCTGCGACGTGAACACGGCGGTGGCGCTGCTGACGCCCCGGCCGGGGGACTGGTCGTTTCCGTCGGGGCACACGGCGGCCTCCATGGCCGCGGTGGGCGCGCTGCTGGCGGAGGGGAGCCGCCTCTGGGTCCCCGCGCTGGCGCTGACGGTTCTGATCGCATTTTCTCGACTGTATCTGTATCTTCACTGGCCCAGCGACGTGCTGGCCGGCGCGGTGCTGGGCGCGGCGCTGGGTTTTGCGGCCAGCTGCATCGCGCGGCGGATCGAAAGAAAGCGGGGCGTTTCCCGCTGATTGAGGGGAGGGCGTCTGATCGTGAAGGAAGCGCGGGAGAACCAAAGAGACGTGCTGCTGGTGGACGGAGACGCCGCCCGGCGCAGGCAGACGGGCGAGGCGCTCCAGAGCGTCTATCACGTGACGGCCGCGCTGGACGGGGAAATGGCCGTGGAGCTGCTGCACGGACGGCAGGATTTCGCGGCGGTGGTGGTGCAGTGCCGGCTGTATGATTTCAGCGGCTTTGACCTGATCCGCTATCTCCATACGAACCGGGCGCTCAGCGCCATCCCCATTGTGGCCATCGGCGAGCCGGAGGACGAGATGAAGGCGCTCTCTCTGGGCGCGGCGGGCTTTGTCCGCAGCCCCGGGGACCCGCGGCTGATCTGCTGTCAGGTGCAGAATCTGGTGAACCTGATCTGGAGCGACCGGGAGCGGGACGTTCTCACGGGCGCGCTGCTGCTGGACCCGTTTCTGAAGCAGGCGCAGCAGAAACTGGAGGAATCGGCCAAGGGCGGGAGATCGCCCCGGTGGGCCGTGGCATTTCTGAACGTGAGCCGGTTCAAGACCTTCAACGATCTGTTCGGCCGCGCAGCGGGCGACCAGCTCCTGCGGAATCTGGCGGCCCGGCTGATGCAGGGCCGGGGCGTGGAATTTGTGGGCCGCACGGGCGCGGACCGCTTCTTCGTCCTCTGCAGGAGGGACGAGCTGGATCTGAACGCTGTGGAGCAGCTCGGCGGCGAGTTGATGCGCCGCCTGCACCTGAAATACGGGCTGCGGGTGTGCTGCGGCGTTTATGAGGTGGAGGATGCGTCGCTTCCCATCCGGGAGATCTGCGACCGCGCCCAGCTGGCGGAGAAGAAGGCCTCCGGCCGCAGCGACCACAGCGTGGCGTTCTACGACGAGCAGCTCCGCCGCGACCTGCGGTGGGAGCAGAGCGTTTCCGCCCAGATGTACGACGCGCTGGAGAGCGGGCAGTTTCAGGTCTATCTCCAGCCCATCTTCAGCCTTTCCAGCAACCGTCCGGTGTCGGCAGAGGCGCTGGTGCGCTGGGTCCATCCGGAGCACGGCATGATCCCGCCGGACCGGTTCATCCCCATCTTTGAGCGCAACGGCTTTATCTCCAAGCTGGACGAGTACGTGTGGGACAAGGTGTTCCGGTATCTGGCGGAGTTCAAGGCCGCGGGCTATCCGGACCTGACCATCTCCTCCAATATGTCCCGGCTGGACACGTACAGCATGGACGTGTGCGCCGTGCTGACGGAGATGGCGAAAAAGTACGGCGTGCGCCGCTCCGCCTTCCGGGTGGAGGTGACGGAGAGCGCCTACATGGACGATCCCCACCAGCTTCTGGAGGTGACGGGGCGGCTGAGCATCGCGGGCTTCCCCGTGATGATCGACGATTTCGGCAGCGGCTATTCCTCGCTGAATATGCTGATGGACATGCCCGTGTCCACGCTGAAGCTGGACATGAGCTTCATCCGGGGCCTCGGCACCGACGAGCGGACCAACTGCGTGGTCAGCAGCATCCTGCGCATGGCGCGGTGGCTGGAGATCGGCGTGGTGGCCGAGGGCGTGGAGACCCAGACCCATGTGGACTACCTGCGGGCCATCGGCTGCGACCGGGTGCAGGGGTACTATTTCTCCCGCCCGGTGCCCAAGGACGAGTTCGTGAAGCTGCTGGAGCACTATCAGAAGGCTCCGGTCCGGGAAAAGAGCCGGACCTATGATCGGACGGCGGATATGCAGTCGATCTGGAGCGCGGTGACGGTGTATGACCGGATGCTGCGGGGCCGGATGGACGCCGCCGTGCTCTATGAGCAGCGGGGCGGAACGGTGGAGCTTCTGTGCGTCAACGACTCATATTATAAGATGATGGAGAGCACGCCCACTCTCTTTTCCCGCAACGGGCGGCTGGCCACGGCGTGGCTGGTGGAAAAGGACCGGGCCGTTTTCCTGCGGGCGCTGGACACGGCGGCGCGGACGGCGGAGCGGCAGGAGCTGGTGCTCTGCCGCTACATGGACGCCGGTCGCGTCAAAAAGCTGATGGTCAGCATCTGCTACATGGGCCGCAAGGATGACCGGCGACTGTTCTTGGGCCTGATCCGGGACATTTCCAAGCTGCCCATCAGCTCGGGTGATCTGCCGCCGGCGCAGGCGGAGCTGCCTGTCGGCCCCGCTCACCCCGCCGATGGGGAGAAGCGGGAGCAGGTCCTGATCGTGGAGGACAACACGGTCAACCGGATGATCCTGCGCAAGATGCTCTCGGAGCATTACGACGTGCTGGAGGCTCCCAACGGCAAGGCGGGACTGGAGGCGTTGCGCCGCGAGCCGGGCATCCGGGCGGTGCTGCTGGACATCATCATGCCCATCATGGACGGGTATGAGTTCCTGCGGGAAAAAGAGCAGGACCCGGCCCTCAAGAGCGTGCCGGTGCTGGTCCTCTCCCAGAGCGAGGGGGAGGACAGCCGGGAAAAGGCACTGAGCATGGGGGCGGACGGCTTTGTGCACAAGCCCTATGACCAGGACAGCCTGAGCAGGCTTCTGGACTCCATCGTGAGCGAGGGAGAGCAGGAGCGGAAGGAGATCAAGGACTGAAAGATCGTCCGCGCGGATCGCGGCGGCAAGCTGATTGCCGCCGCGGTTTTTGCGGACGTGGATAAAACGCGGAAAATAAAGGAAAGGAACGCATATATGAGCGCAAGATCCTATGAGATCGACATGACCAACGGGCCGGTTTTCAAAAAGATGGTGCGGTTTGCATTCCCGCTGATGTGCTCGGGAGTGTTGCAGCTTTTGTTCAACGCGGCGGATGTGATCGTTGTGGGCAAGTTCGCCGGAGACAATTCCATGGCGGCGGTGGGGTCCAACGCGGCCCTCATCAACCTGCTGACGAATCTGTTCATCGGCCTCTCCGTGGGCGCCAACGTGCTGGCCGCCCGGTATTACGGAGCGAAGCGGGACGATCAGCTCCGCGCGGTGGTCCACACCGCCATGCTGCTGGCCCTGTGCAGCGGCGCGGGACTGGTGGCCGTGGGCGAGATCGGCGCGCGGCAGGTGCTCATCTGGATGCAGACGCCCGCGGCGGTGCTGGATCTTGCGGCGCTGTACCTGCGCATCTTCTTTTTGGGAATGCCCGCCATGATGCTCTATAACTTCGGCGCCGCGCTGCTGCGGGCCAAGGGCGATACCCAGCGCCCGCTGTACTTTTTGCTGCTGGCGGGGGCGGTGAACGTGGCGCTGAACCTGCTGCTGGTGATCCAGTTCCAGCTGGACGTGGCGGGCGTGGCCATCGCCACGGTGGTGTCCCAGTGCATCTCCGCCGCGCTGGTAACGGTCTGCCTCATGCGGGAGACGGGCGGCTTCCGGCTGGAGCTGCGGGCGCTGCGCATCCACGGCGACCAGATGAAGGGCATCCTGCGGGTGGGTCTGCCCGCAGGCGTGCAGGGCGTGATCTTCTCCCTCTCCAACGTGGTGATCCAGTCGTCCATCAACTCGCTGGGCGAGGTGGTCATGGCCGGCAGCGCCGCCTCGGCCAATATCGAGGGCTTCGTGTACATCGCCATGAACGCCGTCTATCAGGCCACCATGTCCTTCACCAGCCAGAGCATGGGTGCCGGACGGCTGGACCGGGTGGACCGGATCACGCTGACGGGGCAGGCCTTTGTCATCGCCACGGGACTGGTGCTGGGCATCGGCGCGTGGCGCGCGGGCAGCGCCCTGCTGTGGATCTATACGGACGACCCCGCCGTGGTGCAGGCCGGGATCGTGCGCCTTGGCATCATCTGCGCGCCGTACGCCCTGTGCGGCATGATGGACACGATGGTGGGCACGCTGCGGGGCATCGGGTACTCCGTCATGCCCATGATCGTGTCGCTGGTGGGCGCGTGCGTGCTGCGTCTGGTGTGGCTGGCCACGGTGTTCCAGATCCCCCAGTACCACACGCCGGAGTGCGTCTACTGGTCGTATCCCCTCTCGTGGCTCATCACGCTGGCGGTTCATGTCGTCTGCTATGTCTGGGCCAGACGGCGCCTGATGCGCCGTGCCGCAGGGAAAACCTTGACGGAAGCTGCGGAATCTAAATAAAGGGTTGAAAACGGAAGCGAACCACTATATAATGTGGTTCGTATGCAAAAAAGGACCGAGGGGAGCGGAGCGGGCTTTCGGCCCGTTTTACGAGAGGGAGCGGAAAAACCGATATGAAGATCATCAAAAGAAGCGGGAGCGAGGTGCCCTTTGACCGCACGAAGATCGCGGCGGCGGTGGAGAAGGCCAACCGCGCCGGCGGGCAGGCGCCGGAGCTTTCCGCGGCGCAGGTGGAGCAGATCGCCGTGAACGTGGAGACGGCGGCGGAGAAGGTTGGCCGGGCGCTGAACGTGGAGGAGATCCAGGAGCTGGTGGAGACGGAGCTGATGCGCCACAGCGCCTATGAAACGGCGAAGCGCTACATCCGCTACCGCTACACCCGGACGCTGGCCCGGGCCGCCAACACCACCGACAACCAGATCCTCAGCCTCATCGAGTGCAACAACGAGGAGGTCATGCAGGAGAACTCCAACAAGAATCCCACGGTGAACTCTGTTCAGCGGGATTACATGGCCGGCGAGGTCTCCAAGGACATCACCCGCCGGCTGCTGCTGCCGCCGGAGATCGTGGAGGCCCATGAGGAGGGCATCATCCATTTCCACGACATGGATTATTACGCCCAGCATATGCACAACTGCGATCTGGTCAATCTGGAGGATATGCTCCAGAACGGCACGGTCATCTCCGGCACGCTGATCGAAAAGCCCCACAGCTTTTCCACCGCCTGCAACATCGCCACGCAGATCATCGCGCAGGTGGCCTCCAACCAGTACGGCGGGCAGTCCATCTCCCTTGCGCATCTTGCGCCGTTCGTGCAGATCTCCCGGGAGAAGATCCGGGCGGAGGTGCTGGCGGAGGCGGCCATGATGGGCGGCCATCCCGACGAGCAGACGCTGGAGCGCATCGTGGAAAAGCGGCTGCGCAGCGAGGTGAGCCGCGGCGTGCAGACCATCCAGTATCAGGTGGTCACGCTGCTGACCACCAACGGACAGGCCCCCTTTGTGACCGTGTTCATGTATCTGGGCGAGGTGTCGGACCCCCAGACGAAGAAGGATCTGGCCCTCATCATCGAGGAGACGCTCAATCAGCGCTATCAGGGCGTGAAGAACGAGTCCGGCGTGTGGATCACTCCGGCGTTCCCCAAGCTCATTTACGTGCTGGAGGAGGACAACGTCCGTCCCGGCACGCCGTATTACTACCTGACGGAGCTGGCCGCCAAATGCACCGCCCGCCGCATGGTCCCCGACTACATCTCGGAGAAGATCATGCTCCAGAACAAGATCGACAAAAACGGCGAGGGCCACTGCTACACCTGCATGGGCTGCCGCAGCTTCCTGACGCCGTATGTGGACCCGGAGACGGGCAAGCCCAAGTATTACGGGCGGTTCAATCAGGGCGTGGTCACCATCAATCTGGTGGACGCCGCGCTGTCCTCCGGCCGGGACTATGAAAAGTTCTGGCAGATCATGGACGAGCGGCTGGACCTGTGCTACCGGGCGCTCATGTGCCGCCACAACCGGCTCAAGGGCACGCTGTCGGACGCCGCGCCCATCCTGTGGCAGTACGGCGCGCTGGCCCGCCTGAAGAAGGGCGAGACCATCGACAAGCTGCTCTACAACGGGTATTCCACGCTGTCTCTGGGCTACGCGGGGCTTTACGAGTGCGTCAAGTACATGACCGGAAAGTCCCACACCGACCCGGAGGCCACACCTTTCGCTCTGTCGGTCATGCACCGGCTCAACGAGGCCACGGCCAAGTGGAAGAAGAAGGAGCACATCGACTTCTCGCTCTACGGTACGCCGCTGGAGTCCACCACCTATAAATTTGCCAAGTGCCTGCAAAAGCGCTTCGGCGTGATCCCCGGCGTGACGGACAAGTCCTATATCACCAACAGCTACCACGTCCACGTGACGGAGCCGATCAACGCCTTTGACAAGCTGAAGTTCGAGTCCCAGTTCCAGGCGCTCAGCCCCGGTGGGGCCATCAGCTATGTAGAGGTCCCCAATATGCAGCAGAACATTCCGGCGGTGCTGGCCGTGATGGAGTATATTTACGACCACATCATGTACGCCGAGCTGAACACCAAGAGCGACTACTGTCAGGCCTGCGGCTACGATGGGGAGATCCAGATCGTGGAGGACGACGGCAAGCTGGTCTGGGAGTGCCCCAAGTGCGGCAACCGGGATCAGAACAAGCTGAACGTGGCCCGCCGGACCTGCGGCTACATCGGCACGCAGTTCTGGAATCAGGGCCGGACGCAGGAGATCCGGGAGCGGGTCCTGCATCTGTGAGCGCGAATTGCTGAAAAATACGGCACCCGCCGGACGAACCGTCCGGCGGGCGCGGCTTCAAGAGGTCGAGCTATGAATTACGCGAATATCAAGACCTGCGACATTGCCGACGGGCCGGGGGTGCGGACGGCGCTGTTCGTCTCCGGCTGCACCCACCACTGCCCCGGCTGCTTCAACGCCGAGGCGCAGGATTTTGCGTATGGGCAGCCGTTCGACAAAAAGACCGAGGACTTTCTGATAAAAGAGCTGCAAAAGCCGTATGTCTCCGGGCTGACGCTCTTGGGCGGCGAGCCGTTTGAGCCGGAGAACCAGCGGGCGCTGCTGCCCTTTCTGCGCCGGGTCCGGCAGGAGTGCCCGGGCAAGACGGTGTGGGCCTTCTCCGGCTACACGTGGGAGGAGCTGACCGGCGGAAGCCGCGCCCGCTGCGAGGCGACGGACGAGCTGCTGGCGCTGGTGGACGTGCTGGTGGATGGGGAATTCGTCGCCGCCAAGCACGACATCTCCCTGCGCTTCCGGGGAAGCTCCAACCAGCGGCTTCTGGACGTGGCCGCGTCCCGGGCGGCGGGGGAGCCGGTCTGGTGGAAGGACTGACCGGCGGACCGTCTGCGTGCAAGAAGGCAGAACATAAACGAAACGGGCCGGGAGCGTCGCTCCCGGCCCGTGCTTTTGCGGTTCGCCCCGCTCAGCGGCCCAGCTCCACGTATTTGCGCAGCGGCGCGTTTCCGGCCAGCGCGTCCTCGCACTGGCGGATCAGCCGCGCCCGATCCTCGTTCAGCGTTCCGGCCAGCGCCAGATAGTTGCTGGCGTGGTTGGAGCGGAACACCGCGCCGGGGCAGTCGATATGCTCCAGAAACAGCTTGGATTCCCGGATCAGCTCCATGGGCGTGGGCATCACCAGCTCGCCCCGCTCGATCCACTCCGCCATGGGCGTTCCGGTGTAGATGCGCAGGGTCAGCAGGGCGATAAAGTCCGGCCGCATGGCGTTCAGCGCGGCGGCGGTGTCCTTGGCGTGGGCCTGCCAGTCCCCATTGGAGCCGGCAAGGCCGTTGATAGCGGTGACGGACAGGGTGAAGCCCGCAGATTTCAGCTTCTGCCCGGCCTCGATCTGCTGCGCCGCCGTGACGCCCTTGTTGATCTTTTTGAGCAACGCGTCGTTCCCGCTCTCCAGCCCCAGATAGGCGAACTCCAGACCCGCCGCCCGCAGGGCGGCCAGCTCCTCCGGCATTTTCTTCAGGATGCTCTTGGGGCTTGCGTAGGTGGAGATGCGGCGGCACTCGGGAAACAGCTCCCGGATGGTGCGCAGGATGCCCAGCAGCCGCTCCGTGGGCAGGATCAGCGCGTCTCCGTCGGCCAGAAAGAAGCGCTCCACATGGGCGTACTGCTCCCGCGCCCAGCGCAGGTCGCTGAGGACCTGCTCCTCCGGCGTGATGGCGAACTGCTTGGCCTTGTACATATTGCAGAAGGCGCATTTGTTGTGGCTGCATCCCACGGTGACTTGGATGATGAGGCTGTGCGCCTCGCTGGGGGGACGGTATACGGCCCCGGAATAGTGCAGCATGGAAACCTCCTTCGGTCGGCGGATAGGGTGGGTACGGAATAGAGACAGCGCGGCCGGACGGCTCTGCCGTCCGGCCGCGCAGACTGTGCAGTCAGATGGGGGATTTACTTCGCCTTGGGAACCTTGATGAACGCCTGACCGGGGTCGATCTCCTCGCGGATGATGCGGATGATCTCCTCGCTGGGGCCTTCCATCTGGGTGGCGCGGGAGCAGTCGATCTCAAAGCCGGTGTTCTCCTGCACGATCTCGGGCGTGACGCCGGGGAACATGATCGCGCAGTACATCCGCTTGGTCTGCTCGTCGAACTTCATGATGCCCAGATCCGTGACCACCATCTGGGGACCGCGGTTGCCGGGCAGGCCCGCGCGCTCGCGGCCGCCGGGGCCGTCCATCCAGCCGCAGGAGGTGATGTAGTCGATCTTGTCCATGAAGCGGCGCTTCTGGTGCTGCATCATGATGATGGTGTTGCAGTAGGTGGCGATGCCGTTGGCGCCGCCGGAGCCGGTGAAGCGGGTCTGGGGCTTGACATAGTCGCCCTTGCCGTAAATGCAGGTGGAGTTCACGTTGCCGTACGGGTCGATCTGAGCGCCGCCGATGAAGGCGATCAGGCGGTCCTCGTCGTGGAGCCACTCATTGGCCTCAAAGCCGATGAAGCGAATGTTGGGCCACTGGACGGCGCAGTGCGCCATAAAGCGGTTGTCGCCCACGCTGCGGGGCACCTCCACGGGGGAGCAGTCCATCAGGCCGCTCTCCACGATGGGGTGGCAGGAGGGGCACACCACGCGCTTGGCGAGGGACGCGCCGATCAGGGGCAGGCCCGTGCCCACGATGACGATCTGGTTCTCCTTGATGTTCTTGGCGATGGCGTAGGCCTGCATTTCCTGTTTGGTATAATTCTTGTAGTCAGACATTTTTAAGCCCTCCCCTTACTGGATCTTGCCGGCATAGCCCAGGCCGGGAACGTTCTTGGTGGCGATCAGGCGGGAAGCGCCGACCTTGTCCAGCAGCTCCTCGTGCGTTTTGACGCTGTAGACCCACTTGTCCAGATAATCCTTGAAGGTCTCGGGAACGGCGGTGCCGTCCGCGGCGGCCTTGGCGGCGGCCTCCGCCTTGGCGGCAGCCTCGGCGGCCTTGGCGTCGTCCGGATTCTTGGCGGCGGCCTTGGCGGCCTTCTCCGCGGCCTTGGCCAGCTGGGCCTTGGCGTCCTCGGCGTCCTGATACTTGGAGGCCTTGTCATATTCCTTCATGGCGCTGCCGTCAACGTCGTAATACCCGTAGCACTGGGCGGGCCATGCGCCGTGGGGCGCGTGGACGACGGCGCAGACACACTCGCCGAAGATGCGGGTCAGGGTGGGATCGCGGCGGATGTACTCGTTGGACACCAGCTCCTCGCAGGTGACGATGGTGCGCTTGGCGGCCACGGCGATGTCCACGTCGTGGAACTCGTCGCCCTCAATGATGCAGGTGCCGTCCGGAGAGGCCTTCTGCACGTGGATCACGGCGCAGTCCAGCTTGGGAACGGGGACGGCCACGACCTTCTCACCGGGGTTGAACGGGTTGTCCACCATGACAAACTTATCGTTGTCCACGGTGTCCAGCGCGGCGCGCTGCTCCTTGCTGATGCCCCAGTACTCCGTCAGGCCGGAGCCGTTCATCAGGCGCACGGGCAGGAAGGGCAGGCCCAGAGACGCGGCGTGGAGCTGGAGCATGAGCACGTCCTGAGAATAGTCCTCATAGGTCAGCTTGCCGGCCTCGATGGCCGCGCGGAACCGGCGGGAAACGTTGGTATAGCCGGAGTTTGCGGTGTAGCAGTTGATATAGGCCTTGACGCGGCCCTCGCCGATCATCATGTCCCAGTCGCCGCCGGCGGGACCGGCCCAGACGGTGAAATCCTTCTGCCCCTGGCGCAGGATCTCATAAACCGCAGCATAGGGCTTGCGGTTCGTGGTGAAGCCGCCGAAGCAGATGGTGTCTCCGCTCTTCACATACTTGGCAACAGCCTCGGAGAGCGTGCAAACTTTTCCCATAAGATTGCCTCCACATCATAGTTTTTCCTGTCGGAATTGCACAAAAGGACTTGTATTTTCGCAGAGAGTCATTTATCATAGTATCATACAACCACCCGCTGTAAAGGAATATTTGCGCGAAAAAGTTAGCGGATGTTGTTTTTGACGTCCTTTGCACCGCAGGGACGCAGCGCTGGAAAGGAGCGACCACCGTGCAGCCGCAGCCGTTTTATCTGAAGATGAGCCGGGACGATTCCTGGTTTATGGACCGCCCCCATTTTCACGAGAGCGTGGAGTTTCTGATGCCGGTTTCCCGGGGCGGAGAGATGTTTGTAGAAAATCAGGTGTATTCACTCCGCCCAGCGGCACTTTTTATCCTGCCGGACGCCACGCTGCACAAAACGCTGGTGTCCGAGCCTTATGAACGCTATGTGCTCCACATCCCCATCCCCACGCTGCACGCGCTCTCCGCGCCCCAGACCGACTTTTACCGCCGGGTGCAGGAGGCGGAACGGATGGTGGAGCTGGGCGGGCGGTACAACGAGCTGCTGACCCTGCTCAAGCGGCTGGACTGGGAGCAGGGCCGCCGGAGCGAGGAGTTCGGCGCGGATCTGCGGCAGATGCTGCTGCTGTCAGAGTTCCTTTTGCAGGCGCTCTCCGCCGCCCCCCGGCGGCGGCAGGCCGACGGCCTGTGCCAGATCGAGAACCCGACGCTCCCCGGCGACCGGGAGGGTGCCCTCCAGATCAGCGCGGTGCTGGAATACCTCCAGCAGCATCTGGCGGAAAAGCTGACGCTGGAGCGGGTCGCCTCGGAATTTTACATCAGTAAGTATTATCTGAGCCACTGCTTTAAGGAGGCCACCGGCTTCAGCGTAATGGAATACGTCATCAACACCCGCATCCTGCGGGCGCGCCGCCTGCTGCAGGACGGCCAGCGGGTGCAGGCGGCGGGGGAGGCCGTGGGCTTTCAGAGCAACGAGCACTTCATCCGCACCTTCACGGCGCTGACCGGCCTGCCGCCCAAGCAGTACGCCAAGCGCTTCAGTCAGGGCGAACGGCAGTAAATGCAGCCGCTGATGCAGGCTTTGATGCATCAAATCGCAGCTGCCCCGCAATATCAATCAAAAATCCTCCTATTTTCCGGAAGAAAGCCTAAAAATAGGAGGATTTTGTTCTGCGAAATGACGAAAACCGGGCATGAAAGCGGGCGAAACTGACAGAAATGATGAAAAACGGAGGTTTCTTTTGCAGGAATACTTGCAAAATTTCAAAAAGTACGCTATGATGACCTTACAAAAAGTGAAAACAGGCGCGGGCGAAGCCATCCTGCCGCGCCGAAAAATTGGATTTGTGGAGGAATCGTCATGAAATTCAAGGTATACTACACGACCCACCTCAGCGACGTTGCGACCCAGATCTTTACCAACAACGATGTGGAAGTCAAGGTCGCCAGCGGCCTGGGCGAGGAGCTGTATCTCAAGGAGCTGAAAGAGTATCAGCCCGACGTGATCATGTGCCGCACCGAGCCGGTCACCGCCGCCATGATGGACGTGTGCACCAACCTGAAGGGCATCGGCAAGCAGGGCGCCGGCCTTGACAACATCGACATGGACTACGCCACCTCCAAGAAGATTCAGGTGGTCTTCGCTCCCGCCGGCAACGCCAACGCCGTGGCTGAGCACGCCGTCATGCTGCTGATGATGACCGCCCGCCGCTTCAACTATGTGGACCGTCAGTTCCGCAATGGCAACTTCTTCGTGCGCATGGGCCTTGAGAACACCGTCGAGGTTCAGGGCAAGACGCTGGGCCTGATCGGCTGCGGCCGCATCTCCAAGCTGTTTGCCGGCAAATGCATCAACGGTCTGGGCATGAAGGTCATCGGCTATGATCCCTATGTGACCAAGGAGCAGCTCAACGGCCTGCCCATCGAGCTGAAGGACAGCGCCGAGGAGATCTGGAAGACCGCCGACTTCGTTTCCATCCACCTGCCCCTGATGCCCGCCACCGAGCACACCGTGGGCATGGAGCAGTTCAAGATGATGAAGCCCCGCGCCATCTTCCTGAACGTGGCCCGCGGCGGCCTGATCCGCGAGGAGGAGCTGGTCGAGGCCCTGAAGACCGGCGTTCTGTTCGGCGCGGGTCTGGACGTGTACGAGCCCGAGCCGCTGTGCGAGAACAGCCGCCAGCTGCTGGACATGGACAACGTGGTCCTGACCCCGCACACCGCGGCCACCACGGAGGAGTCCGTTATCAACTGCTGCACCTCCTGCGCCACGGATCTTGTCAACATCTGCTACGGGCGTCCCGTTGTCTGCCCGGCCAACAAGATCTGAGGCACTTTTTCGGGACGCGCGGTACCCGAGCCGCGGGTTTCCCAATCGCCGGCCGTCTGCTGAACCCTATTCGGCAGGCGGCCGGCTTTTGAATCGGCGGTCCGCGCGGACATGGCTCTGTACGGATCTGTCAAATTTCAGGTTTAATGCTCGTTAAAATTGGCGAACTCCAACAGGGAAAAGCAAGATATGCTAATTTTTTAGCGCACGGCAGTATTTACAATTTGCGCCCCTGTGCTATTCTTATGATGATAAAAGAGTGGAAAAAGCCAGTTTTACAGGTTTATGCCGGCCCTCAGACGGACTTTTCCCGGCAGAGCAGCCGGGAGAGGTGTTGCGTTTCCGGCCGGCGCAAGGAGAAACCGCTATGAAAACGATTTACACAATGGGCATTGATGTGGGCTCCACCGCATCGAAGTGCATCATCCTCCGGGACGGAAAGGACATCGTGGCCAAGTCTTTGGTGGGCGTGGGCGCGGGGACCAGCGGTCCCGCCCGGGCCATCAGCGAGGTGCTGGAGGCCGCGGGAATGCAGCGGGCGGACATGGACTTCGTTCTGGCCACCGGCTACGGGCGCAACTCGCTGGAGGAGATCGCCGACAGCCAGATGAGCGAGCTGAGCTGCCACGCCAAGGGCGCCCACTTCCTGTTTCCGGACGTTCACACCGTGATCGACATCGGCGGACAGGACGTGAAGATCCTTGAGATCGAAAACGGCGTGATGGTGAATTTCGCCATGAACGACAAGTGCGCCGCCGGAACGGGCCGCTTTCTCGACGTGATGGCCCGGGTGCTGGAGGTCAAGGTCAGTGAGCTTGCCGAGCTTGGCGCCCAGTCCACGCAGAATGTGGAGATCAGCTCCACCTGCACCGTGTTCGCCGAGAGCGAGGTCATCAGCCAGCTCGCCAAGGGCGCGGACCGGCGGGACATCATCCGCGGCATCCATCGCTCCGTGGCCTCCCGCGTGGTGGGCCTTGCCAACCGCATCGGCGTGCGGGACGCGGTGGTCATGACCGGCGGCGTGGCGCAGAACGGCGGTGTGGTCTCCGCGCTGCAGGAGGCGCTGGGCCACACCATCCACACCTCGCCCCTTACGCAGTACAACGGCGCGCTGGGCGCGGCGCTGTTCGCATTTCAGAAATGCCGCAAAGAGCAGTAGACCTTGTTTGGCCTTGCGCTCATGAGGATAAATAAGGAGGAAAAAGAATTATGGCAAAAACGGTAAGTCCCGGCGTCTTGGCTTTGCGCAAAGTCGTCGAGGATGTCTACGCAGACGCGCGTCAGGCTCACGCGGACGGCAAGCTGGTCGGCTGGTCCAGCTCCAAGTTCCCCTGTGAGCTGGCGGAGGCCTTTGACCTGAACATCATGTACCCCGAGAACCAGGCCGCCGGCATCGCCGCCAACCGCGACGGCGAGATCATGTGCCAGGCTGCCGAGGATCTGGGCTTTGACAACGATATCTGCGGCTACGCCCGCATTTCTCTGGCCTATGCCGCCGGAAAGCGCGCCTCCCGCAAGATCGATCTGACCACCGGCGAGTACATCATCAACCCCAACAGCGGCAAGCCCCTCAAGGACGAGAACGGCAAGGTGGTCATCGACCCCGAGACCGGCAAGCCCAAGAAGGACCCCAAGACCATGCAGCCCTACACCGTGCTGGATGATATCTACGAGATCGAGGCCCTGCCCGACGGCCGGGAGAAGGATCTGCGCCGCGAGGCCATCAAGCCCTACCGCCAGATGCGGATGCCTCAGCCCGACTTCGTGCTCTGCTGCAACAACATCTGCAACTGCATGACCAAGTGGTATGAGAACATCGCCCGGATGCGCAACATCCCCCTCATCATGATCGACATCCCCTACAACAACACCGTGGACGTCCACGATTCCAACGTGGCCTATGTCCGCGCCCAGTTTGACGACGCCATCCACAAGCTGGAGAAGCTCACCGGCAAGAAGTTCGACGAGAAGAAGTTCGAGCAGGCCTGCGCCAACGCCAACCGCACCGCCAAGGCGTGGCTGAAGGTGTGCGACTACCTGCAGTACAAGCCCGCTCCGTACAGCGGCTTCGACCTGTTCAACCACATGGCCGACGTGGTCACCGCCCGCGGCAAGGTGGCCGCGGCCGAGGCGTTCGAGCTGCTGGATCAGGATCTGGAGCAGGCCGTCAAGGAGCACAAGAGCACCACGCCGTTCCCCGAGCAGTACCGCGTGATGTTCGAGGGCATCCCCTGCTGGCCCAAGCTGCCCAACCTCTTCAAGCCCCTCAAGGAGCACGGCGTCAACGTCACCGCCGTGGTGTACGCGCCGGCGTTCGGCTTCGTTTACAACAACCTCGACGAGATGGCCCGCGCCTATTACAAGGCCCCCAACAGCGTCTGCATTGAGCAGGGCGTCGACTGGCGCGAGGGCATCTGCCGCGACAATAAGGTGGACGGCGTTCTGGTCCACTACAACCGCTCCTGCAAGCCCTGGTCCGGCTACATGGCCGAGATGCAGCGCCGCTTCACGAAGGATCTGGGCGTCCCCTGCGCCGGCTTTGACGGCGATCAGGCCGATCCCCGCAACTTCAATGAGGCCCAGTACGAGACCCGCGTGCAGGGTCTGGTCGAGGCCATGGAGGAGAACAAAAAGCAGAAGGAGGCCCGGGCATGAGCATCGAAACGATCGTAAAGGAGTTCGCCGCCGTCGCGGCCGACCCGAAGGCACAGCTCAAGAAGTATAAGGCGGAGGGCAAGAAGTGCATCGGCGTGATGCCGTACTACGCGCCCGAGGAGCTGGTGGCCGCCGCCGGCATGATCCCCTTCGGTATGTGGGGCAGCAACAATAAGACCATCTCCCGCGCCAAGGAATACTGCGCCACGTTCTACTGCACCATCGCTCAGCTGGATCTGGAGATGCTGCTCGACGGCACGATGGATCTGCTGGACGGCGTCATCACCCCGACCATCTGCGACACGCTGCGTCCCATGAGCCAGAACATCCGCGTCGCCATGAGCGAGAAGCTGCCCTGCATCTTCCTGGCCCATCCCCAGAACCGCCGGGCGGAGTTCGGCATGAAGTTCTGCATCGACCAGTACAGCCACGTCAAGGGCGAGCTGGAGAAGATCGCGGGTGCGCCCATCACGGACGAGGCCCTCAGCGAGACCATCAAGCTCTATAACAAGAGCCGCGCCGCCCGCCGGGAGTTCGTCAAGCTGGCCAACGACCACTGCGACGTGATTACTCCCACCAAGCGCAGCGCCGTTCTCAAGGCCGCCTGGTTCATGGACAAGGCCGCCTACACCGAGAAGCTGGCCGCGCTGAACGCCGAGCTGGCCGCGCTGCCCAAGTGCGATTGGAAGGGCACCAAGGTGGTCACCTCCGGCATCATCTGCGACAATCCCAAGCTGCTGGAGATCTTTGAGGAGAACCACATCGCCATCGCGGCGGACGACGTGGCCCACGAGTCCCGCGCCTTCCGCGTGGACGCGCCGGAGACCGGCGATCCCATGACCGCGCTGGCCCAGCAGTTCGCCGATCAGGATTTCGAGGTCCTGCTCTATGACGAGGAGTCCAACAAGAACCGCCGCGGCGAGTTCGTGGCCGATCTGGTCAAGCAGTCCGGCGCGCAGGGTCTGGTGCTGTTCATGCAGCAGTTCTGCGATCCCGAGGAGATGGAGTATCCCTATCTCAAGAAGGCGCTGGACGCCGCGAAGATCCCCCACATCAAGCTGGGCGTGGATCAGCAGATGCGCGATTTCGGTCAGGCCCGCACCGCCATTCAGGCGTTTGCCGACGTGATCGCCCTCTAAGCGAACCGTGAACCCGCGGGGCGGCCGGCTGGTCGGCCGACCGTCCCCGCTTTTGACCCCCGCCGGCCAAATTCAAGATAAGGTGGTACGATATGAGCGCATTCGGCTACTCCATGCCCTCCTACTTCCAGAATATGCCCCAGCTGGGAACGCCGCTGCAGACGGTGAACGAGGAAAACAAGAAGTCCCTGCAGGATGTTGAGGTCGCTTACAACGAAGCGGTCGAGGCCGCGCTGAGCGCGGGCCGCAGCGACGAGTCCCTGAACGAGTCCGGCCAGATGACTGCCCGTCAGCGTCTGGAGATCCTGGTGGACGAGGGCACCTGGTGCCCGCTGGACAGCCTGTACAATCCCGGCAACAACAAGGACGGCTCCACCGGCGTTCTGATCGGTCTGGGCAAGATCCATGACAAGTGGGCCATGATCATCGCCTCCGACAACAAGAAGCTGGCCGGCGCGTGGGTCCCCGGTCAGGCGCTGAAGCTGACCCGCGCGACCGACATCGCCAAGATGCTGCGCATCCCTCTGGTCTACGTGCTCAACTGCTCCGGCGTGAAGCTGGATGAGCAGGAGAAGGTCTACGCCGGCCGCGTTACCGGCGGCACGCCCTTCTACCGTCACGCCGAACTGGAGCAGATGGGTATTCCCGTTCTGGTCGGCATTTACGGCACCAACCCCGCCGGCGGCGGCTATCACGCCATCAGCCCCACCATCCTGATTGCCCATGAGAAGGCCAACATGGCCGTCGGCGGCGCGGGCATCGTGGGCGGCATGAATCCCAAGGGCTATGTGGATCAGGAGGCCGCCGAGGCTCTGATCGACGCCACCGTCAAGGCCGGCAAGGTGGATCCTCCCGGCGCGGTGCACATCCACTTCGGCGAGACCGGCTTCTTCCGCGAGGTCTATTCCGGCGAAGAGGGCGTTCTGGCCGCCATCAAGAAGTACATGGATGCCATCCCCGCCTACAACGAAAACTTCTTCCGCGTGGCCGATCCCATGGAGCCGGTCCACAGCGGCGAGGATCTGTACACCCGCATTCCTTTCAACCAGAAGCGCGCCTATGACGTGCGGGAGGTGCTGGCCTGCCTGTTCGACAACAGCGAGTTCATGGAGTACAAGAAGGGCTACGGTCCCGAGATCGTCTGCGGCCTTGCCCGCGTGAACGGCCTGCTGACCGGCGTTGTGACGAACTATCAGGGCCTGCTGCCCAACTATCCCGAGTACCGCGGCGCCGGCGCCGTGGGCGTGGGCGGCAAGCTGTACCGTCAGGGCCTCATCAAGATGAACGAGTTCGTGACCATGTGCGGCCGCGACCGTCTGCCCATCGTGTGGATCCAGGACACCACCGGCATCGACGTGGGCGACCCCGCCGAGAAGGCCGAGCTGCTGGGTCTGGGCCAGTCCCTGATCTATTCCATCCAGAACGCCAAGGTCCCCCAGATGGAGATCACGCTCCGCAAGGGCACCGCTGCGGCCCACTATGTCATGGGCGGCCCGCAGGGCACCGAGCGCAACGTCTTCAGCATCGGCACCGCCGCCACGGAGATCTACGTCATGCACGGCGAGACTGCCGCCGCCGCCATGTACGCCCGCCGTCTGGTGAAGGATAAGAAGGAGGGTAAGGACCTCCAGCCCACCATCGACAAGATGAACAAGCTCATTCAGGAGTATTCTGACAAGTCCCGCCCCGCCGCCTGCGCCAAGACCGGCCTGGTGGACGAGATCGTGGAGCTGCCCAAGCTGCGCAATTACATCTGCGCGTTCGTCGGCGCGTCCTATCAGAATCCGGAGTCCATCTGCCCGTTCCACCACATGATGACCCCGCGGATCATCCGTGACTGGAACAACCTGATGAACAAATAAAATCTGAAAGAAAGGAATGCGAAGCGTTCCCGCTTTGCAATGAGATGAGCGTATGATTCACGACTACATGAGCATGGGAACGGCGGGCATCGTCTCCATCGTCAGTATGCTGGTGGTGTTTTCCGTCCTGCTGCTGCTGTATGCGGTGCTGATCGTTTTCGGAAAGGTCGCGTCCGCGCGGACCGGGAAGAAGGCGGCTGCTCCTGCCGCCGCGCCCGCGGCGTCTGCCGCTCCGGCTGCGCCCAAGCAGGATGACGACGAGCTGCTGGCGGTCCTCGCCGCGGCCATCGCCGCATATGACAAGGCCGGAAATCCCATGATTCGCAACCGCAGCGATCTGGACTGAGCGGCTTTCCCTTTTAAACATTCAAAAAATCTTGATTTTAGAGGAGAAAACAATTATGAAGGCTTATACGATCACTGTCAACGGCAAGACCTATGATGTTCAGGTCGCGGAGAAGGACGCCGCTGGCTACGCCGCTCCCCGCATCCAGAGCGTGACCCCCGTGGCCGCTCCCGCTCCTGCCGCAGCCCCTGCTCCGGCTGCTGCCCCCGCCCCCGCTGCGGCTCCTGCCGCTCCCGCCGGTGCCGGCACGGTCACCGCCCCCATGGCCGGTAAGATCATGTCCGTTTCCGTCAAGGAGGGCGACGCCGTTACCGCCGGTCAGGTCCTGCTGACCTTCGAGGCTATGAAGATGGAGAACGAGGTCATGGCCCCCAGCGCCGGCACGGTTTCCAAGGTGTTCGTTAAGGTGGGTGACCAGATCGATACTGGGGCGCAGTTGGTTCAGCTGGGCTGATCGGAAAGGAGTTTTCCGATGGAGTTGATTACTGGGACCCTGAACGGCATCATCGGCAGCTCGGGCTTCGCTCTGATGACGGACTTCCGTCAGCTCATCATGATCGCCCTGGCCTGCGTGCTGCTGTATCTGGGTATCGTCAAGAAGTTTGAGCCGCTGCTGCTGGTCGGCATCGCTTTCGGTATGCTGCTGACCAACCTGCCCGGCGGCGAGGTGTATCACACCGCCATGTGGATCACCAACAGCGTGGATTACGGTGAGGTCCTGCGTCACGGCGGCCTGTTGGATATCCTGTACATCGGTGTCAAGACCGGTGTGTATCCCTCTCTGATCTTCATGGGCGTGGGCGCCATGACGGACTTCGGTCCCCTGATCGCCCGTCCGTCCTCTCTGTTCATGGGCGCTGCGGCGCAGGGCGGCATTTTCGTGGCCCTGCTGATGGCCACGCTGCTGGGCTTTGCCCCCAACGTGGCGGCCTCCATCGCCATCATCGGCGGCGCGGACGGCCCCACGGCCATCTGGCTGACCAAGATCCTGGCGCCGGAGTACCTCGGCCCCATCGCCATCGCGGCGTATTCCTACATGGCTCTGATCCCGCTGATCCAGCCGCCCATCATGAAGCTGCTGACCACCGAGAAGGAGCGCAAGATCAAGATGGAGACCCTGCGGCCTGTTACTAAGACCGAGAAGATCATCTTCCCGATCATGGTCACCATCATCACCGTGCTGGTGCTGCCCTCGGTTGCGCCCCTGCTGGGCTGCCTGATGCTGGGCAACCTGTTCAAGGAGTGCGGCGTGACCGACCGTCTGAGCGACACCGTCCAGAACGCGCTGATGAACATCGTCACTACGTTCCTGGGCATCTCCGTGGGCGCTACCGCCGTGTATGATTCCTTCCTGTCCATTGACACGATTAAGATCATCGTTCTGGGCCTGACTGCCTTCGCGTTCGCCACGGCCTGCGGTCTGCTGTTCGGCAAGCTGATGTGCGTCCTCTCCGGCGGCAAGATCAACCCGCTGATCGGTTCCGCCGGCGTGTCCGCCGTGCCCATGGCCGCCCGTGTTTCTCAGGTGGTGGGCCAGAAGTACAATCCCTCCAACTTCCTGCTGATGCACGCCATGGGTCCCAACGTGGCCGGCGTCATTGGCTCCGCGGTGGCCGCCGGCTGCCTGCTGAAGCTGTTCGGATAACGTCGAAGCAAAGTCCGCTCTGCTTCGCTTCCGCCTGAGGGCGAAAGCTGCGCACGCGGACGACCAAGTGAACACTGGCAAAGGGGCCGCCGCAGTTCTGCGGCGGCCCTTTTCCGCATCGGATACCTGAAAAAATCGGAGGAACTATGAAACAACTGCAAAGCACAAAGGATTACATCGCCTCGCCGGAGCTGCTGCGGGTGGCGGAGATCGCCCGGGCGCTGCAAAAGCCCCTGCTCATCAAGGGCGAACCGGGCACCGGAAAGACCATGCTGGCGCAGGCTGCGGCGGAGTCGCTGGGGCTGCGGCTGATCGTCTGGAACATCAAGTCCACGACCAAGGCGCAGGACGGCCTGTACGTCTATGACACCGTCGCCCGCCTGTATGACAGCCAGTTCGGAGAATCCGGCGTCAGCGATGTGAGCAAGTATATCAAGCTGGGCAAGATGGGCGAGGCGTTTGAGTCGGAGGAGCAGGTGGTGCTGCTGATCGACGAGATCGACAAGGCGGATCTGGAATTTCCAAACGACCTGCTCTGGGAGCTGGACCGGATGGAATTTTACATTCCGGAGACGAAGCAGACCGTTCGGGCGAAGCACCGGCCTATCGTCATCATCACCTCCAACGCGGAGAAGGAGCTGCCGGACGCATTCCTGCGCCGGTGCATTTTCCACTATATCGCCTTCCCGGACCCGCCCATGATGGAGCGGATCGTCCGCGCCCATTACCCCGATCTGGACCGTCAGCTGGTGGAACAGGCGCTGGATCAGTTTTATCGCCTGCGGGATCTGGACCTCCAGAAAAAGCCGTCTACCAGCGAGCTTTTGGACTGGGTGCAGGCCCTGAGCATCGGCGGGGTGGAGCCGCAGATGCTGAAAGCCGCGCTGCCCTTTGCGGGCGTGCTGCTGAAAAAGCCGGAGGATCTGGACGCCGCGGCGCGGCGCCGTCGGTGAGCAAATGTTTACGGGCTTTTTCTATACGCTGCGCCGCCACGGGCTGGACGTGTCCATGAGCGAGTGGCTCACGCTGCTGGAGGCGCTGCGGCTGGGGCTGCACAACTCCGAGCTGACCGGCTTTTACCAGCTCGCGCGGTGCATCCTTGCCCGGAGCGAGGCGGATTTTGACCGCTTCGATCTGGCGTTTGCGGAGTATTTTCACGATGTGGAGTCAGTGCAGGAGCTGCCGGAGGAGCTTTTGAACTGGCTGGCGGAGGCCATTCAGCAGCGGCCCTTTGACCGGGACGAGGTAGATGCCCGCTTCGGCGGCGGACTGGACCTGGAGGAGCTGAAGCGGCTTCTGGCCCAGCGGCTGGCGGAGCAGACGGAGCGCCACGACGGCGGCGGCAAGTGGGTCGGGACCGGCGGCACCTCGCCCTTTGGCCACGGCGGCTACAACCCCGCCGGCATCCGCATCGGCGGGCCGGGACGGCAGCGCAGCGCCGTGCAGGTGGCCGCGGAGCGGGACTACCGGGATTTCCGGCAGGATGCGGCGCTGGAGCTGCGCCAGTTTCAGATGGCCCTGCGCCGTCTGCGCAATTTGACGGTCAAGGGCGACGGGCCGAAGGATGAGCTTCAGCTTGAGGAGACGGTCCGGGCTACCTGCGACAACGGCGGCTTTTTGAAGCTGGCCTTTGACCGCCCGCGAAAAAACGACGTGCGGCTGCTGGTGCTGTTTGACTCCGGCGGCTCCATGTGGTCCTATTCCAGTCTTTGCTCCCGGCTCTTTCACGCGGTACACGAGTCCAGCCACTTCAAGGAGCTGAAAACGTTTTACTTCCACAACTGCGTTTATGACGACCTGTTCACCACGCCGGAGTGCTGGTACCGGGACAGCGTGGACACCCGGAGCGTGCTGGGCAGCCTGAGCGCCGCATGGAAGATCCTGTTCGTGGGGGACGGAGCCATGGCGCCCAGCGAACTTTTGAGCCGGAGCGGCTGCCTGGACTACTATCGGACGAATCAGGACCCGGGGATAGAATGGCTGAGTCGCTTTGCGGCCAAGTAGCCCCATATTGCGTGGCTGATTCCGATCCCACGGGAGCGCTGGGATTACACTTGGGGGAGCCACACCATCGGGCTGATCCGACGGGAGATCCCCATGTATCCGCTGACCATTGATGGGCTGGACGAGGCACTGCACCATCTGATGGCGCCCCGGTAAGAATGAGAATGCGGCACGGCGCGCGTATGCGCGCCGTGCCGTTGTTTAAGAGACCGGGTCAGGAGAAAAAACTGAAGAGGTATTCTGGAGCTAGGGTTCCACAATCCCCCAACGGGGAACCCCCAACGGGGAACCCCAAACGGGGAACCCCAAACGGGGAACCCCAAACGGGGAACCCCAAACGGGGAACCCCGAACGGGGAACCCTAAACGGGGGAACCCGGTTCTGTTTCAATAGCTGAATGCAGAAAAAAGCGGCGTGATGCATTGCATCACGCCGCTTTTACAGCATGGATCAGATAAAGTCAGCCGGTTGGCTTACTTCTCCTCGATCTCGATAACAGCGCCGGAACCGACGGTACGGCCACCCTCACGGATAGCGAAACGCAGGCCCTTCTCGATAGCGATCGGGGTGATCAGCTCAACGTCCATCTCGACGTTATCGCCGGGCATGCACATCTCGGTGCCCTCGGGCAGGGTGATGACGCCGGTCACGTCGGTGGTACGGAAATAGAACTGAGGACGATAGTTGTTGAAGAAGGGGGTATGACGGCCGCCCTCGTCCTTGGTCAGAACGTAGACCTGGCCCTTGAACTTGGTGTGGGGATGAATGGAACCGGGCTTCGCCAGAACCTGGCCGCGCTCCACGCCGGTGCGGTCGATGCCGCGCAGCAGGACGCCGATGTTGTCGCCAGCCTCAGCGTAGTCCAGCAGCTTGTGGAACATCTCAATGCCGGTGACGACGGTCTTCTTCTTCTCGTCAGACAGACCGACGATCTCAACTTCCTCGCTCATCTTCAGAACGCCGCGCTCCACACGGCCGGTAGCGACGGTGCCGCGGCCGGAGATGGTGAACACGTCCTCGACGGGCATCAGGAAGG
>CAKTMK010000001.1 GCA_934574045.1 uncultured Oscillibacter sp. | reverse complement strand
TACCTCACCAGCCTGGCCTCCATGCCGGAGCAGGAGCGCAAGGCGCTGCTGTACGGCGACTGGGACACCTTCGCGGGTCAGGTATTCACGGAGTGGCGCAACGACAGCGACCACTACACGGACCGCATCAACACCCACGTCATTTCCCCATTTCAGGTACCAAAAGAGTGGGCGATCTGGTGCGGCCTGGACTGGGGTTACTCCAGACCGTTCAGCGTGGGCTGGTATGCTGTGGACCGGGACCGGCGGCTCTACCGCATCCGGGAGTATTACGGCTGCACCGGCACCCCGAACACCGGAGTGAAGATGGAACCGTCCGAGGTGGCGCGGGAGATCCGGCGCATTGAAGCGGAGGACCCCAACCTGAAAGGACGCCAGATCCACCGCGTGGGAGACCCGGCCATCTGGGGCAGCGACGGCACGGAGAGCATCGGCGCTCTGATGGAGCGGCAGCGGGTGTACTTCGAGCGCGGCGACCACGCCCGCATCGACGGAAAGATGCAGGTGCATCACCGCCTCGCCTTTGACGAGGAGGGCATCCCGATGCTGTATGTGTTCAACACCTGCAGGCACTTCATCCGCACGGTCCCCAACCTGGTCTACGACGAGAAGAATGTGGAGGACATCAACACCGAGGGCGAGGACCACATCTACGACGAGCTGCGCTATGTCTGCATGCGCAATCCCATTGCGCCCCGGCAGAACAAACCGCCCGCTCTGGTGGTATATGACCCGCTGGATCTGGGGCAGGACCGGCAGCAGTACGACAGGTATGACTTTTTCAGAAAATACTGAGGAGGATAACGGGAATGGCAACATTTTTCGGCAAAGAGATCCGGCTGCCCGGCGCGGCGCAGGAGAGTGAACAGCCCATGTCGGAGGACATGGCGGCGATGCTCATGACCCGAAAGGCTGACCAGAAGGTCATTGACGGGGAGGACATCAAAAAAGCAGCCGAGATCCTGACGAGATACAAGGCGGGCAAGGCGAATCTGGAAAACCGCATCGTGGAGGACGAGCTGTGGTGGGAGCTGCGGCACTGGGAGGCCATCCGCGGCGGCAGGAACGGGTACAGTGCCGTTCCCGGCCCCGACGGACGGCCCGGACGGCGGACGGACCCCAACAGTCCGGAGCCGACCAGCGCGTGGCTGTTCAACGCCATCATGAATAAGCACGCGGACGCCATGGACAACTTCCCGGAGCCGATGGCTCTGCCCCGGGAGCGCAGCGACGAGGAAAGCGCCAAAACGCTCTCTTCCGTGCTGCCGGTCATTCTGGAGTGCAACGATTTTGAGCAGACGTACAGCGATGCGTGGTGGGAGAAGCTGAAGCACGGGACGGCGGCCTATGGCGTGTTTTGGGACAGCGGCAGAGAGAACGGTCTGGGGGATGTGAACATCCGGCAGATCGACCTTTTGAACCTGTTCTGGGAGCCGGGCGTGACCGATATCCAGAAGTCCCGGAACCTGTTCATTGCGGATCTGGTGGACGACGATCTTCTGGATCGGCAGTATCCGGAGCTGAAGGGGAAGACCCACGGCAGCGTGGTGGATGTGAAGCAGTATATCTACGATGACACCGTGGACACCAGCGGCAAGAGCGTGGTGGTGGACTGGTACTACAAGGTCAAGTCTCCCAGCGGAAAAACACTGGTCCACTATGTCAAATTCGTAGGAGATCAGCTTCTGTACGCCAGTGAGAACGATCCGGAATACCGGGACCGGGGTTTCTACGATCACGGCCTTTATCCGGTGGTGCTGGATGTGCTGTTCCCCGAAAAGGGGACGCCGGTGGGGTTTGGGTACGTGTCCATCTGCAAGGACCCGCAGCTCTACATCGACAAGCTGTCCTCCAACATCCTCGAAAACGCCATGATGGCCACCAAGCGGCGGTATTTTGCCAGCGATTCCACCAACATCAACGAGGAGGAGTTTCTGGACTGGAACAAGCCGCTGGTCCATGTGCAGGGTGAGCTTGACGACCGGCGCTTGAAGGAGATCGTGAGCGCCCCGCTGGATTCCATCTACGTGGACGTGATGCAGATGAAGATCGAGGAAATGAAGGACACGGCGGCCAACCGGGACGTGAACAGCGGCGGCACCGGCTCCAGCGTCACCGCCGCCGCCGCCATCGCAGCCCTGCAGGAGGCAGGCAACAAGGCCAGCCGAGACATGATCTCATCCAGCTACCGGACACACGTCAAGATCAACTCCATGTGCGTGGAGCTTGCCCGTCAGTTCTACGATGTTTCCCGCACTTTCCGCATCATCAGTCCCAACACCGACGGATACGCCTTTGTGGACTTCAACAACGCCGGACTGAAAGAGCAGTTCATGGGCACGGGGGCCGACGGTCAGCCCATGTACCGCAAGCCTATCTTCGACATCAAGATCCGGGCGCAGAAGAAAAACCCGTTCAGCCGCATGGAGCAGAACGAGCGGGCCAAGGAGCTGTACAATCTGGGCTTCTTCAACCCGGACCGGGCGCAGGAGAGCCTTGCGTGTCTGGAGATGATGGATTTTGAGGGCATCGACAAGGTACGTGAGTACGTCCGGCAGGGACAGACCCTGCTCAACATCTGCCAACAGCTCCAGCAGGAGAACCAGATGCTGAAAATCGCCGTTGCAGGGCCGCAGGCCGTCGCAGGAAGCGCTGGCTCCGGTGGAGAGGCCGCACCCGCCAGTGCCTCCGCGCCGCAGGAGAAACCAGCGGAGAGCGGTCTTGCGGGGGGCATCATGAAAGCTCAGACGCCCATGACGGGCTACGGTGAGCGCCTTGCCAAGCGCAGCGCTCCGAGCATGGACGTATGACGCAGGTCTATTTGGAACGGAAGGGCGGCACGTTTCTGGTCTCCTGCACGGGTCATGCGACCGGAAGTCCGGAGATGTGCGCGGCGATCTCCTGCCTGATCGGCACGCTGGACGGATGGCTGGAAAACAGTGGAGGGTGCGTGGAGCGCCGCGTGGAACCGGGCAACGTGCTGCTTCGATTCCGCGGCGGCTCCGACTGCCGGACCGCTTTTGAAATGACCGCCACTGGTTTTTTCCGGCTTCAGGCCACGGACAGCGCGCATATTTCCGTTGTTTTCAAAAAAATTTGAAAAATTTCTTTCGGCGGGGGTGAAAATCACACCCCCGCCTTGTTACGCTGATACTGTCCTCCTGCATTTGTGCTCGGGGCGGCGGCCTGCGGCCCGTTTCACAGGCTGCCGCCTGAACCGTGCAGACAGGGAGGACCGGCACACGGGGCCGTCAAGCCCGCGCAGGCACACGGAGCCTTTAAGTCCGCGGTAAAAGGAGGAACTGCCTCATGAAGTTCAAACATCTGCTTTCTATGGACCTTCGCCTGTTCGACGGCGGCACTGCCGCTGCGGGCGGCGCGGAAGGCGCTGGCGCGGCCGCTGCCGGCAAGGGGAGCGATCAGGCACAGGTATCTGCTGCCGGCACTCGCCGGGGCAAATCGGGCGACATGAGTAACGTGATCTACGGCAAGCAGACCGTTACCAACGCACAGGAACCGTCCCACGACGCCGGTGGCGACAACAAGGACCCGGAGGTACAGACTACCTCCAACACTCTGGACGAGCGCCGCAGGGCCTTCCGCGAGTTGGTCAACGGCGAGTTCAAGGACGTTTACACCGAGGAGACGCAGCGCATGATCTCCCGCCGGTTTGGCGAACAGCAGGATCTTGAGCAGAAGCTGAACGGGCAGCAGGCTGTCATTGATATGCTGATGCAGCGCTATAAGATCGGCGACGGAGACCTGTCCAAGCTGACCACTGCGCTGGAGAACGACAGCGCGTACTGGTCCGAGGCCGCCGAGGAGGCGGGTATGAGCGTGGAGCAGTACAAGCGGTTCCAGAAGCTCCAGCGCGAAAACGCCAGTCTCCGGGAGATGCAGGCGGAGCAGGCGGACCGGGCGCGCTATCAGCAGCAGGCGCAGCAGTGGTGGCAGGAAGCGCAGGGCGTGGCCGCGAAATTCAAGGGCTTCAATTTCGGCGAGGAGCTGAAAAACCCGCAGTTCGTTGCCATGCTGAAAGCCGGTACCCCCGTCGAGCACGCCTACAAGGTGATGCACTTCGACGAGCTGATGGACGGCGCGATCCAGGTGACCGCCGCCAACACCGAAAAGATGGTGGCCGACAACGTCCGCGCCAAGGGCAGCCGCCCGGCAGAGAACGGAGCAAACGCCCAGAGTGCATTCACCGTAAAGAGCGATCCCTCCAAGCTGTCCAGACAGGATTTTGAGGAGATCGCCCGGAGAGTTGCACGGGGGGAGCGCATCAGTTTTTGACCCAGCCTCCCCTCCTGCATCACACAGAAGGGAGTTAACAGCATGAAAACCATTATGAAGAAGTTCAAGGCTATGAGCCTGCGGCTGTTCGACGCGAACAGCGCAAACACCAACGTGACTACCGACACCGGACTGACCAACGAGATGAAAACGTTCTACTCGAACTACCTCATCAATCTGGCGGAGCCGGAGCTGGTGCACGACCAGTTTGCCCAGAAGCACCCCATTCCCAAGAACGGCGGCAAGACCATCGAGTTCCGCAAGTATTCCGCTCTGCCCAAGGCGCTGACCCCTCTGACCGAGGGCGTGACCCCCAACGGGCAGAAGCTGGCCATGAGCGTTATCACGGCGACCGTCAACCAGTACGGCGGCTTCATCGAGCTTTCCGACGTCCTGCTGCTGACGGCCATCGACAACAACCTGATGCAGTCCACCACCGTTCTGGCGTCTCAGGCGGGGCGCACTCTGGACACCATCACCCGCGAGGTCATGGTCGGCGGCACCAACGTGCAGTATGCCGAGGGGCAGGTTTCCGCCCGCGCCAACCTGTGCGGCGGCAGCGCTGCCGCCGCACAGAACCATTACCTGACGGTGGAGGCCGTCCGCAAGGCCGTGCGCACCCTGAAGGTCATGAATGCGCCCCGCATCAACGGCGGCTACGTGGGCATCATCCATCCCGACGTTTCCCACGATCTGATGAGCGATCCCCTGTGGGTGAACGTCAAGACCTACTCCGACCCCAGCGGCATCTATGAGGGCGAGATCGGCAAGATCGAGGGCGTCCGTTTTGTGGAGACCAGCGAGGCGAAGATCTGGAAGGCCGCCGGTAAGGACTACGCTACCGGCACCGAGAGCGGCGGCGTTGTTACTCCGGCCGCGGCCAAGCGCGACGTATACGCGACGATGATCCTGGGCGCCAACGCCTACGGCGTGACCGAGGTCACCGGAGGCGGGCTGCAGCACATTGTCAAGCAGCTTGGCTCCGCCGGTACTGCCGACCCCCTGAACCAGCGCGCGACTGCCGGATGGAAGGCCATCAAGGCGGCGGAGCGTCTGGTGGAGGAGTACATGGTCCGCGTGGAGACCTGCTCCAGCTTCAACGATGCGCCCGCGAATTGACGAATTAAAAAGGAGGAGAAATTCCTATGGCCATGAAGAAGGAGCCGGAGGGCAGTCCCGCCCCCGCTGCTGACGAGCTGCAGAAGATGCTGGAGGAGGCTCACGCCGCCAAGGAGGAGGCCCGCGCCATTCTGGAGCAGGCCAATGCCGCGCTGGCGGCGGCCAGAGAGGCACAGCAGACGGAAAATGCGGTGAACAGCGCTGAACCGGAGGAAAGCGAGGCCCAGCGGCAGGAGCGCCTGTTCCGGGAGGAGCAGGAGCGGGAACGGCAGTATATGGAGGAGAAGGTCCCCATTCGGCTGTTCAAGGACAACGACAAGTATAAGGGCGACGTGCTGGTGTGCGTCAACGGCGAGCGGCTGCTCATCAAGCGCGGCGAGGACGTGATGATCCCGCGGAAGTTCGCGCTGGCGCTGGAGGATTCCATGCGGCAGGACGCGGCGACCGCCAACCTGATCGAGACGGAGAGCGCCAAGTTTGAGGCGGAAGCCAAGGCCCGAAACATCTGATCCGACAAGTCCATACCTACCGCGATACCCTTGCCCGTTTTCGCAGCGGGTTCTTTACGACACGGCGTAGAGAGAGCGCTTCGGCGCTCCCTCTACGCCCTTTTCAAACCGAAAGGAGGACGAGCATGGAGCAGCGCATTGTAAAGCTCCGGATCTCCAACGAATACATTACCGGCTCCGGCGTGAGCATCGGCACGGCGGGCGGACACGACGACGTGCTGCTGGAGATGGACTTCCGTCCGTCCCGCTATTGGGACGGTACGACCCGGCGGGCCATCTTCTCCGACGCACTGGGAGAAAACCGGACGCCCATCATCCTGACAACGGATCTGCTGGCGGAGGGTCAAAGCGAGGTCTATCTTGTGCCGGTCCCGCAGGAGGCAAAGACGGCTGCTGGGGAGTGCTTCCTCACCGTGGAGGGCTTTGTATCAAATGCCGATGGGAAAGAGATCATCCGGTGTGTGACGGAGGAGGCACGGTTCCGGGTGCTGCCCTCCAAACTGTATGTCAACGACACCGACCCCGTGACGCCGTCTCAGGCGGAGCAGCTTCAGGCGGAGATCGACAGCATCAAAAGCGACATCGTTGAGGTGAAGGGTGCAAAGGAGGCCGCAGCCGCCAGCGAGGCCGCAGCGGCAGCCAGCGAAGCCAACGCCAAGGCCAGCGAGACGGCGGCCGCCAAGAGTGAAGCGGCTGCGGCAGAGAGCGCCCGGAGCGCCGCCGGGGATGCCGCTGCGGCGGCCAGTGCCAAGACGGCGGCGGAGACGGCGCGGGCAGCATCTGAGACAGCACAGAGCGCCGCGGAGAGCAGCGCGGCAGCAGCCAGCGCCAGCGAGACTGCTGCAAAACGGTCCGAACAGGCGGCGGCAGCCAGCGAGGAAAGCGCGGCGGGAAGCGCCCAGAGTGCGGCCCAGAGCGAAGGGAACGCGAAAGCCTATGCCGAAGCGGCGGCTGGTTCGGCTGCGGCTGCTGCATCCTGCAAGACGGCGGCGGAAAGTGCCCAGACTGCGGCGGCGGCCAGCGAGGAAAACGCGGAATACTGGGCGAAGCAGGCGGAGCAGATCGCGGGCGGAGACATTGCTACCCGGCAGGATGCGCAGGGCTATGTAAGCGATCACAACACCAGCGCTGACGCCCATAGCGACATCCGGCAGGCGGTGCAGACTGCGGCAGCGGCAGCTGCTGAAGCATTGACCGCCCACGTCGCGGACACGGTATCCCACGTGACGGCAGCGGAGCGTACCGCGTGGAACGCCAAGGCAAACGCGGTCCACGCCGCGCGGCACGCGGCGGGCGGGGCGGACCCCATTACGCCCGCCGCCATCGGGGCCGCGGCGGCCAATCATACGCACACGCCAGCGAGTATCGGGGCGGCGGCGGCCAATCATACGCACACGCCTGCGAGTATCGGGGCGGCGGCCGCATGGAAACTGATTGCGCAGTACAAGACCGCCGGGTCCTACACATGGACCGTTCCCGCGGGGGTCACCCAAATCGGCGTGTACATGGTCGGCGGCGGGGGGAGCGGAGCGGTCTGCTTTACGAGCGGGACCACGTATGAGGGCGTCACCGGCGGAGCCTCCGGATACGGGAAAAACATCGAACTGACTGTGTCTCCGGGCCAGAAGATCGCCGCCGTTGTGGGCGCGGGCGGCGCGGCCGTCAGCCTCACGGTGACCTCCGGCATGGTCCGGGGCAACACGGGCGGAACGACCAGCTTTCACGGCGAAACGGCCCTTGGCGGAGAGGGCGGACAGCGCCTCCGGGGCGCGGACGGCGGACAGGGCTCCGACGCGGTCTCCTATAAAAGCGAGACCAGAGAGCTGTATGCCGGTGCTCAGACCATTACTTCGGGCGCTGGGAACGCCACTCCGACGCGGGGCGGACTGAGCCAGTCGCCCAGAGTATCTCAAAATCGGTTTGACCCGTCGATGGTGAGCCTGTCCGCGGGCGGCTGGGCAGGCTATAACTACTGGGAGGTCATCAAGGCCATGCCGGACGGAACGAAGGGCGGAAGCGGAGGACAGAATGGCGTTTCCTCTGCCGTCACCGAATCGGCGACCGGGAACGGCAACGGCGGCGGCGCGGAAACAGGCGGCCGCGTTTCCGCCGCCGTGACGATCACCTCCGGCTCCGGCTCCCCCGGCATGATCTTGATCTATGCAAAGGCGGTGTGAAGATGAAAACAGTGAGAGTGGACAACGGCGCGGTGGCGGAGATCATCCCCCAGTACGCCACCCCCGTGGAGCAGTGGTACGGCGCGGCCTTCGCCGCCCTGTGCGCCGAGGCGCCCGACGAGGTGGAGCAGAACTGGACGCGGAACGCGGACGGAACATGGTCGGCCCCGGCGGAGCCGGAGCCTGCCCCCGCGGAGCCGGAGGAGCCGACCACGGAGGCGGACATGCTGGAGACCATCCTCGACCACGAGGCGCGGCTGGCCGCGCTGGAGCTGGGAGGTGAGGACTGATGCAGAGGATCAAGCGGCTGCTGGCGGCGCTGATCGGCAGGCACGCGGGTGACGACGCGGCGCTGGCCGATGACCGCGCCCGGGCGGACGAGCTGTGCGCCTCCGGGGCGCTGACGGCGGCGGAGTACGCCGAGATCATTGCGCTGCTTCCCGCAGCGCCGGAAAGTGAGGGGACGTAATGACGGTAAACGCGGCGGTGCGGCGGGCGGACGAGCTGCGCCCGAATACGGTGAGCGACGAGCAGAAGGCAGCGTGGCTGCTGGATCTGGACGGTCAGCTCGCGGAAATGTTCGGCGTGGACGCGCCGGAGCACACGTGGCCGGAAAAGGACGCGGTGCTGCTGATGCCCGCCCCATACGAAGAGATCTATCAGCTGTACCTGCTCTGCAAGATCGACTACTACCAGCAGGAAATGAGCCTGTATGCGAATGACCTCGTGTTTTACCAGTCCGCTCTTGCGGAGGCGAAGGCGTGGTATCGCAGACACCATGCGCCGGAAAGCAATCGAAACTGGAGGGTGATGTGATATGCGTCTGCCTCAGATCTCACAGGATATCGGCAAGACCCGGCGCGAGATCGTGACGCTGCGGGGGATCAACTACTCCGACCAGACGCAGGACGGCGATCTGCTGGACAGCGTGAATCTGTCCGCCCGGCGGTTTCCTTACATCACCACCCGCCGGGCGCGGCAGAAGCAGAAAAGGGCCGCCGGAGCCGATTACTCCGGCGGAACGGCGCTGACGGCATGGGGAAAACTGGTGGCCGTGGAGGGGACGGATCTGCTCTATGATGGAACTGTCGTTGGCACCGTTACTGCCGGAGCAAAGCAGTTCGCCGTGGTGAATACCAAGATGGTCATCTGGCCGGACAAGGTGTATCTGGACATGAAAACGCGGACGGTGAAGCCGCTGGGAGCAAAGCAGACCGGCAGCGGCGCGGTGTTTACCGCCAGCACCATGAAGGTGACGGGCTGGGGCAATCTGACGCAGAAGTTCAGCGCCGGGGACGCCGTTACCATTTCCGGCTGCACGACCCAGACCGCCAATAACAAGGACATCGTGATCAAGAGCCTGACGGCGGACACCATCACTGCGGCGGACAACACCTTTACGGCGGCAACAGAAAAGAGTGCGGCGATCCAGATCGAGCGGAAGATCCCGGATATGGACTTTATCTGTGAAAGTGAAAACCGGCTGTGGGGCTGTTCCAGCGAGGCCCAGACCATTTACGCCTCCAGTCTGGGAGATCCCACCAACTTCAACGTATTCCAGGGACTTTCCACCGACAGCTATGCGCTGGCGGTGGGTACGGAGGGTAGCTTCACCGGGTGTTGCAAGCTGACTTCCTCCGTCCTTTTCTGGAAGGAGACGAAGCTCCACAAGATGCTGGGCGGCTATCCGGCGGAATACAGCCTGTATACCTACGACATCGAGGGCTTGCAGGCCGGATGCCACAAGAGCTTGCAGGTCATCAACGAGGTGCTTTTCTACATGGGCCTGCACGGCGTGTACGCCTATTCCGGCGGTACGCCCTCCCTGATCTCCGCCAGCTTCGGCGAGCGGCGGTTTACGGATGCGGTGGGCGGCAGCGACGGCGACACCTACTATCTGAGCGTGCGGAATGGGACAGAACACCACCTGTTCGTCTATGAGACGCAGGCGCGGATCTGGCTGCGGGAGGACGATACCGCCGCGGTGGACTTTGCCCGCATCGGCAAGGACCTCTATTTCATGGACGGCGGCGGGGCGGTCTGGCTGGCGGACAGCGGCGGCGACGACCCCGGCATGGAGTGGATGGCGCAGTTTACCCCGTTTTACGAGACGGCGGAGGGACGCAAAGCGTATTCCCGGCTGCTGCTGCGGGTGGAGCTGCCGAGGGGCAGCTATCTGATCGCGCAGACACGGTGCGACGGGCAGATCTGGCGGGAGAGCGGCAAGATCGTCGGCAGGGACGCCGCGGTGATCCCGCTTCCGATCCCTGTGAACCGCTGCGACAAATTTGAGATCCGGCTGCGCGGAAAGGGGCCGTGTACGATCCTTTCCGTGCTGCGGGAGTTTCGCGTTGGGAGCGATGTGTAATGGCAGTTTTACCGGAAAGCATGGACCGGCTGAACGTTTCGGACCCCTCCGGCAGCCTGTCCATCATCGAAAACTACATCCGCTACATGGGGGAGCGCATCGAATTTTCCATGCGGAACATGACCAAGACGGTATCGGCGGCGGGAGTATCCAGCGCGGAGATGTATGTACTGGTGACGGCGATGAGCAACACGCTCTCCGCGCTCCAGAGCACAGTCAACGGAATAAGCGGCGACGTGACCGGCCTCTCCGGACGAATAACGGAGCTGAGCGGCAAGGTCGCGGAACTGGAAACGGCGGTTACGGAGCTGCGGACGGCGCTGACAAGCCAGCAGGCCCAGCTTTCCGCCATGGACGCGCGGCTGGCCGCACTGGAACAGAAAGGAGAATGACCAATGGCAAGATATGGTAGCGGACCCAGCAAGGAGGATGTGGAGCGCAACACAGCCGGGTGGGATCTGGTGGGCTTTGATTCCGGCAAGTCCTATTCCGGAGGCAGCACGTCCTCCGGCTCGTCCCGGGGGTCCTCCGGCAGCTCCGCCGGTTCGGACAATGACGGCGGCGGCAGAAACTACTACACCGACACCGCCGGATGGGGCGGCGGCAGCAAGTCCGGCCCCAACATGGCCCGAGACCCCTCCCGGGCGGGCCAGACCATCCAGCAGGGGATGTATCAGATCTCCTATGACGATCTCGGTTACGCCAAGTCTGCCCGAAAGACTAGCGACAGCGCGGGCTATGTGGTGGACGGCGTAACCTATGACGGAAACAACAACGTGGTCCCCAGCGGCGGGCGCGTTTCCGGCGGCCTTCCGTCTTACAGCGATCTGGTGCGCATTGCTTCCAGCGACGCGCCGACCTACGGCGGCAGCAAGTGGGACGATGTACTGGACAAGGCGGTGCAGGAGCTGACCCGCATGAATTACACCGACTGGACGCAGAGCGACCAGTACAAGGCGCTCGCGGACCGCTACGGTGCGCAGGGACGCATGAATATGCAGGATGTGCTGGGGCAGATCTCCAGCCGCACAGGCGGTCTTGCAAGCTCCTACGCCGCCACGGCGGCCCAGCAGCAGTATAACGACTACATGAGCCAGCTGGAGGAGATCGCCCGGCAGATGTACGCCGGAGAGCGCAGCGACCTGATCTCCAACGCGCAGCTTGCCCGCCAGCTGGGGCAGGATGATTACGGGAAGTTTCAGGACAGGCTGGCCCAGTGGAACGCAGACCGGAGCTTCGACTATCAGGCGGGGCGAGACGCGCTGTCCGACCAGCGGTATGAGCAGGAGTACGCCGACAGCCGCAGCGACTACGCAGACAGCAGGGCCGACGCAGACCGGAAGGAGGCGCAGGATCGGATCAGCGCCTATCTGGCGGCGGGCGGTAAGGCAAGCCAGCTGGATGCGGAGCTGATCGCGGGCAGCGGAATGTCTCCGGAGGAGCTGACGGCGCTGGAGAGCTATTACACCACGCAGGCGGCGTTGGAAGCGCAGAAGACGGCCAAAAAGTCCGGTGGGACGAGCGGAGGGAATCTCGGCAGAAATCAGGACTATGAGAGCCTTTTTGCCGCAGCGCAGGAATCCGGCTATCCCAAGAGCTTTATCGCCAACAACTACAAGAAATACGGTTTTTCCAGCAGCTCCGGGCTGTATGACGAGTATGGAGACTGGAAAGCGGGCAGAGAGAGCGGCGGCGGAAGGACGAGCCTGAACTGGGATCAGGACGAGGGCGTATTCACTTGGAACGGGCGCAGTTATTCCAGCGCGGAGCGGCTCCTTAATGAGATCAGTCAGGCTGGTCTGACCGACAACGAACTGACGGCACTCAAGCGTAAGTTTAAGCTGTTCGGTTTTGACCTTTCGTAAGGAGGGAGTAGGGTATGGCTTTGACCTTAAAGCAGACCGGGACCGGGAAAACCTGGACCAGCGACAGCAGAAAGCAGGAGGAGAGCAAACAAATGACCGGGGCAAATAACGCTTCGGTTGCTACTGGGGTCTCCCCTACATCTGCTCGGAGGACGCAGACTTGGCAGGCTGGCGGGCTGACATTGAAACGTGAAAATATGCCCCCCGCTGCGACCGTTCATGCGCCGACGCGGAGCGGCGGCACCACGCCCAGCCGCCAGCAGTGGACCGATGCGGGTGGCGGGCGGAAAAGCACATCTACATCCAACCGGGCCAAAATGCCGGCTGGTTACACTTCTGCGCAAAATCATGAGCTGTCGCGCTTGCAGGAGCTACGCCGTCAGGCGCAAATGGATCTCGACACCGATGCCATAAACAAGCTCGATGCGGAAATGAAATCAATTCGGGCGGAAGCTGGGAAGCAGACCGTTGGTGACCGGGCGGGCGACGTTCTGACAGCAGCCTTTTCCGGGAGTGCCAGCCAGTACGCCAATGCCGTGGGGGTTGTCAATAACCTCTATCATGATCCGGACTATGACCGGCGACAAATTGCTCAGTACCAAAAATATCTCAAAACTGGGATTTTGAGCGACGGGAAGCAGGTCACGCCTGCAATGCGCAAGACTATTCAAGATAGCATCGACCGTATGACGCGCGAAATTGCAGAGTGGGAGGCAGAAAGCAGCACGACCAATCGAATATACAGGGCCGCTGACCGGCTTGCCGCAGAAAGCGCACAGGCTACCGAAAGTGCGAAGTCGGGCCTCGGCTCTTTCGGGGGAGATGTAGTTGATGCTGCGGTATCTACGAGCCAATCCATGCTTGATGCCATCCCTGCCGCTCTTACAGGCGGTGCTGCTGGTATGGTGCCGTTTGTAGCTCGTTCTTTTGGCGGCGCGGCACAGGAAGCTCGCCAGAGTGGAGCGGACATGGATACGCAGCTTCTTTACGGGAGCGCAGAAGCAGAAAAAGAGTATATCGGAGAAAAAATTTTTGGTCTGACGCTTCCGCAGCAACTGATGGGAAAGGCTGGTGCCGGCAGTCTTGACGGGCTGATTGAGCGCGGAATACGCAGCGCTGTCAACAAAATTGAATCTGAATTCGGTCAGAAGGCTGTTGGTGGAATTGCCACTTGGTTGGCGTCCGGCGTTACCGAAGGAGCAGAGGAGGCTATCGGTGACTGGATTGAAAACACGGTTATCAATCCGTATCTCAGAACCTTTGACCCGGACACCAGAACCATACAGCAAAAGGTTGAAGATGCATGGCATGATTTTCTTGTCGGCGGACTGTCCGGCCTGATGGGCGGTGTTACAAATCTGATCGGGTATGAACCCTCACCCGCCCAGAATGAGCAATCCGCTTTTATTGCGCCGACGGCGTCCTCCACTGACGAGACCGCTTCCGACCAGCTTATTCGGGCGGGAGCCACACAGGAGGAGGCGGCAAGACTGGCTCCGGCTGTCGAGGCGGTGCTGAACGGCCAGCAGATCGGCAGCAATCAGGCGGGGGCCATCGTCCGCAGCAAGGCGGCCATCAGCACGCTGGAAGCCGCCACCGGAAAAACCATCAACACCGACGCGCCGCTGAGCGAGGTGAAGAAGGCTGTCAAGGCCCTTGTGGCCCGTCAGGAGGCACCCGCAGAACAGGCCGCTGTGGATACCACCGCTGCGCAGGCTGCGCCCGCAGAAGCGCAGCGGGTCTCCGCTGACGCCCGGAGCGGGAGCTTTTCCGCCCGGGCGGGCGACCGGACCACCGTTGAGGACTTTGCAAGAGACATGAACCGGGCCGGGGCCTCTGTGCTGACCTCCATGTACGCCGATGGGCAGGACGTGGAGCAGTATCTCGGCGGGATGATGAAAGCCTACCACGCGGGGCTGAACGGGAACGAGCCGGTTTCCGCCGCCGCGCTCCAGCGGTACGACGTGAACCGCGCGCAGGCGGAGGCCGCTTACATGGCCGGACAGGCGGACGCGGCGGCGTCCCTCGCAAAAGAGCGGCGGGCGGCGCAGTTTGCCAAGACCGCGGGCGCGGACAGCGGCCTTGTGTATGATGAGTACGTGGCGAACAAAATGGACAGCGCGTCCGCTGATGAAATGAACGCCGTCTCCAAGGCGCTGGGCGTCCGGGTGCGGATGGTCGACGGCACGCAGGTGCTGGGCGGACAGGCCAACGGCCAGATCACCGGAAGCGACATCCTGATCGCTAAGGATGCGCAGGACCCTGTTCTGCGGGTGGTGGGCCATGAATGGACCCACCGGGTGCAGGAGCTAGCTCCGGAGCAGTACCGGACGTTCCGGAATGCCGTCGGCAGTCTGCCGGATGTGCAGGGCGCGGCGCAGATCCTGCTGAAGCAGTACCGCGCGGCGGGGGTCGAGATCAGCTATGAGCAGGCGCTGGACGAGGCCGCGGCCAACTATGCGGGTGACATGATCGGAAACAGCGGCGTTCTGGATGATTTCATCCGGAAGAACCGCGCGAACCGGACGCTGCTGGAAAAGCTGCGGGACGCCATCCATGAGATCGTCGGCAAGCTGACCGGCAGGGCTAGGCAGCAGGCTCAGACGGTGGAGGGGAAATTGCAGGCGGCATTTGAAGCGGCCAGTAAGCAGGCGGAAAGCTTGCGGGACAGGGCTGGCAATGATACAATGAGCGCAGCGAGAAATTCTTTGGAGGAGGACAGCGAAGATGGACGAGAAGGAGCGCAGGGAACTGGACGCTTTGCGCGGGAAGAAGCACCGGACCGCCGAGGAGAACGAGCGGTACGAGGAACTGCTGGGGAAGCTCTTCGAGGAGACGCTGTATCACGGGGGGAACGAGGAGGATTAAGCGCCTCCTTCGGACAGAAGCCCGTGCGCTCATGGGCGGAGGGCCGCACCGTGGAACCGGCCAAGGGCAGCGTGGCCTATGAGGAGCAGCAGACGGCGGTGGACTACGGCGTGCCTAGCTTTGTTGTAGCTGATGCAGCATGGGCCGAAAACAAGAACGGCACACCGGCGTTCTCCGTCGATGGGCAAATCTATTTCCGGGAGACCCTGCCGGAAAAGAACCGGGGGATGTTCGCGCCCCACGAGATCACACATGTGATGCGGCAGGTGAGCTACAAGCCTTATCTGGACTTTGTGGAACGGACGCCCGCCATGTTGGATATGTCCACGCTTGAAGCCCGTATCCTGCTCGAAAATTCCGCAAAACACAGGGGCATAGATCTGTCCGGTACTGCGTTAAGCGAGGCAGATCGGCTCAAACTGTATGACGAGCTGAACGCGACGCTGTATGGGCACATCAGCTCCGGGAAGATGGACGGCCTAAACGAGGTGCTGCATCAGGCATTCCATGATTTCGATGCCTACGCCAAGGAGCTGGGCGAGCTGCACGAGCGCTTCAAGATCGACAAGCTGCTGGCCCTGCACAGTAAAAACACCGCCACTGAGGGCGGTGAGGCGAGATATTCCCTGAACGAAAGGTTTTCCCAGCAGTTTGATGACTGGCTTGCAAAAAAGACGGATAATAAGGGCGCTGGGAGCTTTTTGGTGGGGACAACATCTGACGCGCTGAAAAGCATCGGGGTGTCTGATTACGAGATCTATTGGCGCAAGGCAAAAATCGCAAAGATCATGAATGAACACCCGGCTATGACGGCGGATGTAATCAAGAGCGTACCGAACGTTTTGGAGCATCCGATCCTTGTCATGCAGTCCCAAACGGTCGCAAACCGGATCACGTTGTTTGGAGAAACGGTAGATGCCGAAGGAAAGCCGGTTCTGGCTGCCTTGGAGCTGTCCCCGCAGAGCAAGCGGGGAGAAATTCAGAATTTTGCCGTTATTGCAAGCGCATATGGGAAGAACAATGCACAGCAGCTGATTGACAATTCTGAAATCCTGTACGTTGATCCCAATAAAAAAAGAACCACGAACTGGTTAGGACTTCTCAGGCTCCAATTGCCGTCGAGCCTCACCAGCTATGGTTCTATTAGTAGGGTAACACTTGTGAACCGGGATGTCAATGGGAATCTTTCCTTTGGCGAGGGCAGCGGAAAGGCCGCTATGCAGGAAGCCTTTGAAAAGGCGAAAGAAAAAACCGGATTTTCTTTGAAAACTCCGGCGGAGGAAGCGAAATTCTCCCTGAAAGGCACGGAGAACGCGCAGGAGCTGGCGGCGCTGAAGCGGGAGAATGAGAGCCTGCGGGAGCGGGTGGAGTACTGGCGGGGCCAGACCCGGCGCTCCAAGGGCGTGACCACGGACCGAGCGTCCGTTTCAAAGGCGGCGGATGCACTGGTGAAGGACTACGGCGCGGAGATCAGCGGCAGTGACATTGCCGGGGATCTGCAAAGCCTGTATGACTACATTGCCGGCGGCGGGGACGGGAAAAACGAGCTGACCTATACGGAAGCCAGACGGAGGGCGGACGCCATTGCGGAGCGGATCGCGGAGAGCGCGGTCGGTGTGGACGATCAGGTGTATCGCGATTATGCGGACCTGCGGAAGTACCTGAAGGACACGAAGCTGACGCTTTCCGAGGAGGACGCCGCAGACATTACGGACTATGCCGATTTCCGAAAGGCGCAGTTCGGCAGACTGCGCATTTCCAAGGGCAGGCATACGAACGTGGATCAGGTGTTTTCCGAGCTTTCCGAGCAGTACCCGGAGTTTTTCAGCGAGCAGTTGAGCGCCAATGTTTCCGACCAGCTCCAGCGGATCGCGGATGTGGCGAGTCAGCTTTACGCCGTGACGGAATACAACCCCTTTGAGGGATATATGGGACAGGCGGTGGCGTCCATTTCCAACGACATCATGGACCGTTTCTTTGACCTGCCCCAGACCAAGAAAACCTTTGCAGACCGGGCGGCGGAGCAGGTGCAGGCGGCAAAGCAGGCGGGCCGGGAGGCGGCCGGAGACGCGTTTCTGGCCGGACAGATGGCACAGGGCAGGCAGGACGCAAAGCGGCTGCTGAGCGCCGCGGACGCCCTTGCCAAAGAGCGGAGCCGCCGGGCGGAGCAGGTGCAGGCATTGAAGGAGCGCTACCGGGAAAAGGACGCCAACCGGAGAGAAAACCAGCGGAGCCGGGAGCTGCGGGCAAAGATCATCCGGCACGCCAACGCTTTGTCCCGGAAGCTGCTGCGCCCCACGGACAAGCAGCATATCCCCGAGGGAATGCGGACGGCGGTCGCCAAGGTGCTGGAGAGCATCAACCGGGAGAGCCGGTACACCGTGGACGCCGACGGCAAACGGACGTATGACGCCGACGGAACGCCCACCAAGCGCACGCAGGCGTGGATGAATCTGAAGGAACAGTATCAGCGCATTGCGGCAGAGGACGGCATGGTGGTAGACCCGTCGCTGTTCGGCATGGACAGGAAAGAGGACGGTCAGACTGTAAGCGGCGGATTCGATCAGGTGATCGCCATGGGAGACACCCGGCTGTCCGATCTCACCCGCGAACAGCTGGCGACCATGTGGAATGTGCTGAAAAGCGTGGAGCATTCCGTGACCACCGCCGGAAAGACGCTCTCCAGCACCAAATTTTCCACAACGAAGCAGTTTGCAGACGCCTTGCAGGCCGACGCCCTGACCCGGAGCGGAAAGCATGGGCAGAACCTCTCCATCAGTCTGGAAACGCCGTATACATTCTTCAGCCATTTCGGCCAGACCGGCAGGGACGTCTACCGGATGCTGCGGGACGCGCAGGACCGGCAGGAGCTGATGAGCCGGGACATCGAGGAAAAGGTACACCGTATCCTCGGTGAAAAGGAAACGGGCCGCGGGGTTCGGGAGACGCTGGAAGCAAAGCGCGGAAACGCCGTCTGGAAGCTGAACACGGACACCCGGGAGTTTACCACGGCGGAGGGGAAAAGCCTGACGCTGACCCCTGCGCAGGCCATGGAGATCTATCTTCTGAGCAGGCGGCAGCAGGCGCAGGCCCACCTGATGCAGGGCGGCATCGTGCAGCCGGAGATCCGGGACGCGCTGACCGGAAAAGTAAAGATCGAGCGCGGGACGGAGGCCATCCGGCTTTCTGCGGAGGACCTGAAAGCCATCTCTGATTCGCTGACCGGAGAGCAGGTCCGCATGGCGGACGAGCTTCAGAAGCTGACGGCTGGGGCACTGGCCGATTACGGCAACGAGGCCAGCATGAAGGCGTACGGCTACCGGAAATTCACGGAGAAGAACTACTGGCCCATCCACTCCGCGAAAGAGGCGCTGCACAGCAGCGCGGAGAAAAGCGGCGACAACGTCCGCTCCATCAAAAACATCGGCATGGCGCAGGCGGTGACGCCGAACGCAAACACGACGCTGGACATCTCCGGCGTGTTCGATACGTTTTCCCAGCACGCCTCGGATATGATCGACTATGCGGCGTGGCTGTGCCCCATGGAGGACGCGAACCGGCTGTTCAACTTTGAATACCGGGATGCGAAGGGAAACTGGACGGGAAGAACCGTCAAGGGCCTGCTGGAGGACAAGGGCGGAAAGGGCGCTCAGGCTTACTGGACCAAGTTGATGAACGACCTTCAGAACGGCATTGGGAACCGGGGCTTTGAGCCGCTGACCAGATGGTTTTCCAAATACGTAGGCCGGTTCAAGGGCGCCGCCGTGGGCGCGAATATCCGCGTGATCGTGCAGCAGCCGACGGCGTTCTTCCGGGCGTCTGTGGCGCTGGCTCCCGCCGACATGGCAAAGGGACTGACCGGCGGCGTGACGAAGGGAAGCGGATGGGAGAAGGCGCTGAAATACTCGCCCATTGCCATGCGGAAGGATGTGGGCAGCTTTGACATTTCCTCTCCGTACACCCTGAGTGACCGTTTTTACGGACAGACCGGCTTTTCGACGAAGCTCAACGAGCTGGCCGGAAAGGGTGCGGGAGCGGCGGACGCCATGACATGGGGCGCGCTGTGGAACGCCTGTGAATGGCAGGTGAAACGGGAGAAGCCGGATCTCCGGGCCGGGAGCGGCGAATTTTACAGCGAGGTCAACCGGGTTTTCACTGACATGATCGACCAGACGCAGGTGGTGGACGGCATCCTCCAGCGCTCCAACATCATGCGGGGAGAACGGGATCTCGCCCAGCAGGCGACGGCGTTCATGGGCGAGCCGATCATGAGCCTGAACGTGCTGATGCGCAGCTATGACCAGTTCAAATATGAGCAGAATCCGGGCAAACGGGGCAAGGACCTGAAAAAGCTCGGCAGAGCGGTCACGGCCCTGCTGGCGACCAATGTGATCAACGCCGCCGTGCAGAGCGTCATTGACGGTATCCGGGACGACGACCGGGACAAGGATTACTGGGAGCGGGTGCTTGCCGCCTTTACCGGCGTGACCGGAGATGAGGAGAACTGGGCGCAGTATCTGGCGGATGTCACGATGAACGGAAACCTCATTGGAAACATGAACCCGCTGGAGCAGGTACCCTTTGTGAAAGACGTCTGGTCGATCTGGCAGGGGTACGACATTTCCCGGCCGGATATGGAGACCTTCTCCGATCTGGTGGACGCGGCCAAGACCGCCGTTGACAGCGCAGGCGGAAACGGGAAAAAGACCGGAAAGGAGGCCCTGATCGGACTTTTTGCCGCGGCCGGGAAAATGCTGGGGCTGCCCGTATACAACATCAAGCGGGACGCCATGGCGCTGCTCCGGACAGCGGCGGCACAGAGTGGAAGCATCCCCTTCCAATATGAACTGGAGAAGTTCACCTACAACATCGGCAGCGAGAAAAACAAGAGCCGGTTTCTGGCGCTGCTGTATGATGCGCTGGAGCAGGGCGATTATGCCAGCTTTGAGCGCATCCGGGGCGATCTGATGGACCGTATGGGCGTGGACGGCGTGAGCATCGACCGGGCCATGCGGAGCCGGTACAGCAAGGCGCAGGAAAAGGAACCTGCCTATACCCTGCCTCAGAGGGCGCGGGACCTGATCGGCAGCCCGGCTAGTCTGGCTGCCGAAGAGGAGACAGATGACGCCTTCGGGGCGGATGATCTGGACGCCGCCGGATACCGGGCCTATTCGGAGCAGCGGGCCGACGCGTACCGGAGCATGAGCGACCGTATGGACAAATTCGGCGGTCTGGATGATGCGGCAAGAGACAAGGCGCTGAACGCGGCGCTCAGTCTGGCGGAGGACATGGCCCTGCGGGACCAGTCCGGCGGACAGTTTACGGAAGGCGACTTCCCCCGCTGGGAGCGCTGGGCAGCCGGAGGCGCGGACTACGGCGTGGACGAAACGGAGGCGATCCTGTTCAAGCTGGCCTATGAGATGGCGCAGAGCGAACGGAACCGGGACGGAAGCATCGTGCAGGGGAGCAAACAGAAGAACACGCTGGCGACCGCGGAGAGGTGGATGCCGGGACTGACGGACCGGGAGCTGGAATATCTCATGAGCAATTTCTGGGCGCCGGAGGACAAGGCGCTGGCCGCGAGGAAAGAGAGCGGATTTATGAAGTGAAAGAGGAACGCAGGGTCGGGATGATTCCCGATCCTGCGTTTTTTCTGTCCGGTTCGAATTATGGGTTTGCCTGGCTGGGATGGAGATTGATCACCAGTGGAGGCGGCACAACTTTTGCATTGCCGGTCTTCAAATCCCAGCACTTCGGGCATCGGGAATAGCCCAGATATTCGCAGTACTCGATATTGTGCGCCCAATATTCGTCTGCGTCATGGAACAAAGGGCACTCGTAACTGTGGTAACGGCTCGACCCACTAACAATAAACCCAACGCTATTGTAAAAGAAAATTGCATCGCTTCGATAGTCGGATAGTTCCTCATTCTGCGAATCTAAATCGTTCACCTTTTCCCGGAGTTGGGTGACACGGTCCTGAAGACTATCCCGGCTCTTGCGCATGAGTTCGAGGGCACTTTCCTGGCGTTCCACCTCCTGCTGCGTCTCGTTCAGACGATAGCCAAGAAAACCGGCCACGCCGATCAAAGCAACGCAGAGAATGGACAGAACAATGATCGCAACCCGGGCACCCGTTATTTTCGAATGGGGCTTCGTCGGCTTTGCCTCGACGGGATCTAACTTCACGGAGACTTCCAACGGCGCTTCCGGCGAGGCCGGAACGGGCTGCGGGGCGGGGGCGGGTGTTATTCCATCTTGGCCGGCTTTCTCCTCCCTCACAACTTCTCCGGTAGCTTCATCAATAATGAATTTTACGGATTCATACTCTTGCTGCTGATACCGCTCCTTCGGTATAGCAACCTGATAATCGTCTGGAAACGGATCAAACAGAAGCCGGCGTTTTGAAAAGTAAATCCATGATGGAATAAGCCAAACCAGATAACCGAGAATGGTCCCGAATGGAACGCCAGCTTCGTTCAAATGGCCGTAGTAAATATAGATCAAGATGGAAATAAGCGCATCTGCGATGGGGATCAAAAATAGGGCGTACAGCGAAATTACGCCGTACCACTTCATTGAATTTATCCCGCAAACGGCTATAACCACAGCGATAAGTTGGAGCAGCATAAATCCAATGGAATACCAGTCCGGGCCGTTCCGAAAGCTCGATACAAACATTGCCAACCGAAGCAGTATGGAAAGCGGAAGTATTACTTTCAAAAATTTCAGATATGTGAGCGGGGTGCCATCAACTTCTGTGTATTTAGGTTGAATCAACATAGGCACAAAACATCCCTTCCAAAAATTATTCTGCTCGGGGGTGAAACGTCAAGAGGTCTCCTGCTATGCTGGAATCAGCCGGAACTGCCGGAGGAAAGGAGAAGCGCGATGTGACCAACGAGGAAATGGCCGAGCGGCTGGTCAGGGTGGAACAGTGCTGCGAATCCAACGCGCAGCGCCTAAATACCGTTGAGAAAAATCAGAAGGTGCTGAACAGCATCGCAACCTCTGTTGCAGTTATGGCGGAGCAGCAGAAGAACATCTCTGATAAGGTTAACACCATTGATGACAAAGTGTCAACCATGGAGGGAAAATCTGCCAAGCGCTGGGACAGTCTGGTGGACAAGCTGATCTACGCGGCGGCAGGGGCCGTGCTTGCGTGGATCGCCGCCGGGGCACCCGGCGCAAACTAAGTGATCCCGCCCCGGGTGGGGCAGAAAATAAAATTTTGGAGGTACATCACATGAGCAACATCAAGGAAGTCAACGAGATCATCAACAAGTACACCGCGGGCAAGGCCGCGCTGGAGGACACCAACGCCGCGCTGGCGGCGGCTGGCTCCGATCTGCGCATCGATCCCGACCGCAACGCCCTGACCGCTGCCGAGCTGGCGCAGACCGCCGCCGACACTCCTGCGACCGCCAACGGCTACGGCCTGCTGGACATGGGCCTGGGCAAGCTGAGCAAGGTGCAGGTCAAGGACGGCCAGCTGGTGGACAACGACGTGGGCGACATGTACGCCCTGCTGCTGATCGGCGGCAAGACCTACCACGTCAAGGGCGCGCAGGTCGTGGAGTGATCGAGCGGGGCGGGGCGCATGGCCCCGCCCCAACTGAAAGGAGTAACAAAATGGATTTTGGCATTGCGAGCGTGGCGGTCATTACGGTGATCTGCTATCTGGTCGGCCTGATCGTCAAGGCCAGCCCGTACAACAACGACAAGTACATCCCCATCGCCTGCGGGCTGGCGGGGGCCGTCCTCGGCGCTGTGGCGCTGTTTGCGGGCGTCCCGGACTTCCCGGCCAGCGATTACCTGACGGCCATCGCGGTGGGCATTGTAAGCGGTCTGGCGGCTACCGGCATCAATCAGGCGGCCAAGCAGATCGCGCAGGGGTGACCGCCATGGCAACGGCTGAAAAGCTGCTGGAGACGGCGCGGGCGGAGCTGGGCATGAAGGAATCGCCCGCGGGGAGCAATCAGGTGAAGTACAACGCGTGGTACTATGGCCGGACGGTCTCCGGCGCGGCGTACCCGTGGTGCATGGCCTTTGTCCAGTGGTGCTGCGCGCAGGCCGGCGTGGAGCTGCCGGTCAGGACGGCAAGCTGTACGGCCCTGATGACCGCGGCCAGAAAGGCGGGCATGTGGGTCACGTCCGGCTACCAGCCGGGGGACATCGTGCTCTTTGATTGGCAGGGCGACAAGCGCCCCGACCACTGCGGGATCGTGGAGCTGGCGCTGCCCAGCGGCAAATATGCCACCATTGAGGGCAACACGTCCGTTGCAAACGACAGCAACGGCGGGCAGGTCATGAGACGCACCCGCGCGGCTGCGGCCATCCTCGGGGCCGTCAGGCCCAAATACGACGCTCCGGCGGCAGCGCTGGACAACACGCCCAGCCCGGCACATAAGGTGGGCGTGGAGTGGGCCGTTGCCCACGGCATCCTGACCGGAGACGCCAGCGGCAATCTGCGTCTGAGCGAGCCGGTCACCCGGCAGCAGATGTGCACCATGCTGTATCGGGCCTGTGCCAAGCAGTCGGACGGGGCCGAAAAATGAGAGAGGGACGCGGGCCAAATTAGCCCGCGTCCCTCTGCTTTTGCTGATATATGGGTTGTTTGGCGGCTGGAGTGTGATAGTAATTTGTAAGTAACCGACGCAAAATAGCGCAGAACGGTGTAACATTTAATTTAAGAAAATTGAAATAATTCAGTGTTATTCTGCACTATTGCTACAATATTTCACAAAAATGAGACTCGCTTATAATTGGTAAGGATGAGGTCCCCGGTCCGAATCCGGGTAGCAGCTCCAACATTAACCGCTTAAATCAAAAGATTTAAGCGGTTTTTGCTATGCTTTTGCAACTTCTTGAGACATTTACGAACACGGTAAAGTAACCTCGTTGACGGCCTGCGGGTGATTTTGCAGATTTTCTGCAATAAATCATCCTCGCAAGGCCAGTCAAACGCTTGTGCCGCAAGCCTTTCAGCGTTTAGAGACTTGCAATTTTTTTGCAAATTTCTGATTTTAGGGGGTATACGGGGAGTTATGCGGAGTAAACGGCGTCTACCGCGGCCGCTGCGGCTTTGGGGTTGTTATTTCTGTCTTTGACGTACCGCTTTAGGCGCATAGTGGGCGTAGTATGTCCGGCTGCCGACTGGGCAAGCTTAATATCTTTTGTACGGTCATACAAGTCAGTCAATACAGTTGTGCGAAAGCGGCGGGGCGTGATTGCTCCCTCAAATTCAAGCTGTCTGCCGATGCGGTCATTCATCGCGGGTGAACACGTAAGCGCTGATCGCCTTTGCGGCCTGTTCGGCCCGGAGCTGCCGCAGCAATGACAGGGTATCTTCCCCGACGTAGACGGTGCGGCTCTTGCCGTTCTTCAGCGTATCGAGGTATACGCCCTTTTGAGAGGTGTAACAGAGGTTCCCTACTATGGTGATGGCTCCGGTTTTGAAGTCCACACTTTGCCATTTGAGAGCGCAGCACTCGCCGCGGCGGACGCCGGTATCTATGAGGACACGAACCAACGCGCGCCACTTCAACGGTTCCCTGTCCAGCTCGGCGAGGATCGCTTGAACCTCCTCCGCCGTGTACGCCTCCGGCTCTGCTGCTTTGCACTCATCTTTTCGGGGCTTGGGGCGCTCTACCTTGTCCATGGGATTGCGGTCTAGCATATCGCCCAGATATGCCATTTTGAAAAGTCCGTGGAGAATGGTATAGACCTTAACGACAGTCGCATGAGCCTTTCCCTCTGATTGGATGGAGAGCAGCAGGGCGGTGAGCTGGGCGGAGGTGATCTCCGGCAGCTTCAGCTCCCCCAAAACAGGGTAAATCTTATGGTCCAAGTACCCCTGATAATTCGACCGGCTGTTTTCGCTCATTGTGACCGTCTTGGAAGGCATGAACACCCGCTCCCCGTATTGCTGCGGGGTCAATATGCGGGCAGTTCCTGTGCTTCCTGCGCGGCGCCGGGAGTGCGGTCAGACCTGCGCCTGGGCGGCGCGGATAAATTCGTCGATCACGCTCCACTGATAGGAGCGCCTGAGATAGCCGAAGCGGATGGGATAGGATGCGCCGCTGTCAAACCGCAGGAGATGGAGCCGCCGGATCTGCGCGTCGGAGAGGGCGGTGCGGATCAGATTCTCCGGGCTGAAGCATACGCCGGCGCCCAATTCACACAGCGCCAGCAGCGTTTCAATGTTCTCGGAGGTCGCCTTAATGGTGGGCTTCACGCCGGAACGGCGCAGCAGCTCACGCCCGATGCGCCCGCCGATGTCCGACGCGCGCCCCAGCACGAAGGGACAGTCCCGCAGCGCCCGCAGATCGCCGGAGCGCAGCTCCGCCTCATGGGCGGCGAGGTCCACGCCGCAGCGCGTGAGCAGCGTGTCGGAAAGGCAGAGGACGATGTGCTCTTCGTAAAAGTCCCGCAGCTCCACCTCCGGCGGAGCCTTGGGAAAGTGGGCGACAGCCAGATCAATGTCCCCGTCGGCCAGCAGCTTTTGCAGCGCGTCGTTGGAGCCTTCCATGAGCGTTACCTCAACGTTCGGATACTTCTGCTGGAACGACGCGATCAGGTGCGGCATGACGGCCCGCCCGCGGGTAAAGGCGATCCCGACGCGCAGCTCCCCCTTCTGATTTTCCGAAATGTCGCAGAATTCCTGCTGCATGGCGTGCTGCGTCCGGCGCAGCTCCTCGGCGTAGCTCAGAAAGGTCTGGCCTGCGTAGGTCAGCTCCAGCGGAATGCGCCGTACCACGAGTTGGCAGTTCAGCTCCTTTTCCAGCCCTGCAATGTGAGAGGAAAGGGACTGCTGCGTGATGTGCAGGCTCTCCGCCGCGCGGGTAAAGCTCCGCTCGCGGGCAAGGACGGAAAAGTATTCCAGAGAGTCGAAGTTCATGGACGGACCTCCTGATACAGCTTTTTCCTGTATCTTATATCAATTTTAACCGTTTTACAAGGGCGCGCCTCCGCGGTATGCTGAAAGCAGCCCACAGGACAGGCCTGCGGCCTTTGGCCGGGGCTTTCACCAATGGCAGATGTGAAAGGAGCGCTTACCATGATCTTACGGACGCAGGAGGACTTCAGAAGCTATGAGGAGCGCAACGGCTTCCTGTCCAACAATCATATCCACATCGACTCCGTGCTGCCGGAGCGGTCGGCGGTGAGCATGCGCATCGTGCCGGAGAGCCGCAACGCCGCCGGATTTGTACACGGCGGACTGCTGATGCTGCTGGCGGACATGGCTGCCAGCCAGACGGCCATGGCGGACGACAGGCAGTATGTGACGCAGAACACCTTTGTGAGCTTTCTTTCCAGCGTGCGGGAGGGGACGCTGACCGCCGAGGGCGAGACCGTGCGGCGGGGGAAAAAGACCGTTCTAATCCGGGTGCGGGTCTGCGGCGAGACACAGAAGCTGCTGGCGGATGCCTCGGTCACGATGATGTGTACGGGCTGAGGGCGGCGCGTTCCGGCGGATGGAAACGCCCCGCCTTTCCCATGTCAGTTTTTATCATTTCGCCCATGGAAGTTTTCCGCGCGGCGTGGTATAGTAAGGACAGCGACCACCCAAACGAGGAAAGGCGGGTATCGTTATGGATACGCACACAACCATGGATTTCAACGGGAAAAAGGGCTTCATCTGCGATATGGACGGCGTGATCTATCACGGAAACCGGATCCTGCCCGGCGTGGCGGAGTTTATCCAGTGGCTGCATGAGGAGAAGAAGGAGTACCTTTTCCTTACCAACAACAGCGGCTACACGCCCCGGGAGCTGAACCAGAAGCTGGCCCGGATGGGGCTGGATGTGCCGGAGGAGCACTTTTACACCAGCGCGCTGGCCACGGCGGCGTTCCTGCGGGATCAGGCCCCGGGCTGCTCTGTGTTCGCCATCGGCGAGGCGGGCCTGCTCAACGCGCTTTACGACGCGGGCATCACCATGAACGACGTGAATCCCGACTATGTGGTGGTGGGCGAGGGACGCTCCTATTCGCTGGACACGCTGACAAAGGCCACCAATCTGGTGCTGGCCGGGGCGAAGCTCATCGGCACCAATTCCGATGTCTCCGGCCCCATTGAAAACGGCATCGTTCCCGCCTGCCGCGCGCTGATCGCGCCCATCGAGATGGCTACCGGGAAGCAGGCGTATTTCTGCGGCAAGCCCAACCCTCTGATGATGCGGACGGGCCTGCGGCTGCTGGGCTGCCACTCCGCCGAGGCCGTGATGGTGGGCGACCGGATGGACACCGATGTGATCTCCGGACTGGAGAGCGGGATGTCCACCGTGCTGGTGCTCTCCGGCGTGTCCACCCGGGAGACGCTGCGGACCTATGCCTACCGTCCCACCGCCGTGCTGGACGGCGTGGGCGACATCGCCGCTCTGGCCAGAGCGGGAAAGCAGGCAAATTGAATCGAAAATCGGACGCGCAGGACAGAAAAAGCCGTTCTGCGCGTTTTTAACGGCGAAAACCGGCGCGGAGGATATGCGGCGCTGGAAAACGGGCTGCGGACATGGTATACTGTCGCCGTAAGGATGCGAAAGGAGGGCGGGCCGGTGAAAACGTATCAGATCGCCGTGGTGGACGACCGGAAGCCGGATCGGGACTGGCTGGCGGAAAAGCTGGCGGCCTACATGGCGCGGCAGGGACTGGAATACGAGCTGTCCGCCTTTGAGAGCGGAGAGGATTTTCTCGCCGCCCTGCGCGCCGCGCGGTTCGACGTGGTGTTCATGGACGTGTATCTGGGCGGGATGACCGGCGTGGAGACCGCCCAGCGGCTGCGGGCTATAGACATGGACTGCAAGCTGGTGTTCCTCACCTCGTCGGAGGACTATATGCGTCAGGGCTTTTCCCTCAACAGCGCCCACTACCTCGTCAAGCCCGTGGGGGACGCGGATTTTGAGCAGGCGATGGAAAACTGCCGGGTGCAGCCGTCCTGCCAGCTCCCCACCCTGACGGTGACGGTGGGCGGACAGACGCTGGAGGTGGACACCCGGGAGATCCGGTACGTGGACGTGCAGCAGCGCAGCGCGGTGCTCCACACCGGGGCGGGGAGCCTGTCCCTCAGCATCAGCTTTTCCGCGGCGGCGGAGCGGCTGATGGAGAACCGGCGGTTTCTGCTGTGCTACAAGGGCGTGCTGGTGAACATCGACCACATCGCCGCGCAGGAGGGGGAGGATTTTATCCTCGGCGACGGGACGCGCCTGCCCATCGCGCCCCGCCGCAGGCGGGAGATCCTGGCCCAATACCGGGCGTACATTTTCGGCGGGATAGGGGGAGCGGTATGAGGCGGACATGGATGCGCGGAGGACTGGCGGCGGCGCTGGCGCTGATGCTGGCGGCGGGCGCGGCTCTGCCGGTCCGCGCCGCCCAGACGGAGGAGCTTTCCCCGGCCGTTTCGGAGGGATCTTCCGCGCCTGCTCAAGCGGAGCAGCCCTCCGGCGGGCCGGCGGAGCTTATCGAGGACGAGACTGAGGAGCCGAATGAAGGCCCTGATGAGGAGTTGAGCGAAGACCCTGCCGGGGAACTGGACGAAAACTCCGCCGGGAACTCTGCCGGCGGATCGACTGAGGGACCGGCTGGAGAGACCGCGGAAGGACCTGCGGCAGACCCTGCCGAGGCTCCGGCCAAAGGAACTGCCGGGGAAGCGGAAGAAGGCTCTCCTGAAAACTCCGCAGAGGAGCCGGACAAAAGCGCCGGTGAAGACCCCGCCGAAAAGCCCGCCGGGCCGCCCCTGCTGGCCGCGGCGGCCCGCAGGGGCATGATCGTGTCCATCGAGGATACGGAGACGCTTCGGGTGCTGCCGCCGGTCACGGTGTGGGCGGACGAGCTGGAGCCGCTGTACCGCAGGATGGTGGAGCTGATGCGGGTGCGGGCGCGGGCCGTTTCCGCCGAAGGCGGGGAGCAGACGCTGGAGCTGGCGGTGGACTGGGATTACACGGCCCTTCGGTTCGACGGGCCGGGGACGTATGCGGTCAGCGCGCCCATTCTGGCCCCGGAGGGGTACGCGTTTGCCGACGGCGCGCTCCGGACGCTGACCATCCCCGTGATCCTCGCGGCGGAGCGGGAGACGTGGGCGGCCGCGTCGTTTGACGACCTCTCCGGCCGCTTTGCCTGCGCCATTGCGCGAGGGAGCAGTTGGGCGGACTTTTTTGCCCGGGAATTTGACAGCGAGTCCTGGCGCAACGCGTGGCCCTGCCGGGCCGCGGACGGGACGGAGCTGACTCCGGCCCACATCGTCTGGGCCGACCCCGCGCCGGACACGGCACAGACAGGCGTTGTCACCGTCCGGGGGACGGCGGTCCTGCCGGAGGGCGTCGTGCTGGCGGAGGGAATGGCGCTGCCGGAGGTGGAGGTCCCCGTCTCCGTGCAGGACCCGGACCGTCCGGAGCTGAACTGCTGGTATCTGGACTTTGGCTGCATCAATTTCCCATGGGTCGGCGGCGGAGCAAAGGACGAGGGCCGGGTGCTGCTGTCCCGGGACGGCGGCCCGTGGACGGACGGGGGAAGCGAAGCCTACTGCGACGGGGCGGGCGTCCATGTGGCCGTCCGCCCGCTGGAGACGGGCGCGTCCTACCGCCTGCGGGCCGAGTGGGACGGCGGCGGCACCGGCGTGTTCTCCTTCCAGTGGACGGGACAGGTCAGCGGCGCGGGCTATCAGGGCGGCGACCGGGACGGCGGCGACACCGACGGAAATCCGACCTCCTCCATTACGCAGCCCGCCCCCGGCGGTGCGTCCCATCAGGACGGCGGAGAGCCGCTTCTGGAGGAGGTCACGGAGACCTCCAGCCTGCTGTCCGGGCTGCGGGTGCGGATGATGCGGGAGAGCGGGCCGGTCCGCTTTTCCAAGCAGGGCGTCACGGTCACGCTGTCCGACGCGGCGCTGGACGCCCTCGCCCTTGCGGACGACAGCCGGTTTTTCATTGAACTGCGGCGGACGGAGGAGGGCTTTTCTCTGGCGGCGGTGCTGGACGGCGCGGCGCTCACGGCTCTGCCGGACACCGCCGTGCTGCTGCCCTGCGGGACGGCGGGCGCGCTGACGCTGCTGGACGCGGCGGGGGAAGCCGTCTGTCAGGGAACAGGGGACGGGCAGACCGCGTCCTTCACGGTCCATGAGACGGGGCGGTACGCCGTGGCCGTTCCTGCCGCCGTTCCCGCCGATCCGGCGGAGCCGGAGGAAAATGCGTCCGCCTCCTCTGAAGCGGATCAGCCCGAACCGGACGCTCCCGCGGCGAAAGACCCGGCCCAGCCGTCCGCGGAGCCGGACGGAGAGCCGGAAGATACGCCGGGCACGCAGCCGGACGCTCCTGCGCCCGGTGAAACGGTCTCCGTACCCGCGCCGGGAGGGGAAATCGGTCAGCCGCCCGCCCGGGAGCGCGGATGGCTGGGAATCGCCGTTCCGGCGGCGCTGACGCTGGCGGTTCTGGCCGCGCTGGGCGGCTGCGCGGCGGTCTGGAGGAGGACGCGGCGGTGAGAGCGGCATGGAAACAGCTTTTGGGACTGCTGCTGGCGGCGGCGCTAGGGTCAGCGCTGTGCCTTGCCCTGAACCGCTGGGACAACAAGTACACCCGTCCGGGGGCGCAGCCGCTGGAGGGGCTGCTGGTCCTGTCGGAGGAGGAGCTGGACCGGACAGACGTGCATTTCCTGATCCGGGGCTGGGCCTTTTACCCCGGCGTCCTGCTGACGCCGGAGGAGCTGGCCGCCCATGGGAGCGAGCACTACATGGTCTATACCTCCGTCGGCCAGCGCACCCGCTTTGACCGGGAGGGGGAGAACGATCCCCACGGCTGCGGGACCTATGTGCTGGAGCTTCGCCTGCCGGAGCGGGCGGCGGAGTACGCGCTGGAGCTGCCGGAGATCTACTCGGCCTACCGGCTCTATCTCAACGGCCGGCTGGCGCTCCAGATGGGCGACCCGGAGACCTACCGCCCGCTGACGCAGAACCGCATGGCCAGCTTCACCGGCAGCGGCCGCGTGACCGTGATGCTGGCGGTGAGCGACCGGTCCCATTTTTACAGCGGGCTGGTCTATCCGCCCGCCTTCGGTTCGCCGCTGGCACTGAACCTGATCCGGGGCGAACGGCTGGGCCTTGCGGTGTGCGTTTCGCTGTGCGGACTGCTGGGCGCGGCGCTGGCGTTTTATCTGGGACTGCGGATGCGCCACAAAAACGCCGTGCTGTTCGCCCTTCTGAGCCTGACGGCGGCGCTGTTCACCGCCTATCCGCTGCTGCACAGCGGGCTGGCGCTGCCGCCCCAGCCGTGGTACGCGCTGGAGATCTTCGGCGCGTACCTCATGGTGGCACTGGTGGTGCTCTTACAGAACCGGATGTGCCGGACGGACCGCTGGCTCAGCCGCCTGTCGGTCTGGGCGGGCGGCGCGTTCGCCCTGCTGGCTCTGGGGTACGGGCTGTGCTCCGCGCATCTGAGCGTGACGGCGATGCGGGCGTTTTCCGCGCTGGCCGTGTGCTTCAAGGCGGGGGCCGCGCTGTATCTTCTGGCCGTGTCGCTGGACGCGGCCCGCCGCCGGGTCCCCCACACGGATTCGCTGCCGTATGTCGCCGTGTTTTACGGGACGCTGCTGGTCTGGGACCGGCTGCTGCCGGACTTTGAGCCGGTGGTGACGGGCTGGTTTTTCGAGTGGGGCGGGCTTGTGATGATCCTTGCCATCGGCTATACCCTGTGGCGAGACGTGGTCAGCGCCTACGCCGACAACCTGACCTTTGCCGAGGAGCACCGGCAGATGAAGCGCCAGCTCGCCATGCAGGCGGAATACGCCAGCCAGATGGCGGAGCGCTCGGCGGAGAACCGCAAGCTGATCCACGATTTCCGCCAGCACCTGCGGGCCATCACGGAGATGGCCTTCCGGATCGAGAGCCGCCCGGAGACGGCGGAACTGAAGCGGGAGCTGCTGCGCTATCTGGAGGAGTTCCCGCAGGTGATCCCGCGGGGCGCGGGCGTGTCGCCGGGGTGCTTCTGCAACCACGCGTCGGTGGACGCGCTGCTCCAGTATTACCACGCGGTGGCCCTGCGGCAGGGCATCCGGGCCAGACTTGCCTTCCGCCTGCCGGACGGCATCCCCCTGAGCGACGTGGAGTGGTGCTCCGTCCTCGGCAACCTGCTGGAAAACGCCATGGAGGCCTGCCAGCGGCTGGCGGAGGGAGCGGGGACGATCTCCATTTCCGTCCGGCCCATGCGGGGGACGTTTTTCCTGCTGGTGGAAAATTCCTATGACGGGCATTACGACCAGCAGGGCGGGCGCTTCCGCTCCCGCAAGACCGGCGCGGTGCGGTACGGCATCGGGCTGGAATCCGTCCGTGAGACCGTGACCCGCTGCGGCGGCACGCTGGACATCTACCCGCTGGAGACGGTGTTCCGTGTGGGGATCACGCTGCCGGTCCGGGAGGGGCCGGGTGCGCCCGACCCCGCGCCGAAATAGGGAAAGCATGAAAAAACGGGACGTTCTCTCACAGGAGAGAACGTCCCGTTCTGCGTCAGCTTTTCAACGTCACGGTGAACACGATGGTCCCCTCCGCCGGACACTCGGCGCGGATGGAGCCGCCGTGGGCCTGCGCGACGCTCTGGGCGATGGACAGCCCCACGCCGAAGCCGCCGGTGGCGGAGGAGCGGGACTTGTCGGGCCGGTAGAACCGGTCAAACAGCCGGGGCAGGTCCGCCGGGTCCATGGGCGCGCAGGGATTGGAGCTGCAAAGGACTATCCCGTGCCGCTCCCGCCGGAGGGAGAGGGAGACAATCCCGCCGGGGAGGGCGTATTTGAGGGCGTTGTCCAGCAGAATGGAGACGAGCTGGCGGATCGCGGCCTCGTCGCCCCGGACGGTCAGGCCGGAGGGGACGTCCAGCGCCAGCGGGTGGCCCGCCGTCTCGGCGCTGTCCCGGAAGGACTCCGCCGTTTCCAGCACGGCGGCGCTCATATCAAAGTTGGAGAAGGTGAGGGGCGGCTCCTCCTCATCCATGCGGGAGAGGGTGACCAGCGAGTTGACCAGTGCGCCCAGTTTTTCCGTCTGGGCCTGAGCTTTGTCGATCCACTTCTGCCGTCCCACCTCCATCTCCAGCACCTTCAGGCTGGTGGCGATGACCGTGATGGGCGTTTTCAGCTCGTGGCCCGCGTCGGTGATGAACTGCTTCTGCCGCTCCGCGCTGCGTACCACCGGGTCGATAGCCCGGCGGGAGCAGAGCACCACCAGCAGATATACCAGCGCGATGCACGCCCCGTCCGCCAGCAGGGACCAGACCGCCACGGCCCGCACCGCCCGCAGCTCCTGATAGCAGTCCAGAAACACCGCCATGCGGCGGTTTTCGCCTGTGCGGACGACGCGGAACTTGTAGCTGCCGTAATAGCCGTCCCCCTCACCGTGGGCCAGCGCGGCGGCGAGAAATTCGTCCGTGTCGTCCTGCGTGACGGAGGCGATGCGGTCCAGATCCGCCTGCACCAGCGTGCCGCCGTCGTCATAGCGCAGGACGAAAAAGCGGGTGGAAAAGGGCGTTTCCGCCGTGAACGGCCCGCCGCGCCGCTGGCCGGCGGGGACGGGGCGGGGAACAGCCGCATCATCCGGCGGCGCGCCGCCGGGAGCGCTTCCCGCGTCCGGAGGGGCTTCTTCCAGAGAGGGCGCGGCGCTGCCGGAGCCGTCCGCTGTGCTGGGGGACGCATCCTGATTCGAGCTGTCCGGGGCCGCTTCTCCGCCGGATGTGCCGGAGCCGTCTGCCGTATCGGAGCCATCCGCCGCGCCGGAGCTGTTGGGGGCCGTCTCCTCCCCGGACGCGCCGGGGGCGGTCTCCTGAGCGGGGAGGGGGATCGTTCCCTCGTTGCCGCAGATCAGCTCCAGCGTCTCGGTCAGGTCGGAGTCCGTGGAGATAAAATTCGCCGCGTTGACGGCCACCGTCAGCAGCAGCATCACCACCGCCACGGACAGCGTGGCAATGCGGATGAATCGGGCGCGCAGCCGTTTAATCATGTCTCGTCCTCCAGCAGATACCCCATGCCCCGCACGGCCCGGACCGACGCGGACGAGCCGATGGCCTTCATCTTCTTGCGCAGGTTGGAGATGTGGACCCACACCACGCTGATCTCCGCGTCGCTGTCCCAGCCCCAGACCCGCTCCATGATCTTGTCGGCGGAAAAGAGCTGGCGGGGCGAGCGCATCAGCAGCTCCATGACCTGAAATTCCCGGCCGCTGAGCCGGACGGACTCCGTTCCGCAGGACAAAAGCCCCGCGGAGCAGTCCAGCGTCAGGCCGCCGAAGCGCAGGACCGTGGGCGTGTATGCCCCCGCGCGGCGCAGCAGCGCCCGCACGCGGGAGAGCAGCTCATCCGGCGCGAAGGGCTTGGGGAGGTAGTCGTCCGCCCCGGCGTCAAAGCCCTCCACCCGGTCGTCCTTCTCCGCCTTGGCCGTGAGCATCATCACCGGGGCGGAGAACCCCTCCGCCCGCAGGCGGCGGAGGACCTCCACGCCGTTGAGCTTGGGCATCATCACGTCCAGGATCACTGCGTCATACCCACCGGAGGAGGCATATGTATACGCCTCCTGCCCGTCGGGCACGGCGTCCACCGTAAACTGGTTTTTTTCAAAAAAAGCAGTCAGCGCCTCGGCCAGATCCTGCTCGTCCTCTGCGATCAGCAGCTTCATATTTATCACCCGCCTCTGTTATACCCAATTCCGGGGGAAAACGCAAGCCGTTACAGCGCGTCCTTCTCCCCCGCGCGGGTGCATACGATGTTCAGATTGCCGTTGCGGCAGCGCAGCGCGTCCAGAAATTCCTTGGGCGGCAGCGGCTGGCGGAGCTGGACGCGGTAGCGCAGCTCATAGAGCGTGCCCATGTTGGAGGTCTTTACCTGCTCCAGCCGGGCGGAGCGGAGGTAGCGGGCGAACAGGTCGTCAAACAGGCCGTCGTAGTCCAGATCCTCGGGAATGGTGATCTTGAGGATGCGCTCATGCTCGCTGCCGCTGCCGAAGTTCAGCGCCGTCAGCGCCAGAACTGCCGCCGCGATCACGGCGAAAAACAGCGCCGCGAGGGTCACGTAGCCCATGCCGGTGGCAAGGCCGACGGCCATGGCCAGAAAGACTGCGCCGATCTCCCGGGCGGAGCCGGGGGCGGACCGGAAGCGCACCAGACCGAACGCCCCGGCCACCGCCACGCCCGCGCCGATGCTGCCGTTGACCAGCAGGATCACCGTCTGCACCACCGCGGGCAGGATCGCCAGCGTGACGGCAAGGCTCTGGGAGGTCCGGCTGCGGAACCCGGCCAGCCACGCCGTCCCGATGCCGAGGATCAGGGATACCGCCGTGCAGGTCAGGAATGTACCGGCGGTGAGCTGGGACTGAAGAATGGAATCAAGCACCGTAACGCACCTCTCTTTCAGAATGATCGCTGAGAAAATCGCGGTAACACACGCCGTATTTGGAGAAGGAGGTGGGGAACACGCCCGCCCGGCTCAGCACCCGGCTCAGCCACAGCGGAGCCGCGCCGGGGATCTTGATCTCCATCAGGATCTGGTCCGGCGCGAGCAGGGGGCTGCCCCAGTCTCCCGCCCGCAGGTCCAGATTCGTGTCCCTCCAGCGCAGGTTCGTGTCAAAGGTGATGCGCAGGTCCGGGATCTCGATCCCGGCCAGCGCGCTGCGGTCATAGGCGATGAACACCCGGGGGCGGGTCTGGTAAAAGCCCTGGAACCAGTCGATCTCCCGCCCGATCTGCCCGCCGGGGGAAACGGTCATGTCGCCGGAGAGATACCGGACCGCGTCGCCGGGGGCCATCACCGCCCGGCGCTTGTAGACCACGCCGGATACCTTCTTCTTGATCTCCACGAACACGCGGTCCTTCGGCCCCGGCGTCCCGTAGCTGCGCAGGCGGAGCTTTTCCTTATAGACCGGCTTATTCAGCGACGTGCGGATGAGGGACCAGTTTTCCGTATCATAATAGATGTTGCAGATGGTATAGCGCCCGTAGACGTCCTCTTTCATGTGGCGCAGGGCCTCCCGCAGGATGACCGCCTGCTGCGCGGGGGTGATGAGATACTTCTTTTCATACCGTGCAAAGCTGCACTGGATGCTGTTTGCCATGTGCGGCACCTCCTTGTCGTTGCCGCAAGGATAGCGCGGGAGCCTAAAGACAGCCTAAAGATCCGAAAAAAAGAAAAACGGATGTCGGCGCGGGCCTTTAGGTCCTCTTTAAGAAGCCGCCCTACAATGCACCCGAAAGCAGGGGAGCGGCCCCGCCGGACGGCGGGCCGATGCTCCGCAGAAACAGGAAAGGATGATGAACATGACAAAGGCAAGTCCGGGAAAGCGGATCTGGGCATGGGTGCTGACGGCGGCGCTGGCCGTCTCGCTGGCGGTCCCGCTGCTCACGCCCGCCGCCCGCGCGGCGGAGGAGTACGACACGGCGGGGGCCGCCTCCTTTGTATTTTCCGACAGCGGCATCACCGCCGCGGAGGGGGATTACGGCGGCTGCAAGATCGACGGCACGGCCCTGACCATTCAGGACGCGGGCGTGTACTCCGTGTCCGGAAGCTGCGCAGACGGCTCCATAAAGGTGAAAAAGGGCGTTACCGGCGTGACGCTGATCCTCAGCGGGCTGACGCTGACCAGCGCGGATACCGCGCCCATCACCTGCGCAAAGTCCACCGGCGTGACCATCGCGGCGGCGGCGGGGACGGTGAACACCCTGACTGACTCCGCGAAGAACAACGATGAGACGTATCCCGACAATGAAAATGCGGAAAACGCCGTCATCAAATGCAAGGACGGCTCACAGGTCACCATCTGCGGCACTGGCACGCTGAAGCTGAGGGCCAACGGAAAGAACGGCATCAAGTCCGGCGCGACCACGGATACCGAGGGAGAGGCGTGGCTGAAGGTGAGCGGCGTGACGCTGGAGATCGAGGCGGGCGTCAACGACGGCATCAACGCCGAGCAGCTCCTTGAGATCACCGGCGGCACGGTCACGGTCAGCGCCGCGGACGACGGTATCCACTGCGACCGGGTGCTGCGGATCGGCGCGTCCGGGACGGACGGCCCCACGGTGACGGTGGAGAAGTGCTGCGAGGGTCTGGAGGCGGCGGAGCTGTACATCGTCTCCGGCACCGTGGTGATCCACGCGGAGGATGACTGCCTGAACGCCGCCAACTCCGACCTGACGGGCTATGACTTCGTGCTGGACATCTCCGGCGGCACGCTGGTCATGGATACTACCTCCGGTGACGGCATCGACTCCAACGGCACGCTGACCATCTCCGGCGGCTCCGTGACGGTCTGGACCGGCAACACCGCCGATAACCAGCCGCTGGACGCGGACGGGACTATCTCCATCACCGGCGGCACGGTGCTGGCGGCGGGCGGCAGTGCGGGCATGGGCATAAAGCTCAACGCGGGCCAGCCCTATGTGGTGTTCGGTGCCGGCGCACAGATGGGCGGCCCCGGCGGGATGGGCGGTCAGAGCGGCCAGAACCCCGGCACACCGCCGGACGGCCGGAACGGTCAGACTCCCGGCACGCCGCCGGACGGCCGGAACGGTCAGGCCTCCGGCACGCCGCCGGACGGCCAGAACGGTCAGGCCCCCGGCACGCCGCCGGACGGCCGGAACGGTCAGACTCCCGGCACACCGCCGGACGGCCAGAGCGGCCAGAACCCCGGCACGCCGCCGGACGGCCAGAACAACTCCAGTGCGGCGGGCGGCGCGTCCTCGGTGAGCGTTTCCTCCGGCAGCACGATCTCGATTCAGAACAGCTCCGGCAGCACGGTGTATACCGGCACGGCGCTGAGCAATGCGGGCTACGTGTTCTTCTCCTCCCCGGCGCTGACCTCCGGCGAGAGCTATACCCTGACCTCCGCCGGAACGGAGCTTGCCCAAGCGCAGGCGGGGACGGACAGCACCTCAACCTCCCGCCCCGCGGGCGGACAGGGCGGCGCAGCCTCGTCCGTCTCCACCTCCGGGACGACTTCCGGAACGGCGAACGCTCCCGCCGGAAATGGGAACGGCTTCAGCGATGTGCCCTCCGGCGCGTACTTCGCGGACGCGGTGAACTGGGCGGTGAAGCAGAAGATCACCAGCGGCACCACTGACCGCACGTTCAGCCCCTATCAGACCTGCACCACCGCGCAGATCCTGACTTTCCTCTGGCGGGCGGCGGGCAGTCCGGAGCCGGCCGGTGAAAATCCGTTCACGGATGTGGATGAGAGCGCGTATTACTGCAAGGCGGCGCTGTGGGCGGCGGAGCAGGGCCTGATCTCCGGGACCCGTTTTCAGGGCGGCAGCCCCTGCACCCGCGCCCAGACGGTGACGTATCTCTGGAAGCTGGCGGGCAGTCCCGCGGCGGACGGAGCCGCGTTCACGGACGTTCCCGCCGGGACGGATCAGGCGCAGGCGGCGGCGTGGGCTTTGAGCAAGGGCGTCACCAACGGAACGACGGCCGCCACCTTCGCGCCGGACAACACCTGCACCCGCGCGCAGATCGTCACGTTCCTCTACCGGGCGATGCAGTGAGCCGCCGGAAGGCGCGGACGCCGCGCTTCTGACGGACGCAGCGGAAAAACAGACAAAAGAGAGCGGCCGGACCTTGGGTCCGGCCGCTCTCTGCAGCGCTGGGGGGGGTAAATTTGGCTGAATGAGGGACGCGTCAGGGCTGACGGCCGATGTAGGCGAGGATGCCGCCGTCCACATAGAGGATGTGGCCGTTGACGAAGTTGGACGCGTCCGAGGCCAGAAACACCGCCGGACCCATCAGATCCTCCGGCACGCCCCAGCGGCCCGCCGGGGTCTTGGAGACGATGAACTGGTCGAAGGGGTGGCGGCTGCCGTCCGGCTGGCGCTCCCGCAGGGGCGCGGTCTGGGGCGTGGCGATGTAGCCGGGGCCGATGCCGTTGCACTGGATGTTCGCGCCGCCGTATTCCGCGCAGATGTTGCGGGTGAGCATTTTCAGCCCGCCCTTGGCGGCGGCGTAGGCGCTGACCGTCTCCCGGCCCAGCTCGCTCATCATGGAGCAGATGTTGATGATCTTGCCGTGGCCGCGGTCGGCCATGCCGGGAATGACCGCCTTGGCGCAGATGAACGGCCCCACAAGGTCGATGTCCACCACCTGACGGAACTCCTCCGTGCTCATCTCCGTCATGGGCACGCGGCGGATCACGCCCGCGTTGTTTACCAGAATGTCGATGGGGCCGAGGTCGTTTTCAATGGTCTCCACCAGACGGGCTACCTGCGTCTCGTCGGTCACGTCGCACAGATAACCCCGGGCGTCCACGCCGCAGGCGGCATAATCCGCCAGCGCTTTGTTCAGATTTTCCTGACTGCGGCAGTTGAAGGCGACGCGGGCGCCCGCGCCGGCCAGCGCCCGCGCCATGGCGAAGCCCAGGCCGTAAGCCCCGCCCGTCACCAGAGCGGTCTGGCCCGCAAGGGAAAAGGAACTCAGAATGTCCATAGAATGCGTCCTCCTCAGCGCAGGTCGGAGACGGGAATGGCGTCCATGTCGTCAAACGTCTGATTTTCCCCGCCCATGGCCCAGATAAAGGCATAGTTACAGGTCCCGGCCCCCGCGTGGATGGACCAGGAGGGGGAGATGACGGCCTGCTCGTTGTGCAGGACCAGATGGCGCGTCTCCTGCCCCTGTCCCATCAGGTGAAAGACCGCCTGATCCTCGGGAAGCTCAAAGTAGAAATAGACCTCCATGCGCCGCTCGTGGGTATGGGCGGGCATGGTGTTCCAGACGCTGCCCGGCTCCAGCACGGTCATGCCCATGGAGAGTTGGCAGGTGGGCAGCACGTCGGGGTGGATGAACTGGTTGATGACCCGCCGGTTGGACAGAGCCGGGTCGCCGCAGGGCCGCTTGGCCGCGTCCGCCAGACGCAGCAGGCGCGTCTCATAGCTGCGGTGGGCGGGGGCGGAGACGATGTAGAATTTGGCGGGGGCGGCGGGATCGTCGCTGGAGAAAAGGACCTCCTTCGCGCCCCGGGTGATGTACAGGCAGTCCTTATAGTCCATGGGGTAGACCGTCCCGTCCACCGTCACGCGGCCGGGGCCGCCCAGATTGAAAAGACCGGCCTCCCGCCGCTCCAGAAAGAACCGGGTGCCGAAGCTGGCCCACACGTCGATGCCCTGCTCGATGGACACCGGCGCGCCGGCGGGCATGCAGCCCATGGTCACCATGCGGTCCACGTGGCTGTACACCGCCGTCAGCTCGCCGGGGCGGAACAGGGACTCGATGAGAAACTCCCGGCGCAGCTCCTCCGTGGTATAGCGCTTCACATCCTGCGGATTTGCGGAATAACGAATATCCATAGTCACAGCTTCCTTTCGAAAATCAGATGAAGTCCTGCCGCATGGGGGAGAACACATCCAGCAGGACGCCCGCCTCCAAGCAAGTGCAGCCGTGCTCCACGCCGTCGGTCTTGAGCAGGGCGTCCCCCCGGCGGACGGTGCGGGTCTCGCTGCCGATGGTAAAGGAAAAGACGCCCTCCGCCACATAGGTGATCTGGGTGTGGGGATGGCTGTGCAGCGGGCCGACGGCGCCGGTCTCAAACGTGTTTTCCACGCACATCAGTTCGTCCGTATAGGCCAGCACCCGGCGGACCACGCCGGGTCCGGCGGGCTGGGGGAGCACGTCGTTGTGAAGGACCCAGCGCTGCCCCTTTTTCGGAAGATCCATAAAAGGCTCCTTTCGCGCGCGGAGGGCGGGCGCCGTCGGCGCCCGCCCTCTGCCGGCGTTTTGTTCAGACAAAGTACTGCGGATACTTCTCGCGGATCGCCGCAGCGTCGATCTTATAGCGGCTGAGGTGCTGCTCCATCAGGTCCCGGGCCTGCGCGGCGTCCCGCCGGGCGATGGCGCTGACGATGTTCTCATGATCCTGCACGATCTTCAGGTTTTTCACCGAGGAGAGCGCCATGCTGCGCACCCGGTCGAAATGGATGGAGATGTTGCTCATCAGGGAAAAGATCTGGGACTTGCGGGCAATGTCGAACAGGATCCCGTGGAACGCGTTGTCCAGCGGGAGAAGCTGCTCGGTATAGAAATTGTCCAGATAGAAGTTCTGGAGCTGGACGTTTTCCTGAAGCCGCTTGATATCCTCCGGCGACGCCATCTCGCAGTCCAGCTGCACCACGGCGCACTCCAGCAGATGGCGCATGAAGCGGGATTCTTCCACCAGATCGTAGTCGATCAGGGATACGACGCTTCGCTTCTGAGGGTGGATCTCCACGATCTTGACCTTGGAAAGCTCGATGAGCGCCTCCCGGACCGGCGTGCGGGAGAGACCCATTTCCGCCGAAAGCTCGTTTTCGCTGATCTGGCTCCCGGGAGCAAGCTCCAGATTGATGATGTTTTCCTTGATGATGCGCAGAGCGTATTCGCGGCCGGTCTCTCGCGGAAGACGGTCCAGTATGTGCATATGCTATCGCCTCCTGAATAAGAGGATACAGGATTGAGACGGCCGCGTCAAGAACGCGTGAAGAAAACTTGTATATTAGTTTTTCAGATACCGTTCCAATGTCGCGCGCACAGCGCCGGGGCCGGCGAGAAGCTGGCGCGTCATGTCCTCGATCTTTTCGCTCAGACCCAGCTCCGTAAGGTCGGACCCGAACAGCACGGGGTTGGAGAGAATGGGACGGAGCTTTTCGCCCAGCGTCTCCGGGCGGCCCAGCTCCACGCCCGCAAGCTGGGACTGAAGGGACTCCAGCATGGGGTCGCCGCTGCAGGTCATGGGCTTTCCCTCGTCGTCCACGGCCAGCAGATACCGCAGCCATCCGGCGATGGCCAGCGGGATGAAGGTCAGCGCGGCGGGGTCCAGGTCGGGCCGGGCGGCGTAGGACCGGATGGTCTCGCCGAAGCGGATGGGGATCTTCTGGCTGGTGTCGCAGGCGATGCGCTGCGGCGTGTCCGGCATATAGGGATTGGGCAGGCGCTGGTCAATGACCTCGTGGATGAAGTCCATGGGCTTGATGATGCCGGGGTCCACCACCACGGGCATCCCCTCGACGTAGCCGATCTTCTCCACCAGCGCGTGCAGCGCCGGGTCGCGCATCTCGGAGGCGATGGTGTCATATCCCAGCAGGCAGCCGTACACCGCCAGCGCGGTGTGCAGCGGGTTCAGGCAGGTCATGACCTTCATCTTCTCCACGCGGTTCACCGTGTCCCGGTCCGTCATGTAGACGCCCGCCTTCTCCAACGGGGGACGCCCGTTGGGGAAGCGGTCCTCGATGACCAGATACTGGGGCTTTTCCGCGTTGACAAACGCGGCGGTGTAGCCGCCCTTGGCGGTGACGGTGATGCCGAGATCCTCAATGCCGGCCTCGGCCAGCGCCTTTTCCACCACCTCGGCGGGCCGGGGCGTGATCTTGTCGATCATGGTCCACGGGAAGGAGACGGTCTCCTCGTTCTCCACCCAGCGGACGAACGCTTCCGGCACCAGCCCGTTTTCCAGCCACTTTTCCGCCATCGTCACCACGCCCGCGCGCAGCTTTTCGCCGTTGCGGGAGCAGTTGTCCGTGCTGACCACGGCCATGGGCACGCCTCCGGCGAGGAAGCGGTCCAGCAGCAGCGAGGCCACCTTGCTCATGGCCAGCGCGCCCTTGTGGGGACCGGCGGCAAAGTCCGCCTGCGCCAGCGGAGTGAACGCGCCGTGCAGATCGGTGAGGGCGTAGCCCTTTTCCGTGATGGTAAAGGTGATGAGCTGGAGGGAGGGACTGCGGAAGATGTCCCGCAGCCGCTCGTAATCCTCCGGATACGCGGGGTCCGCCCGCAGCGCCCCGGCCACGGAGCCGACCACGGTCTTTTCCATGCTGCCGTCGGGCAGCAGGCTGACCGCCAGCGTCAGGTTGTCATAGGGGGCGTAGGTATTTTCCACGATCTCATAGTCAAAGGTCTCGGCGGTATACAGTCCGCCCTTGACCAGCCCCTGCTCGATCAGGGACTGCTGGAGCATGGCGTGGAACGCGCGGAACAGGCTGCCGGAGCCGAAGTGGACCCATGTGGGGCGTGCCTCGGTCTCGGCGTGCATTTCCTTCCAGTCAAAGCCGGGCAGCTTCACGCCCGCCGCCTCCCACGCGGCCCGGTCCTTCAGGCTTTCATAGCTGAGCTTCATGAAGCGCTCCTCCTTACTTTGCAGACAGCTTGCAGATGGCCTCCCACAGGCCGTTGAGATAGGTGGCGCCCAGCGCGCGGTCATACAGGCCGTAGCCCGGGCGGCCCACCTCGCCCCAGATCATGCGGCCGTGGTCTGGCCGGATGTAGGTATCGGGGCAGGTGTCGTACACGGCCTTCATGATCTCGAAAAGATCCAGATCGCCGGTGGAGGACAGGTGGGCGGACTCGCGGAACTTGTGGTGTCCCAGGAACTTGATGTTGCGCACGTGCAGGCAGCCGATGCGCCCCATCTCGCCGAAGTGGCGGATGATGGCGGGAATGTCCCGGTTGTCGGGATTGGAGCCGAGGGAGCCGGTGCACAGGCAGACGGCGTTGCTGGGGGAGTCGTGCAGGGCCACGATCTTGTCAAAGTCCGCCTGAGAGTGGGCAATGCGGGGCAGGCCGAAGATGGGCCAGCCCGGATCGTCCGGGTGGCAGGCCATCACCACGCCACACTCCTCGCAGGTGGGGATGATGCCGTCCAGAAAATACTTGTAGTTGGCGCGCAGATCGTCCGGCGTGATGGTCTTGTAGCGCTCCAGCGTGGTCTCCAGCTCCGCGAGGCGCTCCGGCTCCCAGCCGGGGAGGGAGAAGCCGTTGGAGTTTTCGATGGTGCTGCGCACGATCTCCAGCGGCCCCATGGTGCCGAGGTCCGCCTCGTCGAAGTACAGGCTGTTGGACCCGTCCTCTGGAATGACGCGGGCCAGGTCGGTGCGCAGCCAGTCGAACACGGGCATGAAGTTGTAAACGATGACCTTTACGCCGTATTTGGCCAGATTGCGGATGGTGGTGCAGTAGTTTTCAATGTACCGGTCCCGGGAGGGCAGGCCCATCTTGATGTCCTCGTGGACGTTGACGGACTCGATCACCTCGCACTCAAGACCGGCGGCGTGGACCTCGTCGATATAGGACTTGATCTCCTCTTCGGTCCAGACCTCTCCGGCGGGCTTGTAATCCAGAAAGCCCATCAGGCCGGTCATACCGGGGATCTGCTTGATCTGGCTCAGCGTGACGCTGTCACTGTTGGAGCCGTACCAGCGGAATGTCATTTTCATTGTGTCGTTCCTCCTGTGCGAATATGGGTCAGCTCACGGGGATGTACCCGCCGAAGACCTTGGGCAGGATCAGGCTGATGTCCGGAATGAAGGAGATCAGCAGCAGGGTGACGATCATGCACAGGTAGAAGGGCAGGGTGCCCTTGACCACCTTTTCCATGGGCAGCTTGGCGACGCCGGAGCCGATGAACAGCACCGCGCCGACCGGCGGCGTCAGCAGGCCGATGCCGCAGTTGAGGACCACGATGATGCCGAACTGCACGGGGTCCAGCCCGCAGTACTGCGTGGCAATGGGCAGCAGGATGGGCGTGGCGATCAGGATGATGGGGGCCATGTCCATGATGCAGCCGAGGATCAGCAGGATCAGGTTGAGCAGCAGGATCAGGATCACGCGGTTGTCCGTCAGGCCCACGATGGCGTTGGCGGCCAGCTCCGGCACGTGCAGCATGGTCAGGCAGTTGCCGAACACGGCGGAGGTGGCGATCAGGATGAGGACGATGCCCAGCGTGTCCACGCAGCTGCCCAGCTCGCGCCACACGCCCTTCCAGTCCAGACCGCGGTAAATGAACACGGAGACGATCAGGGAGTAAATGACGGCGATGGCGGCGGACTCGGTGGCGGTGAAGTAGCCGGCCACCACGCCGATGACCACGATGATGACCGCGGCCAGCGCCCAGCCGGACACGGCCAGCTGGCGGAAGAAATTGCGCAGGTTGAATTTGTCACCCTTGGGATAATTGCGCTTGACGGAGATGATGTAGGACCCGACCATCAGGGACAGGGCCAGCAGCGCGCCGGGGAGATAGCCCGCCAGGAACAGGCTGCCCACGGAGATGCCTCCGGCGGTGGTGGCGTAAATGACCATGTTGTGGCTGGGCGGGACCAGCAGGCCCTCGCAGGAGGAGGTGATGGTGACGGCGGTGGAGAAGTCGGCGTCATAGCCCTCGTCCACCATCATGGGGATCATGATGGAGCCGATGGAGGCGGTGTCCGCCGCGGCGGAGCCGGAGATGCCGCCGAAGAAGTAGGATGCCACCACGTTCACCATGGCAAGGCCGCCGCGCATCCAGCCCACGCAGGCGTTGGCCAGCGCGATCAGCTTTTCGGAGATGCCGCCCGAGCCCATGAGCACGCCCATGGTGATGAAGAACGGAACGGCCATCAGCGAGAACGAGCTGATGCCCTTGACCATCAGGCGGCACACGTCGGCCAGATTCGCGCCCTGCACCAGCAGGCAGAACACGGAGGAAAGCCCCACGGCGTAGGCAATGGGAAAGCGGAGCAGGATCATCAGGAAGAAGCTGCCCAGCAGAACAATGATCGCAAGAGTCTGAGCATCCATCAGGCGTTCCCCTCCGTTTCTTCTTCCTTCACAAAGAAGGATCTGATATGTTCATAAATGGACTCGATCTCAAAGATGATCATGGCCGCGCCCGCCAGCGGGACCGGGAAATACATCCAGAAGCGGGACAGCCAGGGCATGGAGACGTACGAGCCGCGTCCACCCAGCGTGGTGGCGTAGCGCCAGCCGACGACGACCATGATAAGGCCCAGAGCCAGAACGGCCACATCGGCCAGAACGTCCAGCGCCTTGACCACGGTTTTGGGCAGATACACGTCGAAAGCGGTCATGCGGATGTGGGCGCCCCGGCGGATGGCCAGCGCGGCGGAGAGGACCGCCATGTAGCTCATCAGGGTCAGAACGACCTCCTCGCTCCACGCGGGGTCGGTGATGAAGGGGATGTACTTGTTGAGGAAGCGCCCGGCGACGGCGTAGGAGGTGATGAGGATGTCCGCCACCAGCAGCAGCTTGCAGACGAACATGACCACCCGATAGGTCGCGTCGTACGCCGGCTTGATCTTATCCAGTGCGATAAAAATCTTCGGCATAATTTTCTCCTTATAAACAGAACATTCCAGACAGAAAGCGAGGGGGCGCGGGCAGTTTTCCCGCGCCCCCCGCACTCGTATCATGTAAGGTGCAGACGCCGCACCGGGATCACTTCAGATCCAGGATCTTCTGATACAGCTCGGCCTGAGACTTGGTGTTCTCCTCAATGACGGTCTTGCAGGCGTCGGCCCAGACGGACTTGTCGGCGACCTCGACCACGTTGCAGCCGGCGGCCTTCAGCTCGTCAAGGACCATGTTCTCGGCGTTCTCGGAAAGGCCCGCGTTGAACTCCTGCGTGTCGCGGCCGGCCTGCATGATGACCTCCTGCTGGGCCGGGGTCAGCTTGGCCCAGGCGTTGTCGGTGATGACGCACTGGATGGCGCCCAGAGTATGGCCGTCAAGGATCAGGTTGTTGGCCACCTCGTTGAAGGCGTTGGACTTATAGTTGGCGATGGGCTGCTCGGCGCCGTCCACAACGCCGGTCTGAAGGGCGGAGTACAGCTCGCCGAAGGAGACGACCGTGGGGGCCGCGCCCAGACCCTCAACCATGCCGTTCATAATGGGGTCGTTGGACACGCGCAGCTTCATGCCGGCCAGATCCTCAATGCCGGAGATGGGGTCCACCGTAAAGAAGTGGCGGAAGCCCTCCTCGCCGTAGAAGATGCCGCGCAGGGGGAGACCCAGCTCCTGAGGCTCGTTGAGGAACTCGGCGGCCAGATCGCTGTTGGCGAAGTTCCAGAAGTGCTGGCGGTTCTCAAAGGTGAAGGGGATGGACAGCAGCATGGATTTCTGCGCGCCGTAGCTGTTCAGAGCGAAGGCGGAGATACGGGACATGTCAATGGAGGTAGAGCCGCCCAGCATGGCGTCGAGCACGTCGTTTTCAGAGCCGAGCACGCCGCTGTACTGCACGTCGATGGTGATGGAGCCGCCGGAGAGCTCTTCGACTCTCTCCTTGAAGTGAGCGGCGGTCTGGCCGACGATGGTATCGGCGGGGTTGACCTCAGCATAGACCAGAGTGACCTTGGGATCAGAAGAGACGTCGCCGGAGGCCGCCGCGGACTGCGCGGGGGCGGGGCTGGACTGCGCGGGAGCGCTGCTGGAACCGCCGCAGCCGGCAAGGCTGAGCAGCATCAGCGAGGCAAGAAGAGCAGAAAGCATCTTTTTCATCGTGTGGGTCCTCCTAAAACAAATAATTTTTAATTGCTTAAAAAGGGTCGCACTCTTAACGCAAATTTACTGTAACACGAAATGGCGTTACCCGTCAACTAGTATACTAGTAGAAAACGGATAGGAGGATTTGTGCAGAACCCCAAAAAATGGCGGCGGTACTTGATTTTATCCCGGCAGATTTGTTAAAAAGGAACTGACCCTTTCCCGCGCGGGGGAGAAAATTGCCGGCGGACCCGACGGAGAGCGCCGTACGCCGGCGCGCTTTTCCGACAGGATGCTCCGGCCGGAGCGCCCGGGGGCGGGCCGTGGAAGCGCGGTCCGCGGGGAACGGATACATTATTAGATGTGCGCGCAGACGCCCGCCGACAGGCGGCGCAGATCCGCGCGGAAACGACACGGAAAGGACCGTCCGGCGGGACCGGGCGGAGAGGGAGCTGCTATGAACAGGGAAACGGAACTGCTGGTCCCCGCGCGGATCGACGCGGCGGCCTTTCGTCGATTTGCCGTCTTCGATGCGTTTTCCGTTCGGAAGCGCTGGCGCTCGCCGGCATTGTTCGCCGCACTGATGTCGATGTTCGCGGCGGTGTGTCTCACCATGCGCGGCAGCCGGGAGGGCGCAGGCCTGCTGGGCGGCGTGCTGCTGACGGTGGGGCTGGGGCTTCCGCTGGTCTATGTGGTCAGTTATGTGTGTTCCGTCCGCCGTCAGGCGAAGCGCATGGGGCTGGATGGACGGCGGATCGTATACACGCTGCGTCTGGGCGAGGACGGCGTATCCGTCGCGGCGGGAAAGGAACGGGCGGAGTACCGCTGGGAGCAGATCTTCCGCGCCTACCGCGTGGAGGGCTGCATCTACCTGTACGCCGCGCCGGGACGGGCCTTCCTCCTGCCGGAGGCGGAATACAGCGCGGCGGCGTGGGAGCGGATCGTCCGCCGGGTCCCGGCGGAGCGGGTGCTGGACCGCTGCGGCGGCTCCGTTTAAGATATTTCCACAAAAGTGCAGGTGGAAATTTTCTTTTTTCTCTAATTGTTTTCTAGTATACAAGTATTATAATAAAAGCGACATCGCTCTTAACGCGGGCAAATGCCGACCTGAAGATCATAGGAGGAACACGGATTATGAATGAAGTGCTGCAAAGGCTCTCCCGCACGGGGATCGTCCCGGTCATCGCCATTGACGACGCTGAAAAGGCCGTCCCGCTGGCCCGGGCGCTGACCGCGGGGGGTCTGCCCGCCGCAGAGGTCACGTTCCGCACGGCAGCGGGCGAGGAGGCTATCCGCCGGATCGCCCGGGAGTGCCCGGAGGTGCTGGTAGGCGCGGGGACCGTTTTGAATCTGGAGCAGTGCGACCGCGCGCTGGCGGCCGGAGCGCGGTTCATCGTCTCTCCGGGCTATAACGAGACGCTGGTGAACTACTGCGTGGAAAAGGGCGTTCCGGTGCTGCCGGGCTGCGCCAACGCGTCCGATATGACCCGGGCGGTGAACGCGGGGCTGAAGCTGGTGAAATTCTTCCCGGCGGAGCAGTCCGGCGGCGTGAGCTTCCTCAAGGCGCTGGCGCCGGTGTTCCCGCTGGACTTCATGCCCACCGGCGGCGTGAACACGAAGAATTTGATGGATTACCTCTCCTTTGACCGCGTGGCCGCCTGCGGCGGGACGTGGATGGTGAAAAAGGACCTGATCTCCGGCGGACAGTGGGACGAGATCACCCGCATCTCCAGAGAGGCGGTGAAGACCATGCTGGGCTTTGAGCTGCGCCACGTGGGGATCAACTGCGCCGACGAGGCGGAGGCGGAGCGCACGGCGCGGTCGTTCTGCGCTCTGCTGGGCCTTGAGTACCGTCCGGGCAACTCCTCCATTTTCGCGGGGACCGCGGTGGAGTGCATGAAGACGCCGTTCCTCGGCACCCGGGGGCATCTGGCCATCGGGACCAACAGCGTGGACCGGGCGGTCTATCATCTGGAGCTTCAGGGCGCGGCCTTTGACGAGTCCACCCGCAAAACGGACGCGAAGGGCGCGGCCAAGTCCATCTATCTCAAGGATGAGATCGGCGGATTCGCCGTCCATCTGGTGCAGAAATAAGGCCGCAACGGCTTGAAAGAGGTTTGATTATGGGAAAAGTCATTACGTTTGGCGAGATCATGCTGCGGCTGGCCCCCAACGGGTACTACCGTTTCTTCCAGAACGATCAGATGCAGGCCACCTTCGGCGGCGGCGAGGCCAACGTCGCCGTGTCGCTGGCCAATTTCGGCGTGGACACGGCCTATGTCACCAAGCTGCCCGCCCACGCCATCGGACAGGCGGCGGTGGATTCCCTGCGGTATTTCGGCGTGGACACCTCCAAGATCGTCCGGGGCGGCAGCCGCGTGGGCATCTATTTTCTGGAAAAGGGCGCGTCCCAGCGGGGCAGCGTCTGCATTTACGACCGCGCCCACTCCGCCATTCAGGAGGCGCAGCCGGAGGATTTCGACTGGGACGCCATTTTTGACGGCGCGGACTGGTTCCACTTCACCGGCATCACCCCGGCCCTCGGCCCCAACGTGGCGGCCATCTGTGCCGACGCCTGCCGCGCGGCGAAGAAGCGGGGCGTCAAGATCTCCTGCGACCTGAACTACCGCGGCAAGCTGTGGACCCGTGAGCAGGCAAGAGAGACCATGACCGCCCTGTGCGAATACGTGGACGTGTGCATTTCCAACGAGGAGGACGCCAAGGACGTGTTCGGCATCGAGGCGGAAAACACCGATATTTACGGCGGCAAGCTGGACCGGGAGGGCTACCGCAGCGTGGCGCGCCAGCTCATGGAGCGCTTCGGCTTTGAAAAGGTCGCCATCACGCTGCGCACCTCCATCTCCGCCAGCGACAACGACTGGGCCGGAATGCTCTATGACGGGCAGGAGTGCTGCTTCTCCAAGAGCTATCACCTCCACATCGTGGACCGCGTGGGCGGCGGCGACAGCTTCGGCGCGGGCCTGATCTACGCGCTGCGCAGCGGGAAGTCCGCGCAGGACGCCGTGGAGTTCGCGGCGGCGGCCTCCGCGCTGAAGCACTCGGTGGAGGGCGACTACAACCGCGTCACCGTTGCGGAGGTGGAGAAGCTGGCCGGCGGCGACGGCTCCGGCCGCGTCCAGCGGTAAGGCGGATGGACAGCGCCGTCCGCGCGCCGCGGTTCATCACCGCCGGAGAGATCATGCTCCGGCTGACGCCGCCGGACTATGAAAAGATCCGCGCGGCCAACTCCTTTGCCGCAAGCTACGGCGGCAGCGAGGCCAACATTGCGCTGGCGCTGGCGAATCTGGGGATCGACAGCACCTTTTTCAGCGTGGTCCCCAACAACAGCCTGGGCAAAAGCGCCGTGCGGATGCTGCGCAGCAACGACGTTCACTGCGCGCCGGTGATCCTCTCCACCCCGGAGGAGACTCCGACCCACCGGCTGGGGACCTATTATCTGGAGACGGGCTTCGGCATCCGCCCCAGCAAGGTCATCTACGACCGGCGCCACAGCGCCATGGCGGAATACGATTTCAGCCGGGTGGACCTCTCCGCGCTGCTGGAGGGGTACGACTGGCTCCATCTCAGCGGCATCACCCCGGCGCTCTCGCCGGGGTGCGCCCGGCTGGTGCTGGACTGTCTGCGCACCGCCCGGGAAAAGGGGATGACCGTCAGCTTCGACGGGAATTTCCGCAGCGCCCTGTGGAGCTGGGAGCAGGCGCGGGACTTCTGCACCCAATGCCTTCCCTGCGTGGACGTGCTGCTGGGGATCGAGCCGTACCATCTCTGGCGGGACGAGGCCGACCACAGCCGGGGCGACTGGAAGGACGGCCTTCCGCTCCAGCCGGACTATGACCGGCAGGACGAGGTGTTCCGCGCGTTCGCGGCGCGGTATCCAAATCTCAAGTGCATCGCCCGCCACGTGCGCTACGTTCACAGCGGCAGCGAAAACGCCCTGAAGGCGTTCATGTGGCTTGACGGAAGGACCTATGAGAGCCGGACGTTCAGCTTTCACATTCTGGACCGGGTGGGCGGGGGAGACGCCTTCGCCGCCGGGCTGATCTACGCCATGATGAAGGGCTATGGACCGGAGGAGACGGTCAGCTTCGCCGTGGCCAGCAGCGTCATCAAGCACACCATCCACGGCGACGGAAACATCACCGACGACGCGGAGAGCATCCGCAGCCTGATGAACATGAGCTACGACATCAGGCGCTGAACAAATCAAGGAAAAGGAGGGCGGCGCGGCCCGGAAACACCGCCGCGCCCATTGCCATGAGAGAGTTTATGGACCGGGACTTCCTGCTGGAGACCGACACCGCGAGACACCTTTACCACACCTACGCCGCGGGGCTGCCGCTGGTGGACTATCACTGCCACATCCCGCCCCGGGAGATCTGCGAGGACCGCCGATTCCACGATCTGGCCGAGGTCTGGCTGGGCGGCGGGAACCCGGACGGAACGTATTTCGGCGACCATTACAAGTGGCGCCTGATGCGCTCCAACGGCGTGGACGAGGCGTATGTGACCGGGGACAAGCCGGGCTTTGAGCGCTTTGAAAAATTTGCGCAGGCGCTGGAGCTGTCCATCGGAAACCCCATGTACCACTGGTGCAATCTGGAGCTGCGGCAGTTCTTCGGGTACGATAAGCCCCTCTCCGCAAAGACCGCGGCGGAGGCGTGGGCGTTCTGCAACGAAAAGCTGCAGAACGATCCCAAGCTGACGGTGCGCGGCATCATCGAAAAGGCCAACGTGGCCATGATCGGCACCACCGACGACCCCGTGGACTCTCTGGAGTGGCACGTGAAGCTGGCCGCCGATCCCGCGGTGCGGGTCAAGGTCTGCCCCTCGTTCCGCCCGGACAAGGCCATCAACATCTCCAAGCCCGGCTTCGCTGAGTACATCGGCCGTCTGGCCGCCAGCGTGGGCGCGGAGCGGCTGGAGAGCACGGAGGAGGTCTGCCGCGCACTGACGGCGCGGCTGGAATTCTTCAAGAGCCTGGGCTGCCGCGCCAGCGACCACGGTCTGGACTACATCCCCTTCCGTCCCGGCACGGCGGCGCAGGCCGACGCGGCCTATCAGAAGGCCATGCGGGGCGAGACGCTGACGGTGGAGGAGACGGAGATCTACCAGACCGCCGTGCTGCTCCATCTGGGCCGCGCCTATCAGCGGCTGGATATCGCCATGCAGCTCCACTATTCCTGCGCCCGGAACGTCAACGCCCGGATGTTTGCCAAGATGGGGCCGGACACCGGCTTTGACATGATCGCCCAGAACACCTGCGGCGAGAGCATCGCGGCGTTCCTCTCCGCGCTGGACGAGACGGGCGAGTGCCCCAAGACAATCCTCTACTCTCTCAACCCCGCCGACAACGCCCAGCTGGGGACGCTGCTGGGCTGCTTCCAGTCCGCCGACCTGCCCGGAAAGATCCAGCACGGCTCCGCGTGGTGGTTCAACGACACAAAGGACGGCATGGAGGCGCAGATGCGCTCGCTGGCCAGTCTCGGCATTCTGGGCAACTTCGTGGGGATGCTGACGGATTCCCGCTCCTTCCTCAGCTATGCGCGCCACGACTATTTCCGCCGCATCCTGTGCAATCTGCTGGGCCGGTGGGTAGAGAACGGCGAGTACCCCAACGACGAGCAGGCCCTGCGCCGGATCGTGGAGGGCGTCTGCTACCAGAACGCGGCCCGGTACTTCGGCCTGTAACGCGGTGCTTTTATGGAAAACACGTCCCAGAGGGAGGACCGCCTGCTCCGCTGCACGCTGTTCGCGTTTTTCGTCAGCGGGGCGGCGTCCCAGCCCCTCGGCTCGTTCATCCCCATCCTGCGCCAGACCTACGGGCTGAGCTATGAGCTTTCCGGCGTGCTGCTGGCCTGCCAGTCGGTGGGAAATCTCCTCTCCGTTCTGGCGGCGGGCTTTCTGCCGGTATATCTGGGACGGCGGCGGAGCATCCTGCTCACCGCCGTGTGGATGGCGGCGGCGTATCTGATCTTCGCCAGCGGGGCCGGCGCGCCGGCGCTGCTGACGGCCGCGTGCCTGATGACCGGCGTGGCCCGGGGCGGGAACTCCAACTTTGCCAACACGATGATCTCCACCCTGCCGGGGGAGAAGGCCGTCCGGGGCTATAACCTGCTGCACGGGTGCTACGCGGTGGGCGCGCTGTCGTCGCCGCTGGTGCTGCTCCTGTTCATGGGGCGGTGGCCGTCGGCGGGCTGGCGCGTGATGGCTGCGGGACTGACGCTGCTGTGCGTCAGCCAGTTGGCGGTGTACGCCCGGATGCCCCTGCCGCCGGAGGGGGGAGGGCGGTCCATCAAAACGGTGGACCGCAGCTTCCTGAAGGTCCGGCGCTTCTGGCTGGGCGCGGCGATGCTGCTTTTCTACATTTCGGCGGAATACGCCGTGGCCGGATGGCTGGTCACGTATTTTCAGGACATGGGCATCCTCAGCGCCGCCCACTCCCAGATGATGAACAGCCTGCTCTGGCTGGCCATCTTTCTGGGGCGGATGGCGGGCGCGTCCCTGACGGGCCGGGTCTCCCGCAGCGCCCTGCTGCTGACGGACGGCGTCGGCTTTTTCCTCTCTTTTCTGGTCATGTTCTTCAGCCGGACGCCGGCGGTCATCATTGCCGCTCTGGTGTGCGCGGGCTTTTTCATGGCCACCATTTACCCCACGGCCTTTGCCTTCGGCAGCGAGTGCGTCAAGGGCAACGATCTGGGGTGCAGCGTGATGATCTTTACTGGCAGCGCGGGGGGCATCCTTACGCCCGCGCTGGTGGGCTTCGCGGCGGAGCGGGCCGGAATCCGGGCCGGCATGGGGCTGGTGGCGGTCTGCACGGCTCTGCTGCTCGTGTCCATTATCCTGAGCGTGCTCAGCGCATGGAGGGAAACTCAACAGCGAAAGGCGGAATGACATGGATCGGCTCTGCTATGAGACGCTGGCGCGTCAGGCGTACGGCGGCTATCTTCTGCGGGAGGCCCCGGAACGGGTCCTCCAGTTCGGCGAGGGCGGCTTTCTGCGGGCCTTTGTCGATCACTTTATCGACGAGATGAACGAAAAGGCCGGGTTCAACGGCAAGGTGGTGCTGGTGCAGCCCCGGGGCGGGCACCCGGAGGCCGCGGACTGCTTTACGCAGCAGGACGGGCTGTACACCCTGATCCTCCGGGGACGGGAGAACGGGCGCGGGGAGTCCCGCGCGCGGGTGATCTCCTGCGTGTCCCGGTGTCTGGATCCCAAGCGGGACTGGAAGGAGCTGCTGGCCTGCGCCGAAAATCCGGACCTGCGCTTCATCGTCTCCAACACCACGGAGGCGGGCATCGTGTTCGACCCCGCCTGCGGCGCCGAGGACGCGCCCCCCGCCAGCTTTCCGGCCAAGCTGACGGCCTTTTTGTACCGGCGCTTTCAGGTGGGCCTTCCGGGCTTCTGGATCCTGCCCTGCGAGCTGAACGACCACAACGGCGACCTGCTGCGGGAGTGCCTGCTGCGCTATGCCGCCGCGTGGGGGCTGGAGGAGAGCTTTCTCATCTGGCTGGAGCGGGAGAACCACATCTGCTCCACGCTGGTGGACCGCATCGTGACCGGCTATCCCAAGGCGGAGGCGGAGGACCTGTGCCGGGAGCTGGGCTATGAGGACCGGCTGCTGGATACCGGGGAGCTGTTCGGCGCGTGGATTGTGGAGGCGCCGGAGAGCCTTGCCCGGGAGCTGCCCTTTGAAAAGGCGGGCCTTCCGGTCCGGCTGGTGGACGATTACGCGCCCTATAAGGAGCGCAAGGTCCGTATCCTCAACGGCGCGCACACCTCCATGGTGCTGGGCGCGTATCTGGCGGGGCAGAACATCGTCCGCGGCTGCATGGAGGACGAGGTCATCCGCGGCTTTCTGGACGGGACCGTCCGGCAGGAGATCATCCCCACGCTGGACCTGCCCCGGGCGGAGCTGGAGGAGTTCGCGGACGCGGTGGCGGAGCGGTTCAACAACCCCTATATCGACCACGCGCTGCTGTCCATCGCCCTGAACTCCACGGCGAAGTGGAAGGCGCGGGTCCTGCCCAGCGTGACGGATTATGTGCGCCGGACGGGGACGCTTCCCCGGCGGCTGACGTTTTCCTTTGCGGCGTACGTCACCTTTTACCACAACGCCTCCCAGCGGGGCGAGGGCTGCCTGATCGGACGGCGGGGCGAGGATACCTATGAGGTGCGGGACGACGCGTGGGTGCTGGACTTTTATGATCGGCACCGCGGCGGCAGCGCCCGGGAGATCATCCACGCCGTGGTGAACGAGCCGCGGATGTGGGACGGCGCGCTGGCGGAGCTGCCCGGCTTTGAGGAGGCCGCGGCCGCGGCGCTGGAGCGCATCGAGGCCGTCGGCATGTACGAGGCCATGCGGGAGTGCCTATGAAGACCGTACAGATCCATCCGAGAGACAATGTGGCGGTGGCGCTGGAGCCGCTGAGCCGGGGCGCGCAGCCGGAGGGCTGCCCCGTCCTGCGGGAGGATGTTCCCCAGGGACACAAGCTGGCGCTGCGGGACATCCCCTCCGGCGGGGAGATCGTCAAGTACGGCTGCGTGATCGGCTTTGCGAAGGAGGACATCCCGGCGGGCGCGTGGGTCCACACCCACAATGTGCGCACGGGCCTTTCCGAGGATGGGAGCTATGCCTATCATCATAAGACGTATCCCCTGCCGGAGATGCCGACGCGCACCTTTCAGGGCTACCGCCGTCCGGACGGCCGGGCGGCGGTGCGCAACGAGCTGTGGGTCCTGCCCACGGTGGGCTGCGTGAACGCCGTGGCCCGCCGGATTGCGCAGGAGAACCAGCGCCTTGCGCGGGGCGGCGTGGAGGGCGTATACGCTTTCACCCACCCCTTCGGGTGCAGCCAGATGGGCGGCGACCACGCCCAGACCCGCCGGGTGCTGGCGGCGCTGGCCCGCCATCCCAACGCCGGCGGCGTGCTGGTGGTGGGCCTTGGGTGCGAAAATCTCACCATGGAGCAGTTCCGCGCGGAGCTGGGCGAATGGGACGAGCGGCGGGTGAAATTCCTTGTGTGCCAGGACTCCTCGGACGAGCTGGCGGACGGCGCGCGGCTGCTGGCGGAGCTGGCGGAGTACGCCGGGTCGTTCCGTCGGGAGGCGATCCCCGCCGGAGAGCTGGTGGTGGGGCTGAAGTGCGGCGGGTCCGACGGGCTTTCCGGCATCACGGCCAATCCGGCCGTGGGCCGTTTTTCCGACCGGCTCATCGCGCTGGGCGGCACGACGATCCTGACGGAGACGCCGGAGATGTTCGGCGCGGAATCCATCCTGTTCGACCGCTGCGCGGACGAGACGGTGTTTCAAAAGGCCGTGGCCATGGTGGAGGAGTTCAAGCGCTATTTCGTCAGCCATGGGCAGACGGTGTACGAAAATCCCAGTCCCGGCAATAAGGCCGGGGGCATTACCACGCTGGAGGACAAATCCTGCGGCTGCGTGCAGAAGGGCGGCAGCGCCCAGATCACGGACGTTCTGCCCTACGGCGGGACGGCGGTGAAGCGGGGGCTGAACCTGCTCAGCGGGCCGGGCAACGACCTGGTCAGCACCACGGCGCTCACCGCCGCGGGCGCCCACATCATCCTGTTCACCACTGGACGGGGAACGCCCTTCGGCGCGCCCGCGCCCACGGTGAAGATCGCCACCAACACCGACCTCTTTACCCGCAAGCCCGGCTGGCTGGATTTCAACGCCGGGGCCGCCGCGCAGGGCGAATCGCTGGACGCGGCGGGCGAGCGGCTGCTGTCCTTCGTTTTGAAGATCGCGGGCGGCGAGCGGACGAAGGCGGAGCTGCGGGACGCGCGGGAGATCTCTATCTGGAAAGACGGCGTGGTCCTGTGACCGCGCGAAAGGAGCCTTTATGAAAGACTGCAACTGCGCATACTGCGCCGGGGGCGAGCTGCTGGACGCCTTCGGCATCCCCGTCTGCGAGCTGGGCGTCAGCACCCTGATTCTTTTCCGGGAGCAGAGCCATCCGGGCCGGTGCATCGTGGCGTACCGGGAACACGTGGGCGAGATCGTGGAGCTGGACGACGAGGCGCGCAGCGCCTTCTTCGCGGATGTGGCCCGCGCCGCGCGGGCGATCCACGCGGCGTTCCATCCGGACAAGGTGAATTACGGCGCCTACGGCGACACGGGCCGCCACCTGCATTTCCATCTGGTCCCCAAGTACCGGGACGAGACGGAGTGGGGCGGCGTGTTTGAGATGAACCCCGGCAGGACCTATCTTTCCGACGAGGAATATGACCGGATGATCGAAAAGCTCCGGGCGGCGCTGTAAAACGCGCCGAAAACGCGGCTGCGCCCACTGGCGCAGCCGCGTTTTTCCGTTTACACTATACCATCGATCAACAAGGGTAAACACGCCTGTCTGCGTGTCTTTCCGGCGCTTTTTGCCCTTTTCGCCTTGGCTTGCGCCAGCAAGCCTGCGTCTCAAAAGCCAAAAATCACTCGAAAATTCATCGCTGACAGGTGTTTTGCAGTTTTGCCGGAGCAGAAGTGTGTTCAGACAAGAAAAGGCCCGCAGAGAATACTTGCCGTATTGTCAAGGGGCTTGACGCAGTATGGGCGCATTTCTGCCCGACAAAACCGTGTCTGCCCTTGTTGATCGATGGTAACAAATATAAATGTATAAAAAGCCGCTGCAGACGGAATATCGTTTGCAGCGGTTTTCGCTCGGCATTCTCACTTCCCGGCCCGAATCGAAGCCCAGCGAAGCGGGTTCGATTTGGAATTTTTCATATTTGCCTCCGTTTTCTCAGACCGCAAACCAGCGAAGCGTTTGCGGTCTGAAAAGGAGGAGCAGCGGCGTGAACGCGCTCCGACTTATAAAATAAGTCGGAGCAAGCGATACAAAGCTTGCTCCGACGTGGTGCGCCTGAAGGGACTCGAACCCACACGCTGAAAGCACGGGAACCTAAATCCCGCATGTCTACCAATTCCATCACAGGCGCATATCTGATTTTGCAGGCGGCGGGGAAAGCTCCCGCCGCTTTCTCATTTTACCACGGACGCGGCTCTTGAACAATAGGAAAATTTGCCGTATACTGAAGCAAAAACCGCCTGCGCACTCCGATGTGCGCCAGAAAAGAGGAACCGATATGTCTACGCTCCGCGCCGCCGCGATCCACGACCTGTCAGGCTTCGGCCGCTGCTCGCTCACCGTGGCCCTGCCCATCCTGTCCGCCATGGGCGTGCAGTGCTGCCCGCTGCCCACCGCCTTTCTCTCCACCCACACCGGCGGCTTTGAGGGCTTCACCTTTCTGGACATGACCGACGAGATGGAAAAGGCTGCCGCCCACTGGAAGACGCTGGACCTGCGGTTCGACGCCATTTACAGCGGCTTTCTGGGCAGCGCACGCCAGATCGGCGTGGTGGAGCGCTTCTTCCGAGACTTCCGTGCCCCCGGCACGCTGACGGTGGTGGACCCGGTGATGGGCGACCACGGCGCGGTCTACAAGACCTATACGCCCGAGATGTGCGCCGGGATGGCAGGGCTTGCCGAGCTGGCGGACGTGATCACACCGAATCTGACGGAGGCGGCGCTGCTGCTGGGGGTCCCCTTCGGCGCGCTGCCCGGGCCGGAGGAGACGGTGGAGCAGCTGAGCATGGACGGGCGGCGCTCCGTGGTGCTCACCGGCGTGTCCCTGACGCCGGGAAAGACCGGCGCCATGTGCTTCGACGCGAAAACGGGGCGGACGCAGGCGGTGCAGACCGCGTACATCTCCCATGAATTTCACGGGACCGGCGACGTGTTCGCCTCCGTGCTCACCGGCGCGCTGATGCAGGGGCGGTCCCTGCCCGCGGCGGCGGAGCAGGCGGCGGAGTTCGTCCGCGCCTGTGCGGTGCGGACCGCCGCGTCGGACATCCCGCCCCGGGAGGGCGTGGAGTTCGAGCCGCTGCTGGGGCTTTTGACGGGGGGCGCACGATGAGCGGGCGCCTTTCCCCCGGCGGGCGGGTCAATGCCATGTATTTTCTGGTCCAGATCTGGTTCTGGGGCATGATGGCTGCGTTCAGCGGCTATCAGACGGCCATCGTGCTGGAGCGGGGCTTTTCCAGCGGGCAGGCGGGGGTGTTCATCGCTCTGGGCTGCTTTGCGGGTATTTTCTCCCAGCCGCTGCTGGGCGCGTGGGCCGACCGGCACCCCTCCGTGCCGCTCAAGGCGCTGTTCGGCGGGTGCATCCTGCTGGCGCTGGCGGTCCACGGCGTGTTTTACTTCACCCGTCCCGGCTTTTTCGGAACGGCGCTGATCTTTCTGGCGCTGGGCGCGGTGGAGACCAATTCCTATCCCCTGATCGACGCCATGGCCATGCAGTTTCTCAATGCGGGCGTGGAGGTGCGGTACAGTCTGGGCCGCGGGCTGGGCGCGTTTGCCTACGCCATTGTCTCCGTCCTTGCGGGCCAGCAGGTGCGCCGCTTCGGCATGGAGTCCGTGCTGGTGACCCACGCGGGGCTGGTGGTTCTGCTGCTGCTCTCCACGGCGGCGTTCCCCCGCTTTTCCCGGACGGACGCTCCGGCGGCCCGGAGCACGGGGCGCGCCCACTCCGCGCTGTACATCCTGAAAAACAATCCGGCGTTCACCGCCATGCTGGGCGCGGGCTTCTTCGGGCTGACGGCCATCATGCCCGTGGTGAACTTCCTTGTGAACATCGTGAACGACCGGGGCGGCGACAGCGGGACGCTGGGCGTGGCGCTGTTTCTGATGGCGGCGTCGGAGCTGCCGGGGGCGGTGCTGTTCCAGTGGCTGTGGAAGCGGGCCGGGATCGAGCGGGTCATGCTGGCCTCCGTGGTGTTCATGGCGCTCAAGCCGCTGCTGTTCCTTCTGTGCGGCGACCTGCGGCTGCTGCTGGCCCTCCAGCCCATCCAGATGCTGGGGTACGGACTGTTCACCCCCGGAAACGTTTACTTTGCCAACGAAAACGTCCCGCCGGAGGACCGGGTGCAGGGTCAGTCGCTGAAGATGGTGGCCACCAACGGCCTGAGCGGCGTGGTGGGGAACCTGCTGGCCGGAGCGGTGATCGACCGGGGCGGCGTGAACGCCATGCTGGCGGTGTGCGCCCTGTGCGGCGCGGTGGGCGTGGCGCTGGCGCTGTTTTCCATCCATTTGAAAAAACGCAGAGCTTTCGCTTGACCTTCCACCGGCTGGAAGGTGTAAGATCCATGAGAAAACGGCCCGCGTGAGCGGGCGGAACGGAAAAGGAGAAAAGCGTATGAACTGGAAAAAACGGATCTCCGCGCTGGCGCTGACGCTGTGCATGGCGGTGAGCCTGAGCGTCCCCACACTGGCGGCGGAGACGGTCCGCAGGCCCGCGCCGCAGGCCCGTCAGCAGGCGGCGGAGACGGCGGTTGGCTATGCCATGCAGTACGGCGGCGCGCTGAGCGCGTCGTGGGCGCTGTGGGAGGACGGCGCGGTGACGCTGAGCCAGACCGCGGCCAACATCCCGGCGTCCCTGAAGGACGCGGGCCACTTCGCAGGGATGGGCGCCGGCGTGGGCGGCACGCTCTACGGCGTCGGCTCCGTCAGCAAGATGTACACCACGGCGGCGGTCATGAAGCTGGCGGAGGAGGGGAAGCTCTCGCTGGACGCGCCGGTGACGGCGTATCTCAAGAGCTTCCGGATGGCCGACCCCCGCTACACGAAGATCACGGTGCGGATGCTGCTGAACCATTCCTCCGGCCTGATGGGCACGTCCGGGGCCAGCGCGTTCCTGTTCGGGGACGACGACGAGCAGGCGGCGGATGAGCTTCTGGACCGGCTGGCGGGGCAGAAGCTCCGGGCGGAGCCGGGCGCGTTCAGCGCCTACTGCAACGACGGCTTCACGCTGGCCCAGCTCGTAGTAGAGGCCGTCAGCGGCATGGAGCTGATGGACTATGTCCGCTCCGTGCTCAAGCCCGCGGGGCTGGAGAACACCGTGTTCTCCCCGGCGGATCTTGCTTCCGGGAAAACGGACCTGTCCCCGGCCGCTGTCTGCACGGGCGACGCGGCCCAGCGCATCCTTCCCCGGGACTGCGTGGGCGTGGTCGGCACGGGCGGAATGTACGCCGAGGCTGAGGATCTCGCCGCCTTCGGCGGCGCGCTGACGGGGACGGAGCTGCTCTCCGCCGCGTCCACCGCCGCCATGGCCGCGCCGGAGTATGACCGGGGCATCTGGCCCGACGAGCCGCTGGGCATGGTGTCCTACGGGCTGGGCTGGGACGCGGTGCAGTTCTGGCCCTTTGAGCAGAACAACATCCAGTGCCTGGTCAAGGGCGGCGACACGCTGCGCTATCACGCGGCGCTGGTGGTGCTGCCGGAGTATCACATGGCCGCGGCGGTGCTGACCTCGGGCGGCCTGTCCACCTATAACGAGCTGGCGGCGGCGCAGATCCTCGCGGACGCACTGGCGGCGCGGGGCGTGAAGCTGGACCGGACGATGCCCTCCCTGCCGGAGGCGAAGCCTGCGGCCATGCCCGCGGCGCTGACGGCGGAGTCCGGCTATTACGGCACCACTGCACAGCAGGTGAAGCTCGCTGTCAGCACGGACGGAACGCTGACGCTCCACCAGATGAGCGCTGCCGGCGTGCCGGATCAGACGCTGACCTATTACAGCGACGGCTCTTTCCGGGACGCGTCCGGCGCGGCGGCGGTGAAGCTGGTGAAGGAGAGCAGCGGCTCCACCTACCTCTATCAGCGCAGCTATACGCCGGTGCCGGGGCTTGGCCCCGTCTCCACCAGCGACTATGTGATGGTGAAGATGCCGGAAAATCCGGTCCCGGAGGACCAGCAGAGCACGTGGCTCACGCGGCTGGCCGGAGGACTGCTGCCTCTGGCGGAGAAGTACACCTCTCAGATCTACCTTGCCGTGGCGGACGCGTCCGCTGCCGCCGCCGGAGTTTCCGCGCCGGCGGAGCTTGTGCCGGGGTACGTGGGTGGAATGCGCATTGCCGGCGCGTCGGAGCTGATCTATGACCTGCCCGTGGGGCGGGACGGGAACGACGCCGTGCTTCAGGACGGCATCCTGACGGTCAACGGCTCGGCGTATCAGCTCGGCGGCAGCGTGCGCGAACTCTCCGCCCGCAGCGGCGTGCGCTCCACGATCCAGCCGGACGGCTACGCCCGGTGGTACCGGGTGGGCGCGGCGGCAGCCGGAAAGACCATGACCGCCGCCGTCCCGGAGAACGCGTGCTTCTACGTCTACGGAAAGGACGGAACGCTCAAGGCGTCCTCGTTCCTGTGGGGCGACACCTCCGCCGCGCTGGAGGAGGGCGGCCTAGTGGTGTTCGCGGGCGATCCCGGCGCGTGCTTCCGGCTGACCTACGCCTCCTGACAGGAAAACGATTACCGCGGCCCGGCTCTGGGCCGCGGTTTTTCCCGTTTTTGGCGGGACGGAATGTAGATTATTTCACACGTTTCTTGTGCAGAGCAACAAAAATCAACTCTGAAAACAATCAAACGTTGTGCCGACCGCCAAAATATTGTATAATGACTCCATTGAGCGGCATGAATTTATCTCGCCCAAGCAACAAATCGAAGGGAGTACAATCATATGACTGCAAAGGACATTCGCAACATCTGCTTACTGGGCCACGGCGGAAACGGCAAGACCTCTCTGGTCGAGTCCATGCTGTATCTGACCGGCGGCACGGATCGTCTCGGCAAGGTGACGGACGGAAATACCGTCTGCGATTATGATCCTGAGGAGATCAAGCGGAAGATCTCGATCTCTCTGAGCATCGCTCCCATCGAGTTCAAGGGCGTGAAGATCAACGTGATCGACACTCCGGGTTACTTCGATTTCTCCGGCGAGGTGCTGGAGGCGCTCCGCGTGGCGGACGCCGGCATCATCGTCTGCGCGGCCAAGGGCGGCGTCTCCGTGGGAACGGAGAAGGCGTGGCGCTATCTGCAGGAGCGGAACATGCCCCGGGCCATTTACATCTCCAAGACCGACGAAGAGGGCGGCGACTTCAACGGCGCGTGGCAGGCGCTGCGCGAGAAGTTCGGCCGGGCCGTCTGCCCGACCATGATGCCCCTGTGGGACGAGAACAAGAAGATCGACGCCCTGATCGACGTGGTCTATAAAAAGGCGTACACACTCAAGGACAACGGCCGCCGTCAGGAGATCCCCATCCCCGAGGAGAAGATGGAGGTCGTGGAGAACTTCTATCAGCAGCTGTGCGAATCCGTGGCGGAGACCAGCGAGGAGAAGATGGAGAAGTTCTTCAGCGGCGAGCCGTTCACGCAGGAGGAGATCGTGGAGGGCCTGCACGCGGGCGTGCGCGATCTGATCCTCTGCCCGGTCATGTGCGGCTCCGCCTTTACCGGCATCGGCACCCAGACCGTTCTGGATACCGCGGTCAAGCTGTTCCCCAACCCGGTGGAGATCCCCAACCGCAAGGGCGTGGACGCTGAGGGCAACCCCGTGGAGATCGAGTTGACCGAGGACGGCAATCCCTATGCCTTCGTGTTCAAGACCACCGCCGACCAGTATGGCCGCTATTCCTTCTTTAAGGTCATCTCCGGCAAGGTCACCGCGGACATGACGCTGGTCAACGCCCGCACCGGCGAGAGCATGAAGCTGGGCCACCTGTATACCATGAAGGGCAAGAAGGCCGTGGAGGTCAAGGAGGTCTGCTGCGGCGACATCGCGGCGGTGGCCAAGATGGATAAGCTCAAGACCGGCGATTCCCTGTGCTCCGCCAAGAGTGTGGTGAAGCTCACCGGCATCCCGTTCCCCCAGCCCTGCTATTCTCAGGCCATCGCGCCCAAGACCCGCGGGCAGGACGACAAGGTGGCCGCAGGTCTGGCCAAGCTGGCGGAGGAGGATCTGACGTTCTCTCTGGTCAACAACGCGGAGACCCGCCAGCTCGTCCTCTCCGGCACTGGCGACATCCATCTGGATGTGCTGCGCGCCAAGCTCCAGTCCCGCTTCGGCGTGGAGACCGTGTTCTCTCCCGTGCGCGTGGCGTACCGCGAGAAGATCCGCAAGAAGGTCAAGGTGCAGGGCCGCCACAAGAAGCAGTCCGGCGGACACGGCCAGTTCGGCGACGTGTGGATCGAGTTCGAGCCCCAGACGGAGAGCGAGGACATGATCTTCGCGGAGAACGTGTTCGGCGGCTCCGTGCCCAAGAACTTCTTCCCGGCGGTGGAAAAGGGCCTGCGGGAGAGCTGCGCCCACGGCCCGCTGGCGGGCTATCCCGTGGTGTTCCTGAAGGCCACGCTGGTGGACGGCTCCTATCACCCGGTGGATTCCTCCGAAATGGCGTTCAAGACCGCCGCGAACCTGGCGTTCAAGGCCGGCCTGGAGCAGGCGAACCCCGTCCTGTTGGAGCCGATCGGCGAGCTGCACGTCTACGCGCCGGACAGCTACACCGGCGACGTGATGGGCGACCTGAACAAGCGCCGGGGCCGCGTGATGGGCACCAATCCCGTCTCCGACGGGGAGACGGAGATCGTGGCCGAGGTCCCCATGGCCGAAATGGGCACCTACGCCATCGATCTGCGGTCCATGACCCAGAGCCGCGCTCGGTTCACCTTCGCGTTCACCCGTTATGAGGACTGCCCGCCTGCCGCGCAGGAGAAGGCCATCGCCGAGGCGAAGGCCATGGCCGCCGCGGAGTAAGCGCCCATACATCCGATCCGGACATAAAAAGGCCGCGGAGCGCGTATGCGTTCCGCGGCCTTGTGCTTTTTATGCGGCGTCCCCGCCGGGACGCGGACGGAAAGAATGCGCAGGAAGGAGACGGCGAGGGGAAAACGCCCAAGAAAAAACACCGGGGACGCCGAAACGCGCCCAGCGTCACAGCGATTTGACAAACGCCTCGATCCGGTCCAGCCCCTCCTTCAGATCCGCGTCGGAATAGCAGTAGGAAAGGCGCATATAGCCCTCGCAGCCAAAGTAGATGCCGGGCGTCAGGCCCACCTTTCCCTCCTTGGCCATCCGGGTGCAGAAGGTGAGGGAGTCCATCCCGAATTTCTTCACGCTGATAAACATATAGAACGCGCCGTCCGGCTTCTGGACCTCCAGCCCCATGGCGGTCAGCCGCCCGTAGACATAGTCCCGGCGGCGGCGGAACAGCGTCCGATCCGCCGAGGTGTCGTACCGCAGGGCCTCGGCGCAGGCGGTCTGGACAAAGGCGGGGGCGGAGACCACCGCGTACTGGTGGGCGATCTGCATTTTGTCGTGAACGGGCCGGTCGGCCATCACGTAGCCCAGCCGCCAGCCGGTCATGGCGTAGGGCTTGGAGTAGCTCTGGACCACGATGATGCGGTCGCGCATATCGGAAAAGGCAGAAAAGCTGGTGAAATCCTCGGTATAGACCAGCTGACGGTACACCTCGTCGCAGATCACGAAGATGGGCAGGTTCTTGAGAATGTCGTGGACCGCCTGAAGTGTCTCCCGGGAATAGATGCAGCCGGTGGGGTTGTTGGGCGAAGTGAGCACCAGCGCCCGGGTCCGGGGCGTGATGGCGGCGCGGAGCGCTGCCGGGTCGATCTGAAAGCCGTGCTCCTCCGTGGGGAGCGGCACCGGCGTGCCCCGGCAGAGCTGGGTGATGGACTCGTACAGGCTGAACGCCGGAGTGGGGATGATGACTTCGTCTCCCGGGTTGAGCAGGGAGAACAGGCTGATGAACAGCCCCTCCGTGGCGCCGATGGTGAGAATGATCTCGTCCGGCGCGTAGTGCAGGCCGTTTTTCCGGGCCTCGAACTCCGAGATGGCCTCCAGCAGGGCGGGACGGCCGTTGTTGGGCGGGTAGTGGGTGTCTCCGGCGTCCAGCGCGGCCTTCGCCGCGGCGCGGACCGCCTCCGGCGTGTCCAGATCCGGCTCGCCGATGGTCAGCAGGACCGATCCGGGGATGCTCCGCACCATCTCCGTGAACCGGCGGATGCCGGACCGGGTCACATGGTCGAATGCGTGGTTGAATGTCAGGTCCATAGCGCGCTCCTTTCGCGGCGTTGATTTTTTCCAGTATAGCGGCGCGGGGGCGGGTTGTCAACGGCCCGTCCCGCCGCCGGGGCCGCCGGGCAGAACGGCGGGGCCGCGCCGGGAGCGCGGGAGCCGGACGGATGAAAAATTTTCAATTCCTTTTTGGGCGGAATCATGGTATACTGGGCGGGTCAATACCCGCTGCGGAGGGAGAGGAAACGGCATGGAAGCATTGGACGCACATATGGACCGGGCGGCCGCGGCGCAGATCCGCGGCGCGGCGCGGCGGGGCGCGTTGACCCACGCGCTGCTGTTCACCGGCAGCGGGGACCGGGCGGCCGCGGCCCGGTTTGCCGCCGCCGCCATGGAGTGTACGGCGGAGGACAAGCCCTGCGGCGTGTGCGCCGCCTGCCGCAAGGTGCGGGAGGACATCCACCCGGACGTGACGCACGTGCAGGACGCGGAGCATAAAAACATCGCGGTGGACGTGATCCGCGCCGTCCGGACGGACGCGTATATCCGCCCCAACGAGGGCGCGCGGAAGGTCTATATCTTTGAGGACTGTTCCCTTCTGACCGAGCAGGACCAGAACGTGCTGCTCAAGACCGTGGAGGAGGGGCCGCCCTACGCCGCGTTTCTATTCTGCGCGGAAAACTCCGCCGCCGTGCTCCAGACGCTGCGTTCCCGCTGTGTGGAGCTGAAGCTCCGGCCCGAGAACGGCGGCCCCGCGCCGGAGGAGAGCGAGACGGCGCTGGCCCTGTGCCGCGCGGTGGGGCAGAGGAAGCGGGGGAGCGCCGCCGAGCTGCTGGTGGAGCTGGAGCGCAGAAAGACCGACCGGGAGCAGCTCCGCTCCGTGCTGGAGCAGGCCCACGGCCTGTTCGCTCAGGCGCTTTTGCTCTCTTATGGGCAGAGATCGCAGGGAGAAGCGGGGAAAACCGCGCAGTTCCTCGCAAAAAACTTGACAAAACAGCAAATCATGCACACAATAGAACTGTTGCAGACATATTGCCGGGAATGCGCGTACAATGTGGGCGTGAACCACGTTCTGGGCGCTCTGGCTGTTGAATTGGAGGGTATCCTTTGACCGAAGTGATCAGCGTCCGCTTCCGCGGCGGTTGTAAAAACTACTATTTTGCGCCGGGAGACCGGCAGATCCGCATGGGCGATCAGGTGATCGTGGAGACCGCGCAGGGGCCGGAGTTCGCCACCTGTACCGAGGGGAACCACGAGGTGGAGGATTCCGCCATCGTCCACCCGCTGAGCAATGTGATCCGCATGGCGACGGAGAACGACCGCCGCACCGTGGACTACAACCGCCGGCGGGAGAGCGAGGCCTTTGACATCTGCGAGAAGAAGATCGCGGACCACGGGCTGGAGATGAAGCTGGTGAACGTCTCCTGCAATTTCGAGGGCAGCAAGATCATTTTCTATTTCACCGCCGACGGGCGGGTGGACTTCCGGGAGCTGGTGCGCGACCTTGCGGGCGTGTTCCGCGCCCGGATCGAGCTGCGCCAGATCGGCGTGCGGGACGAGGCGAAGATGATCGGCGGACTGGGCATCTGTGGCCGTCCGTTCTGCTGCTCCCAGTTTCTGGACGGATTCATGCCCGTCTCCATCAAGATGGCCAAGACCCAGAACCTGAGCCTGAATCCCACCAAGATCTCCGGCACCTGCGGGCGGCTGATGTGCTGCCTGAAGTACGAGCAGAACGCCTATGAGGACGCGGCGAAGCGAATGCCGAAGAACGAGTCCTTTGTCCAGACCCCAGACGGGCCGGGCAACGTCAAGAGCGTGAACCTCCTGCGGGAGACGGTGAAGGTGAGCCTGGACTCCGCGCCGGAGCCGCAGAAGTGCTATCACAACTGTGAGATCTGCGTCCTGCGCAACGGCAAGGGCAGCCGGGAGGGCATTGAGATTCCCAAGGAGCGGCCGGAGCGGTATGTAGAGGAGAAGGAGGAGCCGTTTGAGGAGCCCCGCTTCCTCTCCGCGCCCGCGCCGCGGACGCGGACGGAGGAGCCGCCCGCGCGGCCCCGGGGCGGCGCGCCCCGGCAGGAGCGCCCCGACCGGCCCGAGGACGAGGAGCGCCGCGGCGTAGGAAACCGCCGCCGCCGCAGAGGCGGCCGGGGCGGCGGAAAGAAGCCCGAGGGCGCGGCTCCGGAGCAGATGCAGGAGCGGACGCCCCGTCCCGCCAAGCCCAGACCCCCGCGCCCGGATCGCCCCGCGGGCGAGCGTCCTGCGGAGGGACGCCCCGCCGGAGAGCAGCGGCCCCGGCCGGAGAAGTCCGGTCAGGAGGGCGCTCAGGGCGCCCGCAGACCTCATCACCGGGGCGGACGCCGCCGGGGCAGAGGCGGCAGCGGCGGACAGCAGGGCGGCGGCGGAACGCCCGCGGCGGAGTGAGCGGAACACCGATACGGCAGGCATAAAGGAGCAGATCCATGGGAAAATTTGATGGCGTACTGCTGGCCAGCGACTTTGACAATACGCTGATCTATACGGAGGAGGCCCTGCGGATCGGGCAGCCGATCCCGCCGCTGTCGGCGGGCAACCGGGCGGCTCTGGAACGGTTTATGGAGCAGGGCGGGCGCTTCTGCGTCGCCACGGGGCGGGCGCTGCCCGCCTTTGAGCGGCTGACGGGGCTGGTGCCCTTCAACGCGCCCTGCGTGATCTGCAACGGCGCGGCCATTTACGATTTTGAGCAGGGCGCGTATCTGGAGACGGCGCTGCTCCCCGGTCAGACGCGGGAGCGGGTGCAGCCGGTGTTGGACGCGTTCCCGGAGGTGGGCGTGGAGGCGTATCACGTGGAGAACGTGATCCACGCGGTGCATATCAACGAATTTGTCCGCGCCCACGAGCATCTCACCGGCGTGCGGGTGGAGGAGCGGGAGAGCCTGCTGGAGGTCCCCGGCCCGCTGGGCAAGCTGCTGTTTGAGGCGGAGCACGAGGCGCTTCTGGAGGTGGAGGCGTATATCCGGGGCCGCGGCTGGGCGGACGGCTATGAGCTGATCTACTCCGGCAAAACGCTGCTGGAGCTGACGGCCAAGGGTGCCAGCAAGGGCGGGATGCTGCTCAAGCTGGCGGACCGTCTGGGTATCGGCCGGGGAGACGTTTACGCCGTGGGCGACGAGCGCAACGACATCTCCATGCTGACGGCGGCGGCGGTGGGTTTCGCCCCGGCCAACTGCGCCGAGGCGGTGCGCGAATGCGGCGCGCGGCTGGTGTGCGACGCCCGGGGCGACGCGCTGGCTGAGGTGATCGCCGCGCTGGACGAGCGCTACGCCTGAGCGATTTCCCACGGGGAAAATACGAATTTCCAGCCCAAACGGCGTTTTCAGGACGCCGGAGCGGGCAAAAAAGGCGGAGGACCGATAAAAATCGGCCCTCCGCCGTCTTTTTTTGAAAAGGGGGTTGACAATTCCTGAAATTGTGTTATTGTATTACTTGCTTAGAACAAACGAACAGACCGGGAGGTGCTGCAAAACATGAAATGGCAGTTTTCCAATGATGCGCCGATCTATTCCCAGCTGATCGAGCAGGTAAAGGTGGGCATCGTCTCCGGCGCGTTCCCGCCGGGAGAGCGGCTCCCGTCCGTGCGGGATCTTGCGGTGGAGGCGGGGGTGAACCCCAATACCATGCAGCGGGCGCTGACGGAGCTGGAGCGGGACGGACTGGTGTACAGCCAGCGGACCGCGGGCAGATTTGTGACGGAGGATACGGAAATGATCCGGACGGCGAAGGAAGAGCTGGCGCATCGCCAGATCAAGGGTTTTTTGACGGCGATGCTCCGGCTGGGCTATGAGAAGGCTGAGATCCTGTCGCTGGTGGATCGGGAGAATGTGGGGGAGGAATTGGAATATGGCGATTCTGGAATGTAACGAGCTGGTCAAGCGCTATGGAAGCGCCCCGGCGCTGGATCATCTGAATCTGACGGTGGAGCCGGGACACATCGTGGGCCTGCTGGGGCCCAACGGCAGCGGCAAGACCACGCTCATCAAGCTGGCGAACGGACTGCTGACGCCCACCGCCGGACAGATCCTGGTGGACGGGAAGGCGCCCGGCGCGCAGACCCACGCGGAGGTGTCCTATCTGCCGGAGCGGACGTGCATCCCCCTGTGGATGAGCACCCGCAGGCTGCTGGACTTTTATCAGGACTTTTACGCGGACTTCCGCCGGGAGCGGGCGGAGGAGATGCTGGCGCATCTGAACATCCGCATGGATCAGACCATCAAGCAGATGAGCAAGGGCACCCGGGAGAAGGTGCAGCTCATCATGGTCATGAGCCGGGCGGCAAAGCTCTATCTGCTGGACGAACCCATCGGCGGCGTGGACCCGGCCACCCGGGACTATATCCTCAACACCATCATTTCCAACTATGATCCGGACGCCGCCGTCATCATCTCCACCCACCTGATTGCCGACGTGGAGCAGGTGCTCGACGAGGTGATCTTTGTGAATCAGGGCAGAGCGGTGCTCCAGTCGTCTGTGGACGCCATCCGCGAGGAGAAGGGCATGAGCGTAGACGCGCTGTTTCGGGAGGTATTCAAATGCTGAGAAAACTTATCAAGCACGAATTCCGGGCCACGGCCCGGGTCATGGGGCCGCTGTTCCTCATTATGCTGGCGCTGGCGCTGACGGCGAACCTGTCCCTGCGCTTCATGCTGGATTCCAAGATATTCATCATCAGCTTTCTGGGCGGACTGCTGCTGGTGGCCTTCACCGTGGGCCTGTTTGCGATGATCGTCATGTCCATCGTGCTGATGGTGAACCGGTTCCGCACGAATCTGATGGGCGACGAGGGGTACATCATGTTCACCCTGCCCGTCTCCAGCCACAAGCTGGTGTGGTCCAAGATCATAGTCTCCTCCGTCTGGTTCATCGCCGCGGGCGTGGTGGACTTCTTCGCCGGAATGATCGCGTTCTGCGATCTGGACGTTCTGCGGGATATTTTTTCCTCGGCCAGCTTCACCAATATCGTGGACGGCTTTGCATATCTGCTCCGCGAGTACGGAGTGAACGTGCCGCTGGCGGCGGCGGAGATCCTGCTTCTGTGCCTGCTGGGATGCGCGGTGATGTGCCTTCAGTTTTACGCGGCGCTGGCCGTGGGCCACAGCTTCGACAACCACAAAATGGCCCTGAGCGTCGCGTTCTTCTTCGGCATCCAGTTTGCGTTCCAGTTCGTCGGCGGCATGATTACGTATGCCATTGACCAGTTCGGGATGTTCTACTGGGACTGGGATCTGACCTCCGTGGCGGAGACGCACCTGTTCCTCGGTGTGTGCATTCTGGCGGAGGCCCTTGTGGGCGGGGCGTACTACCTCATCACCACGGTGATGCTGAATAAGCGGCTGAACCTGCAATAAGAAACCGCGCCGCGCGGAGCGGGGGAGACGCCCCTGCTCCGCGGCTTTGGCGCAGATGGGAGGGGAAACGCGCGTGGCTCTGCTGGAGACAACGGCCGGAAAGGCGCTGGTCACATTTTTCATGGCGATGCTGCCCGTGGTGGAGCTGCGGGGTGCCATTCCCTACGGCGCGGCGGCGGGCCTGCCGCCGTGGATGGTATACTGCCTGGCGGTGGCGGGAAATCTACTGCCGGTCCCGTTCATCATGCTACTGGTGCGGCGGGTGTTCGCGCAGCTGCGGAAGGGCGCATGGTGGGGCCCGCGGATCGAGGCGCTGGAGCGCCGCGCCCATCTGAAGGGCCGTCTGGTGACGAAATACCGCCTGCCGGGGCTGGTGCTGCTGGTGGCCGTTCCGCTGCCGGGGACCGGCGCGTGGACGGGGGCGCTGGTGGCGACCCTGCTGGACATCCGGCTGCGGACCGCGCTGCCCGCCATCACGGCGGGCGTGCTGATCGCCGGAGTCCTGACGGGCCTTATTACCGGCGGCGTGGCATGGGCGTTTTTTTGAAAGCTCCGATGAACGGAAACCGTTGGCGGGCGCCCCGGCGGTTTCACCGGCAGGCGTTGCCGCACATAGCTCCATGGTATGGCAGGACAAGCTCCGCAGACAGAGATCTGCTGCGCAGAAGCTGCTTCGCAGCCGCAAAGTTGCGCAATAGTTGGTGGAGCAACCGGCTGAAAACAGATATGCTGGGGCTGCTAAGCCAGAGGAGGATATGTCATGAATCTCACGCTCTCTTTTTTGATCCCCGCGCTTATGTTTTTTGCAGCTGTGATCGGTCTGGGAACATATGTAACGGTACTGATCGTAAAGGCCTTGCGCAGATACACGAGAGCAGAACCGGACAGAAAAGAAAAAAAGGAAAACACCAGAAGCCTTGGAGAGGTTTTAAAGCAGCATAGGGTAGATTCTAAAATGACGCAGGAATTTGTGGCCGAATCTTTGGGAGTCAGCCGTCAGGCTGTTTCCAAATGGGAGAGCGGCGCTTCTGATCCGAGCACGATGAACTTAATGGCCTTAGCGAAGCTGTTTGGCGTAAGTGCAGAGGAATTGCTGAAAGAAGCATCATAAATTCCAGCCTGCCGGATGATCAAAAAGGCTTCACCCTGATGGGCGAAGCCTTTTCCGCCATTTCAGCGAACGATTTCCAGAATACTTAAAACCAGCGCATGAAGGAAAAAGATTTTGAAAAACGACGGCGCGAGGATCCTGCGCCGTGTATAAGCCGGCGGAGCGGCCGGTCGGCGGCTCCGCCGGCTTTTTGCCTGCACGGCCAATTTGCCCGATCCTGTAGAAAACAACCAATTTTGGGAGCCTTCTTTTTACAGGTTAGGAGAAACAAACCAAAATCGCCGCTTTGAGGGGAAAAGACCTTGACAAAAACAGTTAGCGGTGTTAAACTTTGCACAAATCAGGGAGTTAGGTGTCCCTAACCATCTGCTTTTACACCAAAGTCTGCGGCTGCACGCAGCGGCGAAGGAGGGTTATTATGCTGCCTTTGACGATGGCGAAGACGGGCGAGACCGTGACGATCCGCAAGATCACCGGCAAGGACGAGGTGCGCCAGCATCTGGCGGAGCTTGGCTTTGTGGTGGACGGCGTGGTCACCGTGGTCAGCGAGATCGCCGGGAATCTGATCTTACAGGTAAAGGACAGCCGGATCGCGCTGGACAAGACCATGGCGAGCCGGATCATGATTTGAAATTGGGAGGAAGTACGATGAAAACACTCAAGGACGTAAAGGTTGGCGAGACGGCCACGATCGTCAAGCTCCACGGCGAGGGCGCCACGAAGCGGCGCATCATGGACATGGGCCTGACCAAGGGCGCGGAGATCTTCGTGCGCAAGGTGGCGCCGCTGGGCGATCCGATGGAGCTGAACGTGCGGGGCTATGAGCTGTCTGTCCGCAAGGGCGACGCGGAGATGATCGAGGTCAACTGACGGACGGTATCCCGCCGCAGTGCGGCGGAGCGGGGCGGTTTTCGGACCGCCGTTTATTCGGTAAATAAGTTAGCATAAGCTAACATGATGGAAGGAGAAAACCATGGGCATTAAAATTGCGCTGGCGGGCAACCCGAACTGCGGCAAAACGACCCTGTTCAACAGCCTGACCGGCTCCAATCAGTACGTGGGCAACTGGCCCGGCGTCACGGTGGAGAAGAAGGAAGGAAAGCTGAAGGGCCAGAAGGACGTTATCATTCAGGACCTGCCCGGCATCTACTCCCTGTCCCCCTACACGCTGGAGGAGGTCGTGGCCCGGGAGTATCTGGTGACTGAAAAGCCGGACGCGATCCTGAACATTGTGGACGGCACCAACATCGAGCGCAACCTCTACCTGACCACGCAGCTCATCGAGCTGGGCCTGCCGGTGGTGGTCGCGGTGAACATGATCGACCTTGTCCGCAAGAACGGAGACCAGATCGACCTTGCCAAGCTGGGCGAGGCGCTGGGCTGCGAGGTCGTGGAGATGAGCGCCCTGAAGGGCGAGGGCGGTATGGCCGCGGCGGAGAAGGCCGTGGCGCTGGCGCAGGCGAAGAAGGCCGGCGAGCTGCCCCACGTGTTCACCGGCTCGGTGGAGCACGCCATCGCCCACATTGAGGAGTCCATTCAGGGCAAGGTGGACGAGCGCTATCTGCGCTGGTACGCCATCAAGGTCTTCGAGCGGGACAGCAAGGTGCTGGAGAGCCTGAAGCTGGACGCGGCGCTGCTGGCCCATCTGGAGGAGCATATCGCCGACTGCGAGAAGGAGCTGGACGACGACGCCGAGAGCATCATCACCAACCAGCGCTACGCGTACATCAACGGCGTGGTCACCAAGGCCGTGAAGAAGAAGCGGGCCAAGCACAGCCTGTCCGTCTCCGACAAGATCGACCGTATCGTGACCAACCGTGTTCTGGCTCTGCCCATCTTCGTGGTAGTGATGTTTCTGATCTACGCCATCGCTATGGGCGGCTGGTCCGTTTCCATCGGCACCATGGGCACCGACTGGGCCAACGACGTGCTGTTCGGCGAGTGGGTCCCCGGCCTGTTTGACAACATTCTGGGCGCGCTGGGCGTGGCCGAGGAATCCTGGCTGTACGGCCTGATCCAAGACGGCATCGTGGCCGGCGTCGGCGCGGTGCTGGGCTTCGTGCCTCAGATGCTGGTGCTGTTCCTGCTGCTGGCCATTCTGGAGGACGTGGGCTACATGGCCCGTATCGCCTTCATCATGGACCGTCTGTTCCGCCGCTTCGGCCTGTCCGGCAAGAGCTTCATCCCCATGCTGGTGGCCACCGGCTGCGGCGTGCCCGGCATCATGGCCTCCCGTACCATTGAGCAGGACCGCGACCGCAAGATGACCATCATGACCACGGCGTTCATGCCCTGCGGCGCAAAGCTGCCCATCATCGGCCTGATCGCGGGCGCGTTCTTCGGCGGCTCCGCGCTGGTGGCTGCGTCCTGCTACTTCCTTGGCGTGGCGTCCATCATCATCTCCGGCATCATGCTCAAGAAGTTCAAGGCGTTCGCCGGTGAGCCGGCTCCTTTCGTCATGGAGCTGCCCGCCTATCACGCTCCCTCCGTGGGCAACGTGCTGCGCGCCACCTGGGAGCGCGGCTGGTCCTTCATCAAGCGCGCCGGCTCCGTGATCCTGATCGCCTCCGTGCTGATCTGGTTCCTACAGGCGTTCGGCTTTGAAAACGGCGCCTTCGGCCTGGTCGAGGATCAGGACAACTCCCTGCTGGCCGCCGTCGGCTCCGCTATCTGCTGGCTGTTCATTCCTCTGGGCTTCGGCAACTGGAAGGCTGCCGTGGCCACCATCGGCGGTCTGGTCGCCAAGGAGAACGTCATCAACATCTTCGGCGTGCTGTATCACTTCGGCGGCGAGCTGTCTGAGGCCGGCGACGAGATCTGGCCGCTGGTCGCGGCGGATTACTCTCCGCTGGGCGCGTACGCCTTCATGGTGTTCAACCTGCTGTGCGCTCCCTGCTTCGCGGCCATGGGCGCCATCAAGCGTGAGATGAACAACGCCAAGTGGACCTGGGGCGCCATCGGGTACATGTGCCTGTGGGCTTATGTGGCGGCGCTCATCATCTATCAGATCGGCGGACTGGTCACCGGCGAGGTCGGCTTCGGCCTGTTCACCGTGGTGGCGTTCGCGCTGGTCGCGGCGATCGTGTACCTGCTGTTCCGCAAGGGCTATCGTCCCGAGCACGACACCCGGCACCTGACCTCTGTTGCCGCGGCTTCCGCCGCGAAGTAACTCCCGTCTCTGAGCTGGAAAGGAAGGCATTCTCTATGGGCTATGTGATCGTTTCGCTTGCAGTGGCGGCGGCGTTGGCCCTTGCCGTCCGCTCCCTGTGGAAATCGTCTCACAAGGGCGGCGGCGGCGCCTGCACCGGCGACTGCAGCTCCTGCGGAAAGTGCAGATGAGCGCGAAGCGCCTGTACTGAGACTGGAAAATCGGCCCGCTCCTCTTTTGAGGGGCGGGCCAGTTTCTTCTGCCGGGGCCATTCCGCACGGGACCTGCGCGGAATGGCCGGATAAAACGAACACGCGCCCCGCGGCAGATGCCGCGGGGCGCGTGCTGCGAACGGAGAGATCATTTCAGCTCGTCCAGCGTGAGGGAAAAGCTGTCCATGAACGTCTCGAGGAAGTAGTCCATCTCCGGCATGGCCATGGCCTCCAGCGCGGCGCGGGTCTGGACCGCCGCGTCCCGGAACTCGCCGTTCCCGGCCTTCAGCTCCTCCACGCATTTGATGTAGGCCGACAGCTTGTCCGCCGCCTTCACCAGCGCGTGCAGCTCCGGGTCGGACTGGCGGAGGATGGGGGCGTACACTCCCTGAAGCTCCGGCGGCAGCAGGTCCAGCAGCTTCTGTTCCGCCGCGGACTCCACTTCCTGATAGGCGGTCTTGATGGCGGGGTTGAAGTATTTGATGGGCGTGGGCAGGTCGCCGGTGAGGATCTCCGGCGCGTCGTGATACAGCGCGGCCACCGCCGCCGCGCCCGCGTCCACATGGCCGCCAAACCGCTCATTGCGGATGACCGCCAGCGCGTGGGCCAGCACGGCGGTCTCGTGGGAGTGCTCCTGCACGTTTTCCGGCGCGGTGTTGCGCATCAGCGCCCAGCGGGAGATGAACCGCAGACGGGAGATATAGGCAAAGAAGTGGCTTTTCATACCGTTTCCTCCAATTCACCCAGCAGGGCGGAGCCGTCCACGCCGGTGATGCGGGTGGGAATCACGCGGTTGTGCAGGGCCGGGTCCTTCGAAACGAGGACTTCCATATAATTGGGCGCGTGGCCGGAATAGCGGCCGTCCCGCGCCTGCTCGTACAGAACGGGATAGACCTGCCCCACGCAGCCCAGCAGGTACGCCCGGTGCATTTCCTCCGCGGCCTCTGCGGCCCGCTTCGCCCGCGCTTCCTTCACGGCCCGGGGGATCTGCTCCATCTCCGCCGCGGGGGTGCCGGGGCGGATGGAGTAGGGGAAGATGTGCATTTTGGCGAAGCCGCAGCGGCGGATGAACGTCAGCGATGCGGAAAATTCCTCCTCCGTCTCGCCGGGGAAGCCCACGATCATGTCCGTGGTGACGGCGGGGCGGTCAAAGTACCGGTTCAGCAGCGTCACGGATTCCAGATACCGGGCGGTGTCGTATTTCCGGTTCATGCGCCGCAGCGTGGCGTCGCAGCCGGACTGCATGGAAAGGTGGAACTGGGGACACAGCGCGGGCAGCGCCGCCGCCCGGCGGCAGAACTCCTCCGTCACGGTGCGCGGCTCCAGACTGCCCAGCCGCAGCCGCAGACCCGGCGCGGCGGCGCACAGCCCCTCGATCAGGTCGATCAGCTCCGTCCCATTTTTCAGGTCCCGGCCCCACGAGGAGATCTCGATGCCGGTGAGGACGATCTCCCGGTAGCCCGCCGCGTCCAGCTCCCGGGCGCGGCGGACGGCGGTCTCCAGCGGCAGGGAGCGCACCGGCCCCCGGGCGTAGGGGATGATGCAGTAGGAGCAGAAGTTCACGCACCCGTCCTCCACCTTCAGCATGGCGCGGGTGCGGCCCTCCAGTCCCCCGGCGGGCAGGACCTCAAACTCCCGCCGGTCAAAGGCCCGGTCCATGGACTCCATGGGCCGCCGGTCCTCCAGCTCCTGCTCCAGCAGGTCCAGAAAGCCCATCCGGTCTCCGGTTCCGGCGATCAGATCCACGTCCAGCTTCCGCACGTCCTCCGGATGGGTCTGGGCGTAGCATCCGCATACGGCCACCACCGCCTGCGGATGCTCCCGCCGGGCGCGGGAGAGCATCTGGCGGGACTTCTGGTCGCTGACGGCGGTGACGGAGCAGGTGTTGACCACATAGGCATCCGCATCGCCGGAAAAGGGCACGACCTCGTGCCCCCGGCGGCGCAGCTCCTGCTCCATGGCCTGCGTCTCATATTGATTGACCTTGCAGCCCAGCGTATAAATGGCGATCTTCATGGATTCTCCTTGCTATTTTCGATAGATTTCTATATAATAATAAAATTGCGGATGTGACGGGGCCGCGCCTGCGGAAAGCGTCGGCGGCGGGCCGGCCGTCCTGAATATTATACCTGCAAACCATCCCGGGGGCAAGCCCCAATGCCGAAGGAGCGTTTTTCAATGATCTATCTGGACCACGCCGCCACTACGCCCGTGCCCCGGGAGGTGGCGGAGGAGATGTACCGCGTGCTGACGGAGGAATACGGGAACCCCAGCTCCCAGTATGCTTACGGGCAGCAGGCGCGGCGGCTGGTGGACGGCTGGCGCGCCGGGATCTCGGAGGCGCTGGACTGCGAGCCGGGGCGGCTGTTTTTCACCTCCTGCGGCACGGAGTCGGACAACTGGGCCTTTACCGCCGCCCTGTGGCAGAACCGTCGGGTGGGAAAGCACATCGTCACCACCGCCGTGGAGCACAGCGCCATTCTGGAGCGGTGCCGCTGGCTGGAGCAGGAGGGCTATGAGGTCACGCGCCTGCTGCCCGACCATGACGGCGGCATCCCCGCGGAGCGGGTGCTGGAGGCCGTCCGGCCGGACACGGCGCTGGTGAGCGTCATGCTGGTGAACAATGAAACGGGCAACGTCTACCCTGTGGCGGAGATCGCCGCCGGACTGAAAGAGAAAAACGAAAAAACCCTGCTGCACACCGATGCGGTGCAGGGCTTTTTGAAGGTCCCCTGCTCGGCGCGGGCGCTGGGGGCAGACTTTGTTTCCATCTCCGCTCACAAGATCGGCGGGCCGAAGGGCATCGGCGCGCTGTACATCGGCGGGCGGGTGCGCAGCCCCCGTCCCCTGCTCCCCGGCGGGGGGCAGGAGTCCGGCTTCCGCGCCGGGACGGAGGCCACCGCCCAGATTGCGGGCTTTGCCAAGGCGGTAGCGCTGCGGCGGGAGCATCTGGAGGAGAAGCTGGCCCATATGGCCCGTATCCGGGCCTATGCCATTGAGAAACTGACGGAGATCCCGGACCTTCAGATCATCGCCAAGGGGCAGGCACCCCACATCCTGTCCGTCTCCATGCCCGGCTGGCCCAGCCAGAACGTGGTCAACGACCTGTCCGCCGCAGGCATCTGCATCTCCGCCGGGTCGGCCTGCCATCAGGGCAAGCCCAGCCAGGTGACGGCGGCTCTGCGGCTGGAGAAGCGAACGGCGGCGGGCGTGGTGCGCCTGAGCTTCGGCCCGGAGACCACGGAGGCGGAGATCGACGCGGCGGCGTCGGCTCTGCGCCGCCACCGGGAGACCCGGTTCCCCATGCTTTGAGTGCGCGGGTCCCGCGCGGAACAAAAAAATCTATCGAAAACGACCGAGGTAATCATGCTTTCCGTACTTCGCCAAAAACCTGGCTTTTACAGCCATCTCTGGAAGCTGGCGCTTCCCATCATCCTGCAAAATCTCATCACAACCTCCCTCGGCTTTGTGGACACCTTCATGGTGGGCCTGCTGGGCAACGACCAGCTCTCCGCCGTCACCGCTGCGAACACACCTATTTTTCTGGTGCAGGTCATCATTTTCGGATTGATGAGCGGCCTGACCGTGCTGGTGAGCCAGTATTGGGGCCGGGGGGATGCCGAGTCCATCAACCGGGTGATGGGCGTGGCCGCGTATGTGGGCCTCGCCGTCTCCGGCGCGGCGGCGCTGGTGCTGCTGCTGTTTCCCACGCAGGTGATGGCCCTTGTGACGGACAACGTCCGCCTGATCGGGCTGGGCGCGCCCTATGTGCGCATCGTGGGCGTTTCCTACGTGTTCAACGCGCTCAGCTCGGTGTACGTCGGGATGCAGCGCAGCACGGAGAATCCCGGCTTCGGGATGAAGGTTTTTGCCGCGTCCATGCTGCTCAACACCTGTCTGAATTACTGCCTGATCTTCGGAAATCTGGGCGCGCCCCGGATGGAGATCGTGGGCGCGGCGGCGGCCACGCTGGCCTCCCGTGTGGTGGAGTTTCTCATCGTGCTGGTCTACGCGCTGCGCAGCCGCCGCGTGCCGCTAATCCCCGGCGCGCTGCTCCGCCCGGGGCGGGCCATGGTGAAGAGCGCGGTGGTCTATGCCGGGCCGGTGATCGTGAACGAGTCGCTCTGGGGCCTCGGCACCGCCATGATGACTGCCATCATGGGCCACATGGCCATCAGCGCGGATATGCTGGCGGCTTATGCCATCATGGGCAACATCGACAAATTCTCCACCGTGGCCTGCTTCGGCGTGGCGGGTGCCACCGCCGTGATCGTGGGCAAGCGCATCGGCGAGCGGGCGGAGCAGGAGGAGGTATACAGCGTGAGCTGCTGCCTGCTGGCGGTGTCGTTCCTGCTGGGCTTGGTGATCGGCGCGGCGCTGGCGGTGCTCCTGCCCACGGTGTTCATCCCCGTGCTCTATCCCCTGTTCCACCTGACGGACACGGCCCGGCAGGCGGCGGTGGATATGTGCCTTGTGTACATCGTGACCATGCCGCTCAAGTCCTTTGACATCTCCAATATCACCGGCGTGCTCCGGGCGGGCGGCGACGCGCGGATGGCGGCGGTGCTGGATCTGGGACCGCTGTGGCTGGTGGCGGTGCCGATGACGGCGCTGACGGGCCTTGTGCTGGACGCGCCGGTGGTGCTGGTGTGTCTGAGCATTTATTCCGAGTGCCTGTGCAAGATGCCGCTGGGCATCCTGCGGCTGCGCAGCCGGAAGTGGATCAACGACGTGACGGTGCAGAAGGGGGACTGAGGGAATGGAGAGCCTGTTCCGCTGCCCGCTGTGCGGCGCGGCGCTGGCGCGGACGGAGCGGAGCTGCGTCTGCCCCGCGGGGCACTGCTTTGACATTGCCCGGGAGGGCTACGTCTATCTCCTGCCGGTGAATCGGAAGCACTCCGCCGCGCCGGGGGACGACCCCGGCATGGCCGCGGCCCGGCGGGACTTTCTCTCCCGGGACTATTACCGCCCGCTGCTGGACGCGCTGTGTGCGCTGGCGGTGGACCACACCGGAGCGGAGCCGGCGGTGCTGGACGCGGGCTGCGGCGAGGGGTATTACACCTCCGGCATCTACCGCGCCCTGTGCGCGGCGGGGAAGCGGCCCCGCATGGCCGGAACGGACATTTCCAAGGCAGTGGTCCGGCTGGCGGCCAAGCGGGAGAAGGCGGTGGAATTTGCCGTGGCTTCCTCCTACCGTCTGCCGCTGGCGGACGGGGCGGCGGACCTGCTGCTCAACTGCTTTTCTCCGCTGGCCGCGGAGGAGTTCCGGCGGGTGATGCGGCGGGACGGCTGCTTTTTGTACGTGGTGCCCTCCGCCATGCACCTGTGGGAGCTGAAGGAGACGCTCTACGACGAGCCGTACCCCAACGAGGAGCGGCTCACGCCCTATCCGGGCTTTGCGTATGAGACGGTGGTCCCGGTGGACGGGCGGATCGAGCTGTCCTCGCAGGAGGAGATCCATGCCCTGTTCCAAATGACGCCCTATTACTGGAAAACGCCCCGGGCGGGCGCGGAGCGGCTGGCGAAGCTGGACCGGCTCAGCGTGCAGACGGGGTTCCGCATCCATGTGTTCCGGGCGGTCTGACCGGCAAAACGGCCCCGCGGGAGACGCGTCTCCCGCGGGGCCGCTGTGATTTTTAAGGGGGGGGCCGCGCCGTCAGATGCGGCTCAGGCTGGCGCGCTGAAGACCGAACATGGCGGCGCACAGGCGCTGCTCGTCCCGCTCCGGTACGGCGTGAAACACGCAGCCGCAGTGATAGAAGCCGTCGCCGCTGTCAGCGACCCAGCGGACCTGAAGCGGCAGGGAGAAGGGCTTGGGATCGCGGCCCAGCAGCAGGCCGGTGACGGCCACCAGCTCGTTTTTGAAAAACGGTTCGCTGGAGCGCAGCTGCAATCCGCCCACGCCCACGTCCAGCACCTCACAGTCCGCCTGTTCGCCGCTGAAGCACTGTTCGCCCAGGGCTTCGCCCCGCTTGGGCAGCTCCAGCAGAACCCGGATCACGGCGGCGGGCAGGGGCGAGAGCCGCTGGCGGAAGCTGGCCCGCTGCTCGTCCGGCTGGCGGGAGAGTTCGTCCATCTTCCAAAACTCGTAATTGCTGCCCCGGACACGGGCCGCCCACGCGGGCGCGGGGCGCTGAAGCGTCCGGAATACCAGCTTATACTGGCTGTTGAAGATCACGGGCGGCGCGTCGATGTCCAGCGCGGGGTACAGCAGGAAGGAATGGCCGTCATACCCCTTCACATCCGCGAGAAAGATGGGCCGGTCGTCCATGCCTCGCACCTCGCATCGGTGCTTTGCGGCGTGCTCAAATTCGCTGAGCGGCTTTGACTCCCGAACGGCAGGCGCGGGGGCTGGCTGCTTGTGAAAGCGGTTCTGAAGACGCTTCCAAAAACGAAACATCATGAAGGCCCCTCTCTTTTGAATTTCAAAAACCGATGCTGCGCGGAGGAATGCGGTCGCTGTGGTAAATTTTAATTTTATCACCTGCAAAGCAAAAATTCAATGGAAAATATGGTTATATTCGGATAAAATCCGACACAAAATTGATTTTTTGAAAACCGGACAGAAAAACAGGGCGGCGGCAGCCATTTGGCTGCCGCCGCCCGCATGTTTTTCCGGGTTTACGAAATTATGCGGGATTTTGCTTTTTCAATGCAAAATAACCGCGCTCAGAAGTCCCGCTGGCGGGCGATGTCCTGCCGCTGAAGCTCCAGAATGGCGGCACAGAGCCGGTCCTCGTCCCGGACGGTCATGTTCTCAAAAGAGCAGCCCAGGTGCGCCTCCACGGGGCTGACCTGCGCGGCCCAGCGGACGTGGAGCGTGAACACGAAGGGGCGGGCCTTGTCGAGATAGAGGTTTGTCAGCAGCAGGTGGTCGCCGGGGCGGTAAAAGTCCGGCCCGCGGAGCTGGACGCCGCCCAGACTCACGTCCACTACCTTGCATACCTTGGAAAAATACTCGTCCTTCCCCCGGGGGCCGTTGGGATACAGCGCGTTGATGCACAGCAGGTTGGCCCGCAGGGCCACCGGCTGGCGGAAGCTGACGCGCTGCTCGCTCTGGTGGCAGCTGGTCAGCTTGCCCAGCATCCAGAAGGAGGGGGAGCTGCCGGTGATATGGCCCATCCACGCCAGAGAGGGGCGGTTGGGCACGTGCAGGATGATCTTGAATTCGTCGTTGTAGATCACCGGCGGGGCGCCCCGTCCGCCGGTGGGCAGGATGCACAGCGACGCGCCGTCGTAGCTTTTTACGCGGCCGAGAAAGATCAGCGTGTTGTTGGGCTTGCGCACCTCGCACAGATGCCCCACCGTCTCCCGCAGCTCCTTTGCGGGCTGCGGCTTGGCGGGCGGCTCCGGACGGTGCGGAGCGGTCGGTCTGAATGCCATGAAAACAAGCTCCTTTTATAATTTCGGTCGGATGGCGGATCTTACTGCGTGATCGCCCGACAGAGAATGACGGCCATCTGCGCCCGGGTGAGGGGGGCCTGCGGGTTCAGCCGCCCGTCGCTGCCGCCCTGAAAGATGCCCATGCGGACCATGGCGGCAAGGTCGCTCACCGCATAATCCGAGACGGAGGCCGCGTCCGAGAAGGAGGACAGCTCGCTGCGGGTCCCGCCGCTGATGGTCCAGCCGTCCGCCCGCATGGCGCGGGCCAGAAAGACCGCCGCCTGCTGGCGGGAGAGGGGCTGGGTGGGGTAGAAGCGGCCGCCGCTGCCCTGCGCGATGCCAAGCGCCTGCGCGATCTTCACCGCGTCGGCGTACACGCTGCCGTCCGGCACGTCGGAAAAGCCAGCGCCGCCGGAGGCGGTGAACTTGAACGCGCGGTTGAGCATCAGCATGAAGCTGCCCCGGGTGATGGGGGAGCCGGGGGAAAATTTCCCGCCGCCCGTGCCGTTGACCACGCCGTTGACGTACAGGTATTCCACCGACTTGCTGGCCCATGCGTAATTGCCCATATCCGTGAAGGAGCTGGCGCTCGTGCCGGAGGAGACGATGGTGAGGACGATGGTGCCGGGGTAGGTGACGCCGCTGCTGTCCTTCCCGGTGTAGGAGAGGGTGACGGTGCCGGTCTGATCCGGCGCGGCGACGAAGCACAGGTTGGACACCAGCGGGGCCGCGGACACGTAATACGTGGTGTTGGCGGTCACGGCGGTGCCGGGAGTGCTGCTGGAGACGTACTGATACCGGAGCTGGCCGACGGAGGCGGAGGGCAGACTGGAGAACGTCAGGCTGGCGAAGGACGCCGCGCCCCGGGCGCTGCACGCGTTCTGGAACATGGCGTTGTCAAAGTTTAGCGACTTTCCCGCGGTGACCGTCTGGTAGATGATCCCGGCGGCGGCCGCGCCCTTGACCGTGACGCTCACCGTGCCGGTGTAGCGCTGGCCGCTGGTGTCGTATCCGGTGTAGCGGATGTCCGCCGTGCCGGAGAAGCCGGAGGCGGGGACAAAGGAAACGTTGCTCAGGTACGGCGAGGAGGAGCGGTAATAGCTGCTGCCGGAGGACACGGCGCTCCCGGTGCTGGAGGAGGAATTGTAGTTATAGCGCAGCGTTCCCACCGAGGCGGAGGGCAGATCGAAGCGGACGTAGTTCAGGTGCCGCTCCGTCAGGTCCCTGCACGCGGAGTCGAAATCCTCCGCGGAGAAATTCACCGCCGACCCCTGCGAGGTGGAGTAGGACAGCGTGCCGGAGGTGCCGGAGCCGCGGACCGTCACGCGGACCGTTCCGGTGAAGCGCTGGCCGCCGGTGCTGTATCCGGTGAAGCGGATATCCGCGGTGCCGGTCCAGCCGGAGGCGGGAACAAAATACACGTCGTCCAGATAGGGGCTGGAGCCGCGGTAATAGCTGGTGGATTCCGAGACGGCGCTGCCGCTGCTGGAGGAGGAATAGTAGTTGTACCGCAGGCGGCCCACCGAGGAGGAGGGCAGATCGAAGCGGACATAGCTGAGCCGCTCGTCGGTCTGGTCCGAGCAGTAATTGCTGAAATCGTCCACGTTGAACCGCACGGCGGTGTCCTGCCGGGTGGTGTAATTCAGCCGCCCGGAGGACGACGAGGAGGACGTGACCTCCACGGAGACGGTGCCGGTGAAGCGCTGGCTGTTGGTGCCGTAGCCGGTGAAGGAGATGTCCGCCGTGCCGGTCCAGTCCGAGGCGGGGACGAAGTATACGTTGTCCAGATAGGGATACGAGGTGCGGTAATAGCTGGAGCCGTTGAAGACCGTTCCGCCGGAGCTGGAGGAGGAATTGTAGTTGTACCGGAGCTGGCCGACGGAGGAGGAAGGCGGCGTGAACGTTACGTACTTGAGCCGCACGTCCAGCATATCCCGGCACAGCCGGTCAAAGTCGTCCACCTCAAACCGGACGCCCCGGTTTCTCGTGGTGGAATAGGAGATGCTGCCCCGTCCGGACGCGCCGGTGGAGACCTCAATAGACACGGAACCGCCGAAGCTGTTCCCGTTCACGTCCCGTCCCGTGTAGGACACGGTGAGGGAGCCGGAGTAGCCGTCCGCCGCCACAAAGCTCACGTCCGCCAGCTGGGGGGACTTGCTGCGGTAATACGAAGTGTCGGCAAGGACCTTGTTGTCGAGGTCGCTCCCGCTGTACTTGTAGAACAGCGTTCCCTTGGAAGCCGAGGGCAGGGAGAAGGTGACGGACTGAAGCTCGTGTCCGGTCCGGGACCGGCACACGGCGGCAAAGTCCTCCGGGTTGAAGTCGATCCGGTCCCGGCCGGTGGTAGAATAGGAGATGCCGCTGGTATAGGACACGGAGACGATGATATCGCCCTGAAACGCATTGCCGTTGGTATCATAGCCCGTGTAGCCGATGGTGACATCGCCGGAGTATCCGGCCCGGGGAACGAAGGCCACATCGCTGAGCAGACGGCCCGCGTCGCCGCTGAAATAGTAGTAGTTCTCGCTGGCGCCCACGCCTGCGCCCGGCTCCGCCTCGGAATTGTAGCCGTAGTACAGCGTACCCTGACTGGTGGAGACGGACAGGCCGGTGACATAGCGCAGCGTGGTCCCGAGGACCCGCTTGCACTCGTCGGCCATCTCGCCCGCTACGCCGGAGAAGAGCATGGGCGCGTCCACGGAGGCGCTGGCGGTGATGTCCCGGGCCAGAAGCTCCTCCACCGTCACCAGGCACTGGGCGGAATAGGCGCCCACCGTGGCGGTGATATAGGCGGTGCCGGGGGCCTGGCCGGTGACCAGACCGGAGGAGGACACCGTGGCCGAGGTCTCGTTGTCCGATCTCCATGTCACCGTGTCGTCGCTGCCCGCCGGGACATACGGCGTGGCGGAGAGCTGGACCGACTGGCGGGGCTTGGTGGTGGCGGAGGTCTTGTTCAGCGTGACGCCGGGGACCAGCACGCCGCGGGAGACGGTGAGCGTCCGTTCCGCGTCGGCGGAGACGCCCTCCACGCCCGGGACGCGGGCGGTGACTTTGACGGTGATGGTGGAGCGGCCCGGCGTGCTGCCCCGCAGGACGGACACGGTGCTGCCGGTGCCGCTGACCTCGGCGGTGTCGGTATTGCTGCTGCTCCATTCATAGGTATACTCCGGGTACACGTTCTCCGGCACACCGGAGACGGAGGCGGTCAGGTCGATGCTCACCGCGTCGATGATGCGCTCCGCGCTGCCGCCCAGATCGACGCTCAGAGTCGAGAGGTCCGCCGCGGTGAGCAGCGTGCCGCCGCCTGTGCCGTCCTCGTCCGCCGCCGCGGGAACGGCGAGGGACAGGGAGAGGACCAGCGCCAGCAGCAGGGCCGCGGGCCTGCGAAGATCAATGTGTTTCATAGCGATAACTCCTTTGCGCGGTCGCGCGGGGACGGCTCAGCGGCCGTCCCATTCCGGCGTGATGGTGAACTGGGGCGAAAACGTGCCGTCGCCGTTGGGAACAAAGTTCATCTGGATGGACAGGGGGACGGTGTGGGCGGTGCCGCTCTTGTCGCAGACGCTGCGCTCCGCCGTGATGCTGGCGCCGTTGCGCACGCCGGAGAACTCGAATCTCGCGGTGGAGATGGCGACGGAGTCGGTCCCAATCTTGTACTCGATGCCTTTATCGCCGATGAAGGTAGTATAGGCGCTGACGGTCCCGCTGTCGGCGGGGTACTTGGAAACGATGCGGGAGACCGTCTGGTTCACGCCGTCCTGCTCCAGCCAGTACAGCGCCTCGTCGAACTGGATCGTCAGCGTGCCGGAGCAGCGTCCGGTGGTGGCGTTGGTGATGCTGCCGGTATTGGTCATGACGAAGTTGCAGGCAGTGATCATCGGCGGCGTGACGTCCTTGTTGAACACGGGGCGGATGGCGCGGAACGCGTCGCCGGAGTTGGCGGTGCTGCGGCCCACGGCGAGGAAGGTGTACCACGTGCTGCCCACCATGGCGGAGGAGCAGTCGATGGTCTTGTAGCCGTTGGCGGGGATGCCCTTCGCGCTGCCGCTCATGGCGATGTCGCCGGTGGTGGTGGTCTGGGAGCGGATGAACTCCGCAAAGTCGTCCTTGGAGGTCTGGGTGGCGTACTTATCGAACATGGACCCGGCCAGCACGCCGTTTTCATAATAGCTGTTGCTCATGGCGTCCAGAACGGTGTACACGCCGCCGACTCCGGTGCCGCCGGGCATGCTGTCGAACATATCCTTCGCGTCCTGATCAATGGCGTATTTGCTCATCGCGTCGCGCAGGTTGCCCGGCTCGCTGCCGTTGACCGCCAGCAGATAATCCACGTCCGAGGTGGTGTCCACCTTGATGGTGACGCTGGGGTTGCTGATGGTCAGGTCGATGATGGGCCGGGAGATCTCCGTGGTGTCAAAGCCGAACACATAGGGGCTGGCGGAGTAGACCGTGGCGGAGCTGCCCTGAAGCACGAAGTACGCCACGTACTGTGTCTTGGGGCTGAGACCCTGAAGCGAGATGGAGACGTTGCTGCCGTTATAGGCCGCGCTGCCCCGGATGATGGAGGGGTCGGTATAGGGCGGCGTCATGATGCTGCCGCTGGTGGGGATGTCGGAAAAGACGTTGGTGATGCCGGTCCCGGTGGACTTGGGCAGAAACTCCCAGTTCAGCTCCGTCAGGGATTTGGTTCCGCTCAGCTCCTCCTTCAGCGTAGTGGTGATGGTGTTCACCGGGGCAATGACATAGTAGATCTTTCCGCTGGTGCGGGTGAGCTGCACGTCGATGGAGCCGCTGACGTCGCTGGGGTCGAACTTGGGATAGCCGGAGACGAACTCAGGCACCTGCGTGTCGCTGAAGGAGTGCTTGAGGGTGTAGGGCGAGGGGCTGCCGATCTGGACCAGCCCGGCGTTCACGGCGTCGGTCAGGTCGCTGTTTTCGATATTGCTGACCGCCAGATTGTGCAGCGCGCTGGTGTCGGCTCCGGCAATGGCCTGCACCTGCATCTCCACTCTGCCGCTCCATGTCTCGCGGGTGGTGACGTTGTTGATGGAGGTGAAGCGGATGCCGTAGTACCGGGTGTCGTCCATATTTGTCAGCGCATCCAGATCGGTGGCGCTGCCGGTGTTGCCCGTGCGGAAGCAGCGGGAATAGCTGACGCCGTACAGATTGCCGGTGTTGGCGGGGTTGATCTCGGCGATGTCCACCGGGCCGCTGGCGTCCGCGCCGGCGCAGCGCTTCCACGTGCCGTCCGCGCCGACCTTTTCATAAAGCTCGAACTTGGCCGGGATGTTCATGCGGAACAGCAGGTCCCAGCACACGCCGTCTCCGGCGTTTTTCGTGGCCACGGGAACGGCCCGGAAGGACATATCGAACTCTACGGTGGTTCCGCCCACGTCGCCGGAGGTGTCCGTGCTGGAGAACTGGATCTGGGCGAACACGGTGGTAAAGGCCGGGAGCGTGGTGGGGTTGGGCTTGATGATGTTCTTGTTGGTGGAGGTGTCGGCAATGTTCTGGATCATGAAGTAATACTTCGCGCCGCTCTTGAGGTTCAGCGCCTTGCCGTTTTCAAAGGTGACCACCACCTTGCCGTCCTCCGCGGTGACGGAGGCGTAGCGGTAGTCGATGACCCAGTCGGTATCGGAGTCATTGGTGCGCTCCCGCACCAGCGCGGCGGGGGTCACGTCGGCGGAGTAAAGCTGGATATCCGTGCGCAGCAGGCCGTTGAGCACCTCGCGGGCGTCGTCCCGCTCCGTCTTGGACACGGAGGTGTTCACCGAGGTCTGGTACAGGGCCAGAAGCTGCTGGTTGGTGCCGGAATCCTGCACGCTCTCGCTGAAGATGATGCGGATGTCGGTGTCGGCCAGAGGGTTCTTGCCCTCCGTGTCGTTGGTGCGGGTGAACTCCTGCGTCACCTTGGGTGGGTTGGTGTCCAGCGTGTGGATGGTGAACTTGCCCACGGAATCGGAATAGTTGCCCGCCTTGTCCTGCGCCACGTAATACACGTCATAGGACGTTTCGGCGGCAAGGCCGGAGATGTTCAGCGTCACGTCCTTGTTGGCGGTGGCGGCGGTCTTGCCGGACTTCAGGGCGTTCAGGCCGCTGGCCACCTGGATCTTGGCCGCCTCGCTAGTCAGCTCGGGCTTGGTGGTCTGGCCGTTCATGGGCTTGGGATACTCCTCGCCCTCCTTGACGACCACCCAGTAGATGGTGCCCGCCTCGTTGATGGCGGCAGACGCGCCGACAGAGGTGGACTTGATGGAGCTGACGGAGGGCGTGCGGACGAAGATGGGCGGCGTGCGGTCCACAGTGGTGAAGCTCAGCTTTTTTACCGAGGAGCTTTTCCCGTTGTCCACGTCGGACAGCCACAGATACAGGTCATAGGTCTCCAGCTCCGTCAGGGACTTCTGGTTGACGCGGAACGTGTCGGACACGTTCTTCGTCATCTCCCGGGTGCCGTAGCCGAAGTTGCCGGGAATGTTGCTGGTGCGGAAATCGTTGGCGGTGGGAGCCGTGGCGCCCTTGGGCAGCAGCGCGTAATACAGCCGGCAGCTCTTGGTGGCCATCACGGTGACCTCGCCGGCCGTGTTGGTGATCTTGGACATGTAGGGAAAGCCGGAGGCGAAGTTGGGGGCCGAGGTATCCGGCGTTGTGAAGGAGACGGTCTTGACCGCGCTGTGCTGGTCCCGGGCGTCCACCAGAACGGCGGAGAAGTAGTAGGACCCGCCGGCGGTCAGGCCGGAGACGGCGGCGTTGTAATCCGTGTTGGAGGCGGCGGCCTTCAGGTTCCCGCTCTTGAGGATGCGCAGATTGTTGCTGGGCTTGATAAGGTCGGCGTCCTTCACGGAGCCGTCGGTCACGGAGGTGACGGCCCAGTAGATGGTGCCGGACTTGTTGGTGCGCATCAGGCCCTTGACGGAGGTGGGGGCGCTGTCGGTGATCTTGGGATAGCCCGCCAGCAGGCGCGGGTCGGCGGAGGATTCCGCTGCCAGCACGGAGTCCATGTTTTGCCCGCCGATGGACGCGGTGACGCCCGGACGGACCACAATGTTGTCCGGCAGCATAGACGCGGAGCTTCCCGCGGCGTTCACGTTCATGCGGTCCACGTCGCCGGTGCCGGAGACGGCGGCCTTGGTGTCCAGATTCAGGATCTTGACCGCCGCGCCATTGAGCACGCCCACGGAGGACCCGGCGGCGGTTTCGTCCACGGTCAGCGACTTGACGGAGCCCTTGGCGGCGGTGATGACGGAGTTGGGCGCGGCGGTGACAATCTCCTTGACGTTGCCCGCAGCGGAGAGACTGGTGCCGTCGCCCTCCACCCGCAGGAGGGTGAAGCCGTAATTATCGTCGGTGGCGTCCTCCACGTAGGCGGGGGTGCGGACGTAGGTGTTGTCGATCTTGGTGCTGCCCTCCGCCCGGACGGAGACGGCGTTGTTGGCCAGATTGTCCATGATGAGGGTCGGCGCGGTCACACCGCGCATGACGACGCTGTTCTTGCCCTTTTCGCTCTCGCCCGTGCCGCAGACCACGATCTTGCCCAGCACGTTCACATTTTCCAGCGCCACGTCGCCAAGGCCCAGACCGCCGGTGATATAGAGGTTGCCGGCGATGGTGGTGTCTTTCAAAGTCACGCCGGAGGTGGAAATGGTGACGTTTCCGTAAACGCTGCCCAGAGAGTGGGAGCCGGACTGGTTGATGGGCGTGCCGATGGCCTTGACCAGCAGGACGGCCATCTGCCCGCGGGTGATGCTCTGCTTGGGGCGGAAAGACCCGTCGCTGTAGCCGCTGAGGATGCCCTCCACCACGGCGCTGCGGATCAGGCCGCGGCTGTAATTGGCAAGACGGTTGCTGTCGGTAAAGTCGATGCTGGCGCCCGGATCGTCGTCCAGCGCCAGATTGCGCGACAGCAGGACCGCCGCCTGCTCGCGGGTCACGGCCGCGCGGGGAGAGGCGGTGGTGGCGCTGGTGCCCTTGAAATAGCCGATGGTGTGGCCGATGTTGATGTCGTCATAGTACCAGTCGGAGGGACTCACGTCCCGGAACGGGACGGAGGCGCTGGTGTCCTTATAGCCCAGCGCGCGGTTGACCAGCACCACGAACTCCGCGCGGGTGAGGGTGCGATCCGGATGGAGGTTGCCGCTGGAGTCGCCCCGCATCACGCCCCAGCTCACCAGCTTTTCGAGGTACGGCTCCATCCACGCCGCGGCGTGGGCGGGGACCACCGCCGCCGGAAGCAGCGACGCCGCCATGACCAGCGCGGTCACGGCGGAGAGCAGCCGCGTTCCAATGCGGCGCATCAGGTTGTTTTTCATGTTCATAGCGAGGCTTTCCTTTCTGAATCTGGTCTGAGGTGCGTATCGGGAGGTCATTTCTGCGCGTCACGGTTGGCGATCTGCTGGGAAAAGACGGCCTCCCGGACGAGGACCTCCTGATCGTGGATCATGTCCACGAATTTGGCGGAGTAGAGCGGGACCGCAGAGTTGGAGGGGCGGCGGCGCAGGATCTTTGCCCGCAGGATCAGCGGCTGGGCGGTGATGGGCACCACCACCTCGGCGACCTCGCCGAGCTGGAGGGGAAAATCGCAGAAAAAGGCGATGCCGCCGCAGCTCAGGTCGTGGCACACGACGGGGACGCGCCCGGTCCATGTGCCGGAGACGGGGTACAGGAAGCTGTCGAACCGGACGGGGACCCGCAGGTTCTGGCGCAGGGCCTCGCCCAGAAGGTCCGCCGGCTCCACCTCAAGAACGTCCTTCCGGTTGCTGGAGAGGATGCGGCCGGTCATGTCCGGCGCGTTCTCGCCGGTGGAGATCAGGTTGACCACCTCGTGCTCCAGCACGCGGCTCAGCCCGCCGTCCAGTACCCGCAGCCGCCAGACGGCGGCGTCCGGCGGGGATTCCAGAACGGCGCGGCAGAGCGGCTCGTTCTGACTGTCGGCGATCATATAGCGGCAGCCCATCAGGCATCCTCCTTTTCCACTTCTTCCGCTTCGGCGGCAGGCGGTGTGCGCCGCCGAAGCTGCTTGTCCGGGTCGTTGGGATCGAACTCCAGAAAATATACGTAAATGTCCACGATGGCCTGATAGAGCGAGGGCGGGATCTCCTGCCCCAGCTCCAGCTGGGAGAGCATGGTGGCCAGAGAGTTGTCCTCGTAGACGGGCACGCCGTTGTCCGCGGCCACCTCCACGATCTTCTCCGCCAAATACCCCATGCCGGAGGCCACCACCACCGGCGCGGCGTTGTCGCCGTACCGCAGGGCGACGGCGCGCCCGGCGGGGAGATCCTGTTTTTTAGGCTCTGACATTGATGCTGTCCTTTCCATCAAAGATTTTAGGGAAAATTTCAGAGACCGTCAAGGGCCGGACCATTTTTTCCACCTCGACGGAGTTGGGGTTCAGGCCGTTGTCCGCCAGAATGGCGGTCAGGGCCCCGCGGATGCGGTCGCAGAAGGGAGCCACGGTGTCCGGGCAGCGCACCGCGAGGTCCACGGTGTTTCCCCGGCTGGCCACCACGATGTCGAACAGGCCCAGAGACTGGATGTCCGCCTTGAGAAGGAAGCGCAGCGTGCGCTCGCCGTCCTCCTGTCCGAAGGGCTGGCTGTCGTCCCGGTCCGCGTCCGGGTCCACCCACATCTCAGAATACATCATTCTGCCGTTCCACACAAGCGGCAGAATGTAATGATTTACGGTCATGTACACGCTCTCGTTCACCAGCATGGAGGAGACGAGGGACTGAAACTGGGCCTGCGCGTCCGCGTTCACGCCGCCCCGCATGGCCAGGTCCGCCGCCGCGGCCAGCCGATCGGCAAAGGGATTGGAGCGGCCAAGGCGCTCAAAGGGCGTATTCTGCAGCAGGCGGAGCAGTGCCGCGTCCCCGGCGTCCCGGGCGTCCAGCCCCAGAGAATCCCGCAGGGAGGGGTAGTTCAGAAGCTGGCGCAGCGCCTGCAGCACGCCCTCCTGCGAGCCGTTTTCATACCGGGCGATGTCCAGAGTCAGCATGGACAGGGTGGAGCGGACCCGGCCCATGTCGTGGGACCGGGAGACGTAGTCGGAAAGGTAAGGCAGAAGCTGGCCCTGCAGGAGCTTGAGCGCCCCGGCCCGGTCGCCCGCGTTCATCAGGCCCTTGAGCTGGGCGGTGAGCTGAGAGGCCTGCGCGCCCCAGCTTCTGGGCAGGGAGGCGATGATCCGGTTGAGGCTGCGCAGGAGGTTGTTCTGGATGTGTTCGGTGGAGGAATAGTCGCTGTACTGCTTGAGGAACTGCAGGATGTCGGCCCGCAGCCCCTGGGAGTTGGCGCTGCGGTAGGCATTGCGCAGGATGCCGAACAGCGGCCCGCCGAAGCGGCTGCCGGAGAGGATCTGCTCCTGAAGGAATTTGAGGAACTCCCCCTCGTTCATGTGCAGCAGCTCCAGCACCTGCGCAAGGTCCCCGGCGGTCCCGGCCCGCAGGCCGGAGGAGATCACCGTCTGGGAGCCGCCGGCCAGCGAGCGGATGAAATCGGCGGAAATATTTTTCCCGCTCTCCGTGATCCGCTGGAGAAAGGACTGAAAATTCGAGTCGTACCGCAGCGGCGGCGCTCCGGCGTCGTTTCCCGCGCCGCGCTGCTGGCCGCTGTTGGAGTCCGGCCGGTTGATCCGGTTGGGATTGGGTACGTTCTGGATGTTGGGGTCATACGTAGAGTTGGGGATGGCGCGGCTGGCCGCCGCGTTGTCATAGCCGGGGGCGTGGTTGGTGACGTTCATGATCTCGGGCATAGCTTCAGCTCCCTTTCACCGGACGGATGGGCCGGAAAAAACGTATTTTTGCCAAGAATCAAAATCAACTCGTTGACGAGGGGGAAAAAAGTCATTATAATAAGACCGACAGCGGACGCGCCGGGCGGTTACAGAGAACGCCGCGCTTGGAAAACTTTTCAGAAAATCTTAACTTTTCCGAAAAGCGGACGATGTAATAAATTATTGAACATCTGGGAGATAAAATCAAGAGTTCTCCCGAAAAAGAGAGGGGCTTTTTTATGGATAACGGCGGAAACGAAAGCATCCTGGATACCTATCTGTACGAAACGAACACACTGCTCGAGCAGCTCGACAGCATTGTGCTCGCGGCCGAGCAGGCGGATACGTTCACGCAGAACGACGTAAACGAGATCTTCCGCATCATGCACACCATCAAGGGCGCCTCCGCCATGATGGAGTACGACTCGCTGTCCACCGTGGCGCACCGGATCGAGGACATGTTCTTCATCATCCGGGAAAAGACCATGGACGTGATCCCGGACGAGGATCGGGCGAAGCTGTTCGACATGATGTTCATGGCGATCGACTTTTTCCGCGCCGAGGTGGAGAAGATTCAGAACGGCGAATCCCTTTCTAATGACATCGACACCCTGATGGGAAAAATTAATAGTCTGGTGGCGAAAATCCAGGGCGACGCAGACGGCTCCGCGGCGCAGGAGCCTGCCGCTCCGGCGGCCGCTTCCGCTCCCGCCGCCGCGCCTGCCGCGGCCGCAGCTCCCGCCCCGGCGGGGAGCGGGGAGTTCCCCTTCGGCCTGCGCGTCTTTTTCGACGAGGGCGTTGGCATGGAGAATCTGCGCGCGTACATGCTGGTCAACGAGCTGCGCAGCACCTGCGGCGAGGAGAATTTCGAGTTCTCCCCCAAGGATGTGGAGACCAACAGCGAAACGTCGGAGACCATCATCGCGCAGGGCTTCGTCCTCTCCTTCCGCAAGGAGGTGGACCGCGCCGGCGCGATCCAGATCGTGACCGGCTCCGGCTCCGTGCGGAGCTATCAGACCTTTGACGCCGCCCCGGCGGCGCCAGCCGCGCCCGCCGCGGCTCCCGCGGCCCAGAGCGCGCCCGCCCCGGCAGCGAAGGCCGCCGCCCCCGCGACGGAGAAGAAGCCCGCGGCGGACGGGGAGAAGAAAAAGCCCGCCGCTCCCGCCCCCTCCGGCACCCAGAGCGGCGCGCCCCATGTGAAGGAGAGCCTCATCAGCGTGAACCTGAGCAAGCTCAACCAGCTCATGGACGTGGTGGGCGAGATCGTCATCACTGAGTCCATGGTCACCGCGTCTCCCGACCTGCGGGGCCTGAAGCTGGACAACTTCACCAAGTCCGCCCGCCAGCTGCGCAAGCTGACCGACGAGCTGCAGGACGTTTCCATGTCTTTGCGCATGGTGCCCGTGCTGGCCACGTTCCAGAAGATGCAGCGCATCGTCCGCGACATGGGCAAAAAGCTGGGCAAGCGCGCGCGGCTGACGCTGATCGGCGAGAACACCGAGGTGGACAAGACCATCGTGGACAGCATCGGCGACCCGCTGATGCACATCGTCCGCAACTCCATGGACCACGGCATCGAGGACACGGAGGAGGAGCGCATCGCCGCGGGCAAGGACCCGGAGGGCGAGATCATCCTCTCCGCCAGCCACACCGGCGGCGAGGTCATCATTCAGGTCAAGGACGACGGACAGGGCGTCAATTACGATAAGGTCCTGAAAAAGGCCATCGAAAAGGGCCTTGCCAGCCCCGACACGGAGTACAGCAAGAAAGAGATCATCAACTTCCTGCTGGCTCCCGGCTTCTCCACCAACACCGAGGTCACGGAGTTCTCCGGCCGCGGCGTGGGCATGGACGTGGTGAAGAAGAACGTGGAGGAGGTCGGCGGCACGGTGGTGCTGACCAGCGAGCCGGGCAAGGGCATGACCACCACGCTGAAGATCCCCCTGACCATGGCCATTCTGGACGGGATGGAGGTCTCCGTGGGCGGGTCCATCTTCACCATCCCCATCAACAACATCCGCCAGTCCTTCAAGATGAGCGCCGGCGACATCATCCACGACGCGGCCCGGGGCGAGATGGTGAAGATCATGGACAACTTCTACTCGGTCATCCGCGTGAAGGATATCTACGGGCTAAAGGACGGATACGACAACATCGAGGACGGCATCCTGATGTGGGTGGAGTCCGGCGAGTGCACCTACTGCCTGTTTGTTGACGAGCTGATGGGCGAGCAGCAGGTGGTGGTCAAGCCGCTGCCCAACTACATCAACAATTTCAACGTCAAGCAGCGCGGCATCACCGGATGCACGATCCTGGGCGACGGAAATATCAGCGTGATCCTGGACGTGTCCAACCTTTATTCGGCCGTGCAGTGAGCGCGGCGCTGGAACGGAAAGAGAGGCTTGACTCATGAGTAATGAAGTGATGACGGCTGTGGAAGCCGAAGGTGCCGGACTCCCGCTGGAGGAGGAGATGGAGCAGTTTCTGGTGTTCCAGTGCGACGAGCTGCGCCTTGGCGTGCGGGTGGACTGCGTGGTGGAGGCGCTCATCAACCAGACGGTGACGCCCCTGCCCACTCTGCCGGATTATATCCGCGGACTTATCAACCTGCGCGGCGAGGTCGTCCCTGTGGTCAGCGTCCGCCTGCGGCTGGGAAAGCCCTCCGGCGAGGAGCGGGCCATCATCGTGCTGAACATCAACGGCACGCAGCTGGGCATTCTGGTGGACCGGGTGGATCAGATGGTGAAGCTGCCCCGCAGCTCCATCCTGCCCATGCCCGCCACCAACAGCCAGAGGCTCATGTCCGGCATGAGCTCCCTGCCGGACGGCGGGACCATGCTGGAGCTGGACGCCGCCGCGCTGCTGGAGAACTGAGCATGGCGGGAGAAGAGCTGAAGCAGGAGGAAAATTCCTTTGCGCCCATGCCGATCTCCGACCGGGACTTTCACCGGCTGGTGGACTTCATCCAGAAGAATTACGGCATCGACCTGAGCAAAAAGCAGCAGCTGATTTCCGGACGGCTGTCCTATACGATCAAGTCCAAGGGCTACAATGGCTTCGGGCCGTACATCGACCACCTGCTGGAGAAAAAGGACCCCAACGACGTGGAGACGGTCATCAACAAGCTGACCACCAACTATACGTTTTTCATGCGCGAGCAGGAGCATTACAACTTCTTTCAGAACACCATCCTGCCGGACCTTGTGAAGCGGCATGAAAAAGACCGGGTCCTGTCCATCTGGAGCGCGGGCTGCGCCTCCGGCGAGGAGCCGTACAACATCTCCATGTATATCAAGGATTTTCTGGGACCGGACGCCGCCCGGTGGGACACCCGCGTGCTGGCGACGGACATCTCCCAGCAGGCGCTGGCCAAGGCCAAGCGGGGGAGATACACCCTGCCCGACACGATCCCGCCCGCGTGGCGGACCCGGTTTTTCAAGCCGGTCAACGCGGCGGAGGGCGAGTATGAGGTGACGCAGGAGATCCGGGACAACGTGATCTTCCAGACCTTTAACCTGATGGACCCCATCCACTTCCGGCTGAAGTTCGACGTGATCTTCTGCCGCAACGTGATGATCTACTTCAACCAGCAGACCAAGGACGAGCTGGTGGCCCGCTTCTGCGCGGCCACGGAGCCGGGCGGATATCTTCTGATCGGCCACTCCGAGACCATGGGCAGGAATCCGGGCTACCGCTATCTGGCACCGGCGACCTTCCAGAAGCGTTGAGGTCTTATGGTCCGTTCGATACGCATAGACTGACGCGGAGGAGATACGATGGCGTTTGAAGCAACTGTAAAAAAGCGCATCCGGGTGCTGGTGGTGGACGATTCCGCTGTGGCGCGGACCTTCATCACCAGCGGCCTGATGGGCAAGGGAAACATTCAGGTGGTCGGCTTCGCCGTGAACGGCGCGGACGCGCTGAAGAAAGCGCCGGAGCTGAAGCCCGACGTGGTGACGCTGGACGTGGAGATGCCGGACATGAGCGGGATCGAGCTTTTGAAAAAGCTGATGCCCGTGTACCGCGTGCCGGTGATCCTGGTCTCGTCCCTGAACCTGCATGTGTTCGAGGCGCTGGCCGCCGGCGCGGTGGACTTTGTCCGCAAGCCGGACAGCCGCCAGAGCAAGGAAGAATTTATCGGAACGCTGGCCCAGAAGATCGAGGCGGCGGCCTATGCCAAGGTCCGCACCGCCTCCCATCCAGCCCCGGCAGCGTCGTCCGCCGCAGCCAAGCCGGCGGTGGAGACCATCCCCCTGCTGGGGGCCTCTCCGGCGCTGGACCATGTGATGATCGGGCTGGGCGCCTCCACCGGCGGAACGGAGGCCACGCTGGAGGTCATGAAGCGCCTTCCGGCGGATATCCCGCCCATGGTCATCGTGCAGCATATGCCGCCGGGCTTTACCAAGATGTACGCCGACCGGCTCAACCGCCTGTGCGCCATGGAGGTGCGGGAGGCCGTGGACGGAGACGATCTGTACCGCGGCCTTGCGCTGGTGGCCCCGGCAGACTATCAGTGCCGCTTTGTGCGGATCGGGGACCGGTACCGGGTGTCCTGCCGTCCGGGCGAAAAGGTCAGCGGACACCGCCCGTCGGTAGACGTGCTGTTCCAGTCCATGGCGGACGTGGTCAAGACCCGGATGGTGGGCATCATCATGACCGGCATGGGCCACGACGGCGCGGACGGCCTGCTGGCCATGCGCAAGGCGGGCGCGTATACCATCGGACAGGATAAGGAATCCTCCGTGGTGTACGGAATGCCCATGGTGGCCAACGACATCGGCGCGGTGCAGGTGCAGGCGTCCTGTGAAAACATCGCGGGCGTTCTGCTGCGGCATCTGAAAAGCCTGTGACCGCCCGCGCGTCCCGGCCGGAAAGCGGCATGGGTGGCGGAAATGGTGCGCACGGCTTGAAAACGGAACTTCAGGAGCCTCCGGCCGGCTGGCCGGAGGCTCCTTTTGCGTTTCCTGAGAGACTTCCGGGAGGAGTTCCGCAGCGCGCCGGCAAAGGCCGGCAGTCCCGCTGTTTTTCCCGTTGGCTCCGCGGCCTGCCGCGCTGTTTTCAGCGGCGGCCCCGCGGCACGCTCCGTCTGAGATCCTGACGGCGGTTTCACGGTTATTTTTCGGCGGCGGGAGACGAAAAAGCGGATGTTTGGGATTTTTTTGATTTCCCTATTATTTTTTCAGAAGGAATGCCGAGATAATAAATAGATCAAAAGCCGCCGCGCGTCCCAGCCGGGAAAAGCAGCGGCGGAACAGGATTTGAATGATGATGACAACGAACGCGATCCCACGCCCAAGCGTGCGCGGGACGCAGGATGAGACCGCACCGCTTGAAGGAGGCGCCGAACGATGAGAATCACGAATGAAACTGCCGCTGCGGCGGCGTATGCGCAGGCACTGTCCGGCGTACAGAGCTATCCGTCCGCATCCGGGACCGGAAGGGCCCGCGTCCAGAGCGGCTCCTTCGATCAGGTGGACATTTCGCAGGAATCCTCCGGCGAATCCCGCTTCCGCAAGGAGCTGGCCGCCCGGCTGGTGCAGGATGTGCGCGCCAGCGCCAGCACCGGCAGCATCCAGCAGCTGCGCGAGCAGGTGCGCAGCGGCGCTTACCGCGCCGAGCCGGAGTCCATCGCCGCGGCGATGCTGCTGGAGGTCCGGGCATGAACCGGGAGAGCTTTGCGCAGTACCTCGCCTTTCTGGACGATCTGGGCGCCGCGCTGGAGGAGCTGACCGGGATCGAGCAGGAAAAGACCCGCTTCGTCCGGGAGGACGATCTGGACGGGCTGAACGAGTGCATGAAAAAGGAGCAGGCATTGTCCATGACGCTGCGCTCCTATGACCAGAAGCGGACGGCCATGCTGGCCGCGCTGGGGCTGGAGGGTGTGCCGCTGAGAAAGCTGCCCGCCCATGCGCCCGACGAGCAGATCCGGGAACAGGCCGCGAAAACGGTGGAGCGCCTGACCCAGCGGTACGAGCTGTTCCGCGGCGCGATGGAGGTGGCGCGGGATACGCTGGAGTGCAATCTCCACCAGATCGAAAAGGCCATCCGGGCAGAGGATCCGGAGCGGGCCGCGCAGACCGGCTATCCCGGCGCACCGGTGGATCTTCCGCCGCAGATGAAAACAGATTTCAGAGCATAAGGCCCGCCGCGCGGGCAGGGAGGTACTCAGATGGACGTTACCACATTCGGCGCTTTTACCACGGCGCGCCTTGGCATCTATGCGTCACAGAAGGCGCTGGAGGTCACGGGCCATAATATTTCCAACATCAACACCACCGGCTACACCCGCCAGAAGGTGGATCAGGTCAGCCTGCGGGTGGGCGCGACCAACCACTATGCCTCGGCCTACGGCGGGGCCACCGGCTCCGGCACGCTCATCACCGGTATGTCCCAGTTCCGGGACCCGTATCTGGACATCCGCTACCGCACGGAGAATGCCAACGTGGGCGCGATGGACACCAAGCTCAACGGCCTGAAGGAGCTGAGCAGCATTCTGGACGAGGTGGGCACCGGCTCCGCCGGAAACGAGGGCGAGGGCATTCTGGCCGCCCAGTTTCAGGACCTGCGCAATCAGCTGGCCAAGCTGACCGGCGACCAGACCACCGAGGAGGAATTCCTGACGCTGGTGCGCACCTCTGCGGACTCTCTTGTGAAGCTGCTGAACAACTTCTCCAAGCGCATCGACGAGGTGCGGGACAATCAGATCGGCCGCCTGACCGACGACGTGGCCGAGGTCAACGACATCCTTGCCAACATCCGCACCCTGAACGAGAGCATTCTCAAGCAGGAGATGTTCGGCGACTCCGCGCTGGAGCTGCGCGATCAGCGCAACCTGCTGATCGACGACCTGTCCCAGTACATCAAGATCGACGTCTCCTACTCTCCCGTGCAGATCGGCGCGGGCAAGAGCGTGGATAAGCTGGTCATCAAGACCTCCGGCGACAAGCCGGTGACGCTGGTGGACGGCGACTATACCGGCAAGCTCACCATGGCCAGCGCCAAGGCCAAGAACCCGGCCTATGACAAGACTGTGCCGGACAGCCCGCCCTATCTCGACGCCGCGGGCAACCCGACGAAGGAAAAGAACGCCGCGGCGGAGGTGCCCTACACCTTCACGCTCTCCAAGCTGACGAACCGCAACGGGCAGGTGCTCAACGAGGGAAAGGCCGATGATGAATCCAAACCCTATGAGTTCGGGGACACGGAGCTGTACGGCGCGCTTCAGGCCAGCCGGGAGCTTTTGACCGAGGAGGGCGAGTTTACCTCCGTCGTAATGGATAAACTGGACGGCGGCTCCGCCACCAAGCGCGGCATCCCCTACTATCAGAAGGCGCTGGACGCGCTGGCGCGGCAGATCGCCACTGTGTTCAACGGCGCGAATACCGGCTATCTGCACGACGCCGACGGATATTACGTGGACAAAAACGGCAAACAGCTCAAGTTCACGCTGGACGCCGCGGCCGGAACGACCGGCCCGCTGAAGTATACCGACACGCTGACCGCGGCTCAGCAGGCGAAGCTGGAGGCCGGCGGCGTATCGGCGGGCGGCGTCCTGTTCAGCAACGGCAGCAAGGGCGACGCTACCGACAAGATCACTGCTGCGAATATCTCCATCTCCAAGAGCTGGTCGGTGGACCCCTCCGTTCTGCAGAACTCCTTTGAGACGCTGGCCGGAACGGCCAAGGTCGGCTCCTCCGACAACCAGAACATCATCCACATCCTCACCCTGTTTGACGGGAAGCAGGATTACTACCCCAGCGAGGTGGCGGCGGACGCGGCCAACGGCACCGTCCGGTTCTTCCGCGGCAGCTTTGAGGAGATGTTCACCAACATCGAGGAGACGCTGGCGCAGGATGTGAAAAGCACCGAGACGCTTTTGAACAACTACGACGTGACCGCCACGGAGCTGGATGTGAGCCGGGAGAGCTTTTCCGGCGTGGACCTGAACGACGAGGCCATGAACCTCATGCAGTTCCAGAAGTCCTACAGCGCGGCCTGCCGCCTGATGACGACGCTGGATCAGGTCCTTGACAAGCTCATCAACGGCACCGGCGTGGTCGGCCTGTAAAGGAGGAATATCCAATGATCCGTGTCACAACGAACGGAACGCTGCGGGGCTATAAATCCAGCCTGACGCGCTCCAGCAATACGCTCAACGCCTCCCGCAACAAGGTCCTCAGCCAGAGCAATTACAACTCCTATGCAGAGGACCCCGCCGCGGCGACTCAGGCGTTCCGCCTGCGCCGCTCCTTCTCCCGCACCAACGCGCAGCTGGAGAGCACGACGGCCCTGAATAAGAAGTTCTCCAGCGCCTGCGACGCGCTGAGCAGCATTAAGGGCAAGCTGGCCGACGAGCAGGCCAAGGTCTCCGCCCTGGCCGGACTGAACGATCCCACCGCCTCCGGCCGCCAGCCTCTGGGCGAGGTGCTCAAGGGCGCGGCGGAATCCATCGTGCAGACGCTGAACGCGCAGTACGGCTCCGCGTTCATTTTCGGCGGGAAGGACTCGCTGGGCGATGCGCCGTTCCAGCTCAACGGCTCCACGCTGACCTACCGCGGCGTGCCGGTGGACGCGGCGGCGGGAACGGCGGACGGCGACAAGCTGGAGGCCATGAATCAGGAGACCAGTTATGTGGACATCGGCAGCGGCCTGAGCGAGGATGCCAACGGTGAGCTGATCTCGTCCAGCGCGTTCAACGGCGCGCTCAGCGGCATCGACTTCGTCGGTTACGGCGTGGATGACGACGGCGACCCGAAGAATCTGGTGTCCGTCATCATGAAGCTCTCCGACATTTTCAAGCGCTGCGATCCAGACACCGGCGAGTGGGCTTCCGGTCAGGATCAGGCGGACGCTGACCGCCTGACCGGGAAACTGAAATCCGGCATCGACGACATCACCAGCAAGTGGACCTCGCTGGACGGGCGGACCTCCTATCTGAGCACCACGGAGGAGCGGCTGGAGCAGACCGCCAGCGAGCTGAACGAGCAGATTCTGGGCATCGAGCAGGTGGATCTGGCCTCCGCCATCACGGACTTTTCGTGGGCGCAGTACTGCTATAACGCGGCGCTGAAGGTGGGCAACAGCATCCTGTCCCAGTCCCTGATCGACTATATGAGCTGACGGCGCGGCCCGCGCCGCCGGAAGGACCCAGCATCCGAGAGAGAAAAATTCAAGTCCCGGAGACCGGGACTGAGAAGGAGTGAATATCAATGACCTATCCGCTGATTGAGATCAAATCGGTCCCGATCAAGATCGAAATGCAGGTCACGGATGCAAAGCTGGAATACAGCCGCGGATCGGTGGACATGGAGATCAGTCGGGACAAGGGCGGAATGAGCATCCGCAGCAAACCCATCCGCGTAAATCTGGACACGTTCGAGGCCCGCAATTCCGTTGTGCCGACGCTGGCGAACCAGATCAAGAACAGCGCGCAGGCGGGGCGGCAGGCCGCCTATGAAGCGACCGCGACCTATGCCCAGCAGGGCCAGCTGCTGCTGCACGCGCGGATCGGAGAGGAAATGGTGACGCAGTTTGCCATGGATGCGCAGAACAGAGATTTGAAAACCAACGTCGGGCTGCAGTTTCTGCCTACGCAGGGCGTGGACATCTCCTGGGACAAGGCCGAGCTGAACATCCGCTATGAGATGGACAAGATGAATTTCGACTGGCGCAGCCTGCAGGGGAGCTTTGAGTTCACCCCCGGCGATATCCAGATCGAGGTGACACAGCAGCCGGACGTGATCATCAAATACGTGGGCGGACCGCTGTACGTCCCGCCCTCCTCCGACCCCAACTACACGCCCATCGACGTGAAGGCCTGAGGCCGGACAGAAAGGAGACCCCATGCAGATCCGCACCAAATATTTCGGAGAGATCGACTGCGCCGAGACGGACGTGCTCCACTTCCGGGACGGTTTGTTCGGCTTTGAGGAGGAGAAGGAGTTCCTCCTGCTCCCCTTTGCCGGCAGCGGCGGAACGCTTTTGTGCTTCCAGAGCCTGAAAACGCCGGAGCTTGCCTTTGTGGCGCTGAATCCCTTCTCACTCAAGCCGGACTACGCGCCGGAGCTGCAGAGCGCGGAGCTGGAGGCGCTGGGTGCGGAGAAGAGTCAGGACCTGAGCTTTTACGCCCTGTGCGTGGTGCGCAGCCCCATCTCCGAGAGCACGGTGAACCTCAAGTGCCCCATCGCGGTGAACGAGGACACCGGCGCGGCGATGCAGACGATCCTGGAGGACGGCGGCTATGAGATGCGCCACCGCCTGTCGGAGTTCCGAGCGGGGGAGGCACGGCGTCCATGCTGATTCTCCAGAGAAAGGCGGGCGAGTCCCTGCTGATCGGCGACCAGATCAAGGTGACCGTGGTCTCCGTGGAGGCCGGGGGCCGGGTGCGGCTGGCCATCGACGCGCCCCGCAGCATGACGATCCTGCGCAGCGAACTGCGCCGTGCTATGGATGCCAATCAGGACGCGGCCCGGGAGGAAGCGTCCCCCATGGAGCTGCTGGGCCTTCTGACCGGCGGGACGGACGGGGCGAAGCGGTAAGGTGCCCTCCGCGCGGCGAAAACCAGAAAAATAAGGCTGAACATCGCGCCGGAGCCCGGCGTTCGGTGTTCAGCCTTTCGCTTTATCTGCGGCGCGTCATGCCTGCGCTATGGCCCGGAGCGCTTCCCGATACTCCAGCAGCGCGCGGCAGGCTCCCGCCAGATCGGCGCCGCCCGGCGCGCCGCCGCGCAGCGGCTCCACCAGCGCGCAGCAGAGCTGATAGCATTTCGTCAGCCCCAGATTCCCGGCCACGCCCTTCAGGGCGTGGGCCGACTCGAATGCAGCGGCATAGTTCCCCGCATCCAGCGCCGCGCCCAGCGCGTCAAAGGCCGGGTCGGAGAGGAAATAGGCCAGGCAGGAGGCGTACAGCTCCTCGTCCCCGCACAGGCGGTCCATCGCGCCGTCCATATCCGCGCCCGCCGCGCGCAGGCGCTCAATCAGGCTGCTCATCATCTCACCCGTTCGTTTCCGTCACGATCAGGGCGATCAGCTCCACCGGCGCAGCGCTCCGGTTTTCCAGACTGTGGGACTGGCCGTATCCGGTCTGCGTCACGTCCCCGGCGTGGAGCAGGACCTCCGTCCCGTTGTCGTTGAACACGGCCTCGCCACTGAGGAGATAATAGAACTCCGTTTCGTGCTGGTGGGCGTGGTAGCCGATGGAGCAGCCGGGGTCCAGCGTAATGTGGTTGAAAAGGCGGGCGCTGCGGTACATTTCCTCCGGCGCGGCCAGCACCTTCATGCGAACAAGGCCCGCTCCGCCGGCCACCTGCTTTTCCCCGCGGGGGCAGTCTGCTGACAAACGATACATCCTTCCCAGCCTCCTGTTTTCAAATTTCAAATGTGCGGACGCACCTTGCGTCCGACGGCCCGCAATGCTACAATCAGGTCATGGACCACGGAACGGCCGCGGGCCGTTTTCACGATTATACCAGCATTTTCGCGGAAAGTCTACACCCGCCGCGCCGGGAAAGGAGACCCCGCGGGGACGAGAGGAGAACGACATGAGAAAACGAACGACGCTGCTGGTGGCGCTGCTGGCGCTGGCGCTCCTGCCCGCCTGCGGACAGGGAAGCGGCCCGGAGCCGTCGGTGCAGGAGCCGCCCGCGCGGGAGGAGATGCAGCGGGAGACGCTGCGGCTGGAGCTGACTCGCTCCGCCGCAGACGAGGACACGCTGATGCAGGCGCTGCGGATGCTTCCGGAGCTGCTGCCTGCGGCGCTGGCGGAGCAGGGCGTGGCCGTCGGGCGGGTGGAGACGACGGTGGGCGCGTCTCCCGCCGCGTCGGCGCAGGCGCTGAACGACGGCAGCGTGGATCTGGCGGTCCTTCCGGGGACAGTGTTCGCGGAGCTGGGCGGCGAAGCCGTTCCGCTCCTGACGGCGGCGGAGACGGCGGGGGCGGAAGCCGGCGGCCGGCGGATGCTGCTGCTGGCGGGGCCGACGGAGTATGGCTGCCAGCTGTCCGCCCGGGCCGCGTCGGACACGCCGCTGACGTGGGATGAGCTGAACCGGGCCGCGTGGAGCGTGATCGGCGGCGAGGAGCGGGGCATGGTTTCCGTGTGGCTGGCGGACCGGTACGAGGGCAATACCCTCTCGGACCTGAGCCGCGTGACGTATGCTGAGACGGACGGGGACGGCGAAAGCGCGGCGGACGTGCTGGCGGTCCCGGCGGACACGCGGGAGGGAGCGGACGGCGTGATCGGCGAGACGGAGCCGTATTACAGTGTGATCCTCGCGGCCTGGCCAGACGACGATGAGCTGAAAACGGAGCGGTTCCGCGATGCGCTCTCCGCCGCGCTGGCGCAGGTCTGCGGGCAGGATGCTTCCGTCCGGGACGCGCTGGGCGGAGCGCTGACCGCCCCTGTGGAGGACGATGCGCTGAACGCCATGCGCCGCCTTGCTACGCTGGGCGGGTGAACGCGGCGCGGACGGAAGCGGCGGAACGGAAAACGAGCGGTGTCCCCGGCAATTTGCCGGGGACACCGTTTTTTGTGTGCGTCAGCTCTCCATGTGCTTGCCGAGAAAGGCGGCAATGGTCTGAGCCAGCTTGTATTCCGTCTCGCTGACGGGGATGGCCGGTTCCTGTCCGATGAACAGGACCGCGCCCAGCAGGTCGCCCTCCGACAGGATGGGCGCGGCCAGCAGGACCTGAAACTTTTCGGTGGCCTCGCTGGCGGGCATGGGGGGCTGCGCCGGGTCGAACTGATAGATCTTGCGGGATTCCAGATGGTCCTCCAGCTCGGGGGAGATGTGCTTGCCCAGCAGCTCCCGCCGCCCGCCGCCGGCCACGGCCACGATGCTGTCCCGGTCGGCCACGGCGCAGACCGCGCCGGTGGACTTGCTGACGGATTCGCAGAGCTGGCCGGCAAAGTCCTCCACGCCGCCCAGCAGGGAATACTTCTTGAAGATCACCTCGCCGTCCCGGCTGGTGTAGATCTCCAACGGGTCGCCCTCACGGATACGCATGGTGCGGCGGATCTCCTTGGGGATCACGACGCGCCCAAGATCGTCGATGCGGCGCACGATTCCAGTCGCTTTCATCTATGACTTCCTCCTAAGGCATCATTTGGTTCGCGGCCTTAGTATCCGCAGGATTTGTTTCCCTATGCGGCTGGCTGCGCTGGAACTGTTTGGAATCGGCGCGGCGCGGCAGAAAAAGGCCCGTCCGGCGCATCGCGCCGGACGGGCCGGATCGTTTTTTACAGGCGGGTGACTACGGGAATGACCATGGGATTGCGCTGGGTGTTTTTGAACAGGTAGTTGCTCACCGCGGACTTCACCGCGCTGCGCAGCTCGCTGTCGTCCCGGCTGCGCTTGCGGGGCGCGGACTCGGCGGCCTCCATGGCGATGCTCTCCAGCTCCCGCATCATATCGTCGGACTCCTTCACATAGATAAAGCCGCGGGTGACGATCTCCGGCTTGGAGAGGAGCTGCCCGTCGTGGGAGGAGACGGGCAGGATCACCACCACCATGCCGTCCTCGGCAAGGCGCTTGCGGTCCCGCATAACCACCGCGCCCACGTCGCCCACGCCGGAGCCGTCCACATAGACCTCTCCGGCGGGAACGGCGCCGCCCAGCTTCATGGTCTTGCCGGTGATCTCGATGACGGAGCCGTTTTCCGCGATGGCGATGTGATTGCGCTCCATCCCCATGGACTGGGCCAGCTGGGAGTGGATCTGGAGCATCCGCTGCTCGCCGTGGAGCGGGATGAAGAAACGGGGCTTGGTCAGCGCGTGGACGATCTTCAGCTCCTCCTGACAGGCGTGGCCGGAGACATGGAGCATATCCGCCCGGTTGTAGATCACGTTCACGCCCTTGCGGAACAGCTCGTTGATGACGCGGCCCACCGTGACCTCGTTTCCGGGGATGGCGGAGGCGGAGATAATGACCTTGTCCCCGGCGCCCAATTCCACCTGCCGGTGGGTGGAGAACGCCATGCGGTACAGCGCGCTCATTTCCTCGCCCTGGGAGCCGGTGGTGACGATGACCTGCTTGTTTTTCGGCAGGCCCTTGATCTTGTTGATGTCCACCAGCGTGTTCTTGGGGACCTTCATATAGCCCAGCTCCGTGGAGACTTTCATCATGTTCTCCATGGACCGGCCGGTGACGGCCACCTTCCGCCCTGTGGCGGCGGCGGCGTCCAGCACCTGCTGGATGCGGTGGACGTTGGAGGCGAAGGTGGTGACGATGATGCGCTCATTGCAGCCGGTGAACTGGCGCATGAACGTGGCGCCCACCAGCTTTTCCGACGGGGTAAAGCCCGGACGCTCCACGTTGGTGGAGTCCGCGCACAGGGCCAGAACGCCCTCCTTCCCCAGCGCGCCCAGCCGGGCCAGATCCATGACCTCACCGTCGATGGGGGTGGAGTCGATCTTGAAGTCGCCGGTGTGGACCACGGTGCCCATCCGGGTGTGGATGGCGAAGGCCACGGAGTCGGCAATGGAGTGGTTCACGTGGATGAACTCCACGTTGAACTTGCCGGCCCGCACCGTCTCGCCCGGCTCCACGGTAATGAGCTTGGTGGACTTGACCAGCCCGTGCTCCTCCAGCTTGAGCTTGATAAGCCCCGCGGTGAGCCGGGTGCAGTAGATGGGGAGATTGATCTGCTTGAGCACGTAGGGGATGGCGCCGATGTGGTCCTCGTGCCCATGGGTGATGAACAGGCCCCGGACCCGCGTCCGGTTCTTCACCAGATACGTCACGTCCGGGATCACCAGGTCGATGCCGTACATGTCGTCGCCGGGAAAGGCCATGCCGCAGTCCACGACGATCATTTCGCCGCCGTATTCGTACACGGTCATGTTCTTGCCGATCTCGTCCAGTCCCCCAAGGGGAATGATCTTCAGTTTTTCTGCCATAAATTGAGAACTCCTTTATCAAATATCAGAATAAAATCGCACGAAGCTCTCACGGATGCACGGCAAAAAACGCGCGCCGGGGTAAGACGCGGAAGCCCTTTGCACCGCATGAAATGCCGCAAAGAGCCGCGCCGAACCAGGGACGGACCGCCCTCCGCCCGGCCCCGTTTCGCCGGCGGATGGGCGGACTGCGTCCGCGCCGAATCTGTGAGATTGTCCGTTTATTAAACCGGGATGGGACCGCGGTCCTGCCCGGTCAAATACAAAGTCGTTCCGCCTGCGCCTCCCCGGCGGCGGAGCGGGAAAAGTCCGGCTCGACGCACTGCGCACGGGGTATTGGGCGGTAATTACAGGATAGTATACCACATTCGTACGGCGTTGTATACACTTTTTTCAAAAACAGCCGTTCGGATTTGGGGAAAATGCGGACAGGTATGAAAAAATGTTGCCGGAAAGGGGAAGGGGTGGTATACTTATAAAATCTATCAGTATGCGGTCATATTGCGTACGGCGCCCCGCGCCGGAGGAGAACGATCCATATGAATAAAAAATTTTCCAGACTGCTGGAGCCGAATCTGAAGCTGTACTTTTTGTGTATGCTGCTGTTTTCGGCGGCGGCGGTCCCGTTCAAGCCGATGCTGGCGGCCGTGGAGGCGGCGGCCACGGCGGCGCTGTATCTCTATTTCCGCTCCAGCGCCCAGAAGCGCAAGCAGGGTATTTTGCAGTATATCAATAATCTCACCGGCAGCGTGGACGCCGCCAGCAAGTCCACCCTCATCAACTCGCCGCTGCCCATCATGGTGTTCCGGCCGGACACCGGCGAGGTCATCTGGAGCAACGAGGACTTTTTGCAGCTGGCCGGCGTGCGGGAGCACGTGTTTGAGATCAAGGTGGAGGACACGGTGCCGGACTTTCCGGTGGAGTGGCTGCTGGAGGGTAAGCAGGAGTGCCCGGAGCGGGTGGCGATGAACAGCCGCCGCTTCCGGGTGTACGGCAGCCTTGTCCGTGCCAAGGGCCGGGACGGGGCGCAGAATCTGGTAGCCACCACCTACTGGGTGGACACCACGGAGTACGACGCCATGCGGGAGCGGTTCGAAGAGTCCCGCCCCATTGTGGCAATCCTGACGGTGGACAATTACGAGGACCTGATGAAGGTCAGCGGCGAGGCCCAGCGCAGCGCCATTCAGGCCCAGATCGACGAAAAACTGAGCCGCTGGGCGGTGGATTCCGGCCTGTTGGTCAAGACGAACCGGGACCGCTATCTCCTCTTGATGGAGGAAAAGGACTACGCCCGTCTGGTGGCGGACAAATTCTCCGTGCTGGACGCCATGCGCGAGGTGGGCGGCGAGGGCGCGCACCCCACGCTGTCCATCGGCGTGGGCAAGGACGCCGAGGGCATGGCGGAGCTTTACAAAAACGCGGCGCTGTCGCTGGAGATGGCGCTCAGCCGCGGCGGCGATCAGGCCGTGGTCCGCGGAAAGCTGGACTTTGAATTTTACGGTGGCCGGGCCAAGAGCACGGAGAAGCGAACCAAGGTAAAGTCCCGGGTGATGGCCAACGCGCTGGGCGAGCTGATGGACGACGCGCGGCAGGTCTACATCATGGGCCACAACTTTGCCGACATGGACGCGGTGGGCGCGGCGGCGGGCCTTTGCTGCGCCGCCAGAAAGCTGGGCAAGCAGCCCCAGGTGGTCATCGACCTGAACCACAACGCCGCCGGTGAGATCCTGAAAAAGCTGCGGGCGCGGCCGGAGTACGCCGGCGTGTTTATCGGCGGGAACGAGGCGCTGCTGCGGATGCAGCCGGGGGCGCTTCTGATCGTGGTGGATACCAACCGGCCCGATTTCGTGGAGAGTCCGTCCCTGCTGGAGTCCTGCAACCGGGTGGCCGTGATCGACCACCACCGCCGGGCCGCCAGCTACATTGAAAACGCCGCGCTGAACTTCCACGAGCCGTATGCCTCCTCCGCGTCGGAGCTGGTGACGGAGCTTTTGCAGTATCTGGTGGAGCCAAGCGACCTTCTGGGCGAGGAGGCCGAGGCGCTGCTGGCGGGCATCGTGCTGGACACGAAGCACTTCACCATGCGCACCGGCGGGCGGACCTTTGAGGCCGCGGCGTTCCTGCGCCGGGCGGGCGCGGACACCAGCGACGTGCAGAAGCTGTTTCAGAACGATCTGGACGAGATGGTTTCCCGCTACGACATCATCCGTCAGGCGGAGCTGTACCACGGGGACATCGCCGTTTCCGTGGTGGAGGCCGACGGCGTGGAGCGCGTGACCGCGGCGCAGGCGGCGGACGAGCTGCTCACGCTCAAGGGCGTGCAGGCGTCGTTCGTGGTGTACCGATCCGGGACGGACGTACTGATGTCCGCCCGCTCTTTGGGCGACATCAACGTGCAGGTCATACTGGAGACGCTGGGCGGCGGCGGCAATTCCACCACCGCCGGCGGGCGCATCGAAAACGCCGACCCGGAGACGGTGGGCGCGCAGCTGCGCGACGCCATCGACGCCTATCTGGAAAAGTAAAAAGCGGTCCTGCGGACCGGCTGAAAATGAAGGAGAGATACCGATGAAAGTCATTTTGATGCAGGATGTGAAGGGCCAGGGCAAGAAGGGCCAGCTGGTGGAGGTCTCCGAGGGCTACGCCCGCAACTTCCTCCTGCCCCGCAAGCTGGCCGAGGCCGCCACGGCGGACGCCATCAACACGATGAACCTGAAGGAAAAGGCCCGCCGGGCCGAGGAGGCCCGCCTGAAGGCGGAGGCTCAGGCCACGGCGGAGAAGCTGAAGGAGTGCATGGTCAAGATCCCCGCCAAGGCCGGAAACGGCGGGCGGCTGTTCGGCGCCGTGACCACCAAGGAGATCTCCGACGGGCTGATGAAGCAGTTCGGCCTGAATATCCCCAAGCAGAAGCTGGTGCTCGACGAGCCGATCAAGGCTTTCGGCGGGTATCAGGTCAAGGCCAAGCTGGGCTTTGAGGTCACGGGGACGGTGTCCGTCACCGTCTGCGAGGAGTGAGACTCCGGCCCGCCTGTTGGCGGGCCGAGCCGGAAGGGAGCCGCCTGCATGAAGCATAAAAAGAAGAAACGGACCGCCGCGCCTGCGGCGAAGCAGCCCACCGCGGCCAATGGCGAGCGCAGCCGCAGCGGCTGGCTTTTGACGGCGGGCGGCCTTTTGTGGATGACGGCGGCCTTTGCCGCAGGCCATCCCGGAGCGGCCACGCCGGGCGCGTGCATTCTGGGGCTGGGGATCGGAACGCTGATCCGCAGCCGCCGCAAGCGCCCCGCCCAGCCCCGCACGCTGCGGGACGACAGATCCGGCGGCCGCTGATCCGGCCGCGCCGGACGGAATTTGCGGAGGTGAAGGACCTTGCCCACGGAGGATATCCTGCTACGCCAGATGCCCCACTCGCTGGAGGGGGAGCAGGCGGTGCTCGGCTCTATGCTGATCGACCCGGACTGCGTGAAGGAGGTCGTAGACAAGCTGCGGCCGGAGGATTTTTACCTGCGCCAGAATCGGGAGATCTACGAGACGATCTGCTCCATGTTCACCTATGCCCGCCCTATCGACGGGATCACGGTGGCGGAGGAGATGCAGAAAAACGGGACCTACGACGACCAGACCACCCGCTCCTACCTTGCCCAGCTCATGGAGATCACGCCCACCGCGGCCAACGTCATGGAGTACGCGGCCATCGTGCGGGACAAGGCGCTTCTGCGCGCGGTGGCGCAGGCCGCGTCGGAGATCACCGCCATGGTGCAGGAGGGCGGCGGCGAGGCCGCCGAAGCACTGGAGGCGGCGGAGCAGAAGATCTTCGCCATCCGCCGGGGCCACGGCGCGCAGGGAATGACGCCGGTGCGTCAGGTCCTGCCGGACGTGCTGGACCGGCTCAGCGAGATGGGCGAGTCTGAGACGGGTCTGCCGGGGCTTTCCACGGGCCTTTCCATGCTGGATACGAAGATCACCGGCCTCAACAAGTCCGACCTCATCCTGCTGGCTGCCCGTCCCGGCATGGGCAAGACCTCCATGGCGCTGAACATGGCGCTCAGCGTCGCCAAGGGCGGGGACCAGCCCACCGTGGCGGTCTTTTCACTGGAGATGTCCAAGGAGCAGCTCGTCACGCGGCTTTTGTCCGCCGAGGCGCTGGTGGAGAACAACCGCCTGCGCACCGGCGACCTGCGGGAGACGGACTGGGCCAAGATCGCCGACGCGGCGGAGGTCCTCAACCGGGTGGACATCCGCATCGACGACAACCCGCTCCTCTCCGTGGCGGATATGAACGCCAAGTGCCGCCGGCTGGACCGGCTGGGCCTTGTGGTCATCGACTATCTGCAATTGATGACCTCCGCCGGGGGCAAGGGCTATTCCGGCGAGAGCCGCCAGCAGGTGGTCTCCGACATTTCGCGGACGCTCAAAGTCATGGCCAAGGAGCTGGATGTGCCGGTGCTGTGTCTGAGCCAGCTCTCCCGCGCCAACGAAAAGCGGGACGACAAGCGGCCTATGCTCTCCGACCTGCGGGATTCCGGCGCCATCGAGCAGGACGCGGACATCGTTCTGTTCCTCTACCGGGACGACTATTATAATGAGGACTCGGAAAAGCGCAACATCGCCGAGTGCATCGTGGCCAAGAACCGCCACGGCGAGACCGGAAAGGTGGAGCTGAAGTGGGTGCCGGAGTATACCATGTTCGGCACGCTGGAGAGACGGTACGACGAGGATGAATGAGCTTTTGCCCGCGCGGCGGTTTCTGTCGGAGCATTTCCCCGCCGCCGGGGCGGCGCTTTTGTGCGCGGTGTCCGGCGGGGTGGATTCCATGTGTCTGCTGGATGCCGTGCTGCGCTGGGCGGTGGAGCGGGACGCGCGGGTGCTGGCCGCCCACTTCAACCATCAGCTCCGGGGCGCGGCGGCGGACCGGGACGAGATGTTCGTCCGGGAATACTGTGCCGCGCGGGGCGTTCCCTTTTTCGCCGGACGGGGCGAAACGGCCGCACTGGCGGCGCGGGAGGGCCTGTCGGTGGAGGAGGCCGCCCGTCGGCTGCGGTACGCCTTTTTGGAGGAGACGGCCCGCCGGGAGCAGGCCGCTGTCCTGACCGCCCACCACGCCGACGACAACGCGGAGACCATGCTTTTGAATCTCTGCCGGGGCACCGGCTCTGCCGGACTGGGCATCCCCCCGGTGCGGGGGAACGTTTACCGGCCGTTTTTGGCGCTGACCCGGCGGGAGCTGGAGGAATACGCCGTGGTCAGGGGACTACCCCATGTGGAGGACGAGACGAACGGCGCGGACGATGCCGCGCGCAACCTCCTGCGGCACAGGGTCCTGCCGGTCCTGCGGGAGATCAATCCCCGGGCGGCGGAGAACATGGCCCGGGCCGCCGGACTGCTGGCGGCGGACAGCGCGGCGCTGGACGCGGCGGCGCGGGCGCTGGCGGATACGGCCCAGTCCGGGCCGGAGGGCCTGCGGCTGGACTGGGCGGCGCTGCGGGCCGCGCCGGAGAGCGTACAGGGCCGCGCGGTGCTGCTGATAATGGAGCGGCTGTGCGGGCGGCGGCGGGATCTTTCCGCCGTCCACGTCCGGGCGGCGCTGGAGCTGAAGCCGGGCGCGTCCTGCGCCCTGCCCTATGGAATGACGGCGAAAAACGGCGGCGAAGCGCTGGAGCTTTTCCGCCTGCCGCCTGTGCCGGAGCCGGCGGAGCTGCCGCCGGGCGGGACGGTCTGTTTCGGCGCGTGGCGCGTGACGCTGGACGCGGCGGGGCCGCCGGGGGCGTTTTCCTGCCGGGTGCGGCTGGATGGCGCGGCACAGGTGACCGCGTGGCGGCCCGGCGATCGGCTGACCCTTCCCGGGAGCCGGGGGAGCCGGTCCCTCAAGCGGCTCTTTGCCGACGCGGGCATCCCGCCGGAAGAACGGGACCGGACGCCGGTGCTGCGGATCGGCGGGCGGGCGGCGGCGGTCCCCGGACTGGGCTCGGAGCTTTCCGCCGGCGATGCCGGCGTGCAGGTCATATTTTACAAAGAAACAGACTATAAGGAACATACAGGGGGAGAAGCGACATGATGAGCGAGATGGAAAACGATATTCTCAAGGTGCTGGTGACGGAGGAGCAGATCAAGACCCGGATCAGCGAGATGGGCGCGGAGCTGTATCAGCGGTTTCAGGGGAAGAATCCCCTGTTTCTCAGCGTGCTGAAAGGCTCCTTCGTGTTCATGGCGGATCTGGTGCGGGCCTGTCAGCTCAAGAGCGACGTGGAGTTCATCGCCGTCAGCTCCTATGAAAACGCCACCTCGTCCTCCGGCCGGGTGAAGATCGTCCACGATATCCAGCAGGATATCACCGGGCGGAACCTGATCGTGGTGGAGGACATTCTGGATTCCGGCAACACGCTGGCGTTTCTCAGCGAGTATTTCAAGACCCGGGGCGCGGCGTCCATCACCATCGTGACGCTGCTGGATAAGCCCTCCCGCCGGACCAAGGCCATCGAGGCGGATCTGGCCGGCTTCGTCGTGCCGGACGAGTTTGTGGTGGGCTACGGGCTGGATTACTGCCAGCAGTATCGCAACGTTCCCTATATCGGCGTTCTCAAGCCGGAGGTATATTCGGGATAAACCGGGCGGGCGGCCCGAAAAGGAGTGAGGTCCTGTTGAAAAATTCCAGAGCCGCGAATGCGGTCACCTTTGTGTTTCTGGCGGCAGTGATGCTGGTGTGCGCCGTGTATCTGTGGCGCAGCAGCACCGCGGCGGAGCCGCTGGAGTATTCGGAGGTGGTGCAGCTTTTCAAGCAGGAGAAGGTGGAGAGCTTCACCGTCTCCGACAACACGCTGACCATGAAGCTGCGCACGGAGATCCGCGGCAGCACCACTGCGGTCTATGAGCTGTATGACTTCGATCTTTTTTACGACGATCTGAACGCGCTGGTCCAGCAGCAGGCGGAAAAGGGGATCATCACCTCCTACGAGTACCACGCGGACCACTCCACCAACTGGCTGGCGCTGCTGCTGCCGTATGTGCTGGCGGCGGCGATCCTTGGCGGGATGTGGTATCTCATGGCGGCCCGGAGCGGGGGCGGCGGCGCGGACCGCATGAGCCGCTTCGGCGAGGCCCGGACTCACACGCTGAGCGAGCAGGATAAGGCCGTCACCTTCGGCGATGTGGCCGGGGCGGACGAGGAGAAGGAGGAGCTTCAGGAGATCGTGGAGTTTCTCAAGGACCCGCAGAAGTACACGCGGCTGGGCGCCCGCATCCCCAAGGGCGTTCTGCTGGTCGGCCCTCCGGGCACCGGCAAGACGCTTCTGGCCAAGGCCGTGGCGGGGGAGGCCGGAGTGGGCTTCCTGTCCATCTCCGGGTCTGATTTCGTGGAGCTGTACGTGGGCGTGGGCGCGTCCCGCGTCCGGGACCTTTTCAAGGAGGCGGTCAAGGCCGCGCCGTGCATCGTCTTTATCGACGAGATCGACGCGGTGGGCCGCCAGCGGGGCACCGGTCTGGGCGGCGGACACGATGAGCGGGAGCAGACGCTCAACCAGCTCCTTGTGGAGATGGACGGCTTCTCTGCCAACGAGGGTGTGGTGGTCCTTGCGGCCACCAACCGGGTGGATGTGCTGGACCCGGCGCTGCTGCGCCCCGGCCGGTTCGACCGGCAGGTGTATGTGGGTCTGCCGGACATCCGGGGCCGGGAGGAGATCCTGAAGGTCCACACCCGGGAAAAGCCGCTGGCCGAGGATGTGGATCTGGGCGAGATCGCCCGGGGCACGCCGGGCTTTACCGGCGCGGATCTTGAAAACCTGACCAACGAGGGCGCGCTGCTGGCCGCCCGGCGGGACCGGAAGTTCATCACCATGCAGGATCTGAAGGAAGCGGAGATCAAGGTCATCGCCGGTCCGGAAAAGCGCAGCCGGGTCATCCCGGAGCATGAACGCCGCCTGACCGCCTTCCACGAGGCGGGCCACGCCGTGGTCATGCACATGCTGCCGGATCACGACCCGGTCAATCAGATCACCATCGTCCCCAGAGGGCAGGCGGGCGGCATGACCATTTCCCTGCCGGAGGAGGACCGCTCCTATCTCTCCAAGCGGTATCTGGAGGAGCAGATCGTGGCGCTTCTGGGCGGCCGCGCGGCGGAAAAGCTCGTTCTGGGCGACATTTCCACCGGCGCGGGGAACGACATCCAGCGGGCCACGCAGATCGCCCGCAAAATGACCGCCAGCTACGGTATGAGCGAGCGGCTGGGGACCGTGTCCTTCGAGTCCGGCCACGACGAGGTGTTCATCGGCCGGACCATGAGTCAGGGCAGGAGCTATTCCGAGCAGGTCGCCGCCCAGATCGACGAGGAGGTGCGGCGCATCATCTCTGCGGCGTACAGCCAGTGCGAGGAGATCCTGCAGAAGCATCGGGCGCAGCTGGAGGCTGTGGCCGAGTATCTGCTGGCCCACGAGACCATGACGCGGGAGGAGTTCCTCCGCATAATGGACGGCGGAAAGCAGGACTGACCGTTTCAAAAACCGCAAAGCCCGGTCCGGGGCTTTTCAAAGCCTCGGACCGGGTTTTCTCATACCCTGCCGCCGGGGGCGGACGGCCGCTGTCTTTCCGGGAAAGGGCGGCTTTTTACGCCCGCAGGCGGCGTCCGGCTGCCGCGCGGCCCGGACAGGGGGTATAAATTCTATGGTTCCGTCAGATATTTTCCCATGCGTTCGGCAAAATCACCAAAACAGTTGTCCGTGAGAGAAAGACATCCGCGGGGCGCATTTTGCAAAAAAATTACAGATGTCCACGGCTCAAAAACATCTTTTTGAAAGACAGGCATCCGCCGGTCCCGCCGGACGGGCGTGCGGGGAAAACTTTCTGTGAAGTATTCTACTTGAAAAGCGGGAAAAATTTACGTAAAATGCATACTATGCAATCAACGGATGGGACCGGTGCAGCCGGTCCCGGCAGAAAGACAGGAGGAAAGAACATGAAGAAGTTTCTTGCGCTTGCCATGGCGCTCGCCATGACGTTTACGCTGGCGTCCTGCGGAGAAGAATCCGGCGCGTCCGCCGGTACTGCCGGCAGCGCCGCCGCCGCCGGGACCAACCCGGTGGTGAAGATCGGCGTGTTCGAGCCGGCCTCCGGCGATAACGGCGCCGGCGGCAAGCAGGAGGTGCTGGGCATCCAGTACGCCAATCAGGTGGTCCCCACCGTGGATATCAACGGCCAGACCTATGACATCCAGCTGGAGATCGTGGATAACCAGTCCACCACCGACAAGGCCATCACCGCCGCGCAGTCTCTGGTGAACGCGGGCGTGTCCGTGGTCCTCGGCTCTTACGGCTCCGGCGTGTCCATCGCCGCCGCCCCCACCTTTGAGCAGGCGAAGATCCCCGCCATCGGCTGCTCCTGCACCAACCCCGCCGTCACGGAGATGAACCCCTACTACTTCCGCGTCTGCTTCCTCGACCCGTTCCAGGGCAGCGTTATGGCCAACTTCGTCGCCGAGCAGTTCAGCGCCAAGAAGGCCTATGTCCTGACCATGCTGGGCGAGGATTACGGCTCCGGTCTGGGCACTTACTTCACGCAGGCGTTCAAGGATCTGGGCGGCGACGTGAAGACCGAGACCTTCCCCGAGGGCACCTCTGACTTCTCCGCGTACCTCCAGAACGCCGTGGCCTACGGCGCGGACGTGATCTTCGCGCCCTCCGCCACCACCTATGCGTCTCTGATCATCGGTCAGGCGGCCAAGTCCGGCGTGACCATCCCCATCACCGCGGGCGACACGTGGGAGTCCTCCGTCATTCTGGACGCGCAGAAGGGCACCGATCAGCAGGTCTACTGCTCCACCTTCTTCGACGAGAACGACGACTCCGGCCTTGCCTCCTCCTTTGTCAAGGGCTTCAAGGAGTTCCTGAACGCCGACGCCCAGAACCTGACCAACAACGGCGGCAACGACATCGTGGCGGCTGTCTCCGCGCTGGGCTATGACGCGTACATGACCGCGGTGGAGGCCATCAAGCTGGCCCAGTCCACCTCCGGCGCCGACATTCAGGCGGCCATGTTCAACGTGGACTTTGACGCCGTGACCGGCCACATCAGCATCAACGCCGACACCGGCGACGCCAACAAGACCGAGGCTTATATCAAGCAGGCCACCGACGGCGCGTTCACCTTCGTGAAGCGTCAGTCCGTGGCGGGCTGATCGAAAACCAGCCGGAAGCGAACGACGCAGGCGGGGCATGTCCCCCGCCTGCGCTTTCCGGCAGAATACGCTTCTTTCCCGCATGGAGCCGGAGCCGGAGGGCCCCATGCAGGGAAGAAGGACCCGGGCGGCGGAGCCGCGCCGGAGCTGTCCCGCCGCCGGAAAACGGCGGACGGAGAGAACGGAGGGAGATTCCATGCTAGACAAGATCCTGCCCTATCTGCTGGCAGGCATCTCCGTGGGCGGCCAGTATGCCCTGATCGCCATCGGCTACACGATGGTGTACGGCATCCTGCGCCTCATCAACTTTGCCCACGGCGATATTTTCACGGTGGCCGGCTTTATCATGGTCTACGCCGCCGCGTCGCTGCCCCTGAGCGTTTCAATCCCCCTGACCATCGTGCTGACGGTGCTGCTGGGCGTGATGGTGGAGAAGGTGGCGTATAAGCCGCTGCGCACCGCGCCGCGCATGTCGGTCATGATCTCGGCCATCGGCATGAGCTATCTGCTTCAGAACCTGATGTGGTATCTGACCGGCGGCCTTGCCAAGCAGTACCCCGTGCTGCCATGGATCAGCGACAGCGTGAGCGTGGCGGGGACCGCCACCAGCCGCGTTACCATCGTCACCCCCTTTCTGACCATCCTGCTGGTGGCGGCGCTGGTGCTGCTCATCAAGCGGACCAAGATCGGCATGGCCATGCGCGCCGCGTCCCGGGACTTTGAGACGGCGCAGCTCATGGGCATCAAGATCAACAACGTCATCAGCTTCACCTTTGTGGTCGGCTCGTTCCTCGCGGCGGTCGGCTCCATGCTGTATTTCAGCAATTACGCCACCGTCACGCCCACCGTGGGTGCCATGCCGGGCCTGAAGGCGTTTGTCGCCGCCGTGTTCGGCGGCATCGGCTCCATCCCCGGCGCGGTGATCGGCGGCTTCATCATCGGCATCTGCGAAAGCCTCATCAAAGGCGCGGGACTGACCACGTTCTCCGACGCGTTCACCTTCGCGCTGCTGATCGTGATCCTCGCGGTGAAGCCCACCGGCCTCTTCGGAGAGAATCTGACGGAGAAGGTGTGACGCAATGATAAAGAAGAAGGACCACAAAAAGGCATGGATCGGCCTGCTGGCCGCGGCGGCGGTGCTGGTGCTGGTGGGCGTGCTGGACAATCTGCCCGGCAGCGTCGTTCCAACCATGCTGCTCACCGTGCTGCAAAAGGGCGCGATCTACGCGCTGGTGGCGGTCTCCATGAACCTGCTCAACGGCTTTACCGGCCTGTTCTCTCTGGGTCAGGCGGGCTTCATGCTGCTGGGCGCGTATACCTACGCCGTTATTACCATTCCCGTGGAGCGGCAGGCCAGCGTCTATCAGCGCTATGCCGGGACCGTGGAAAACGTCGGCACCGGCATCTCCGTCACCCAGAGCCTGGGCGGGGCCATGGGCCAGTTCGGCGTCCTGCTGGGCGTGGTGCTGTGCCTGATTTTGGCGGGCTGCGTGGCGGGCGTGTTCGCGTGGCTGATCGGCCTGCCCGTGCTCAAGCTCAAGTCCGACTATCTGGCCATCGCCACGCTGGGCTTCGCGGAGATCATCCGCGCGGTGGTGCAGTATGAAAAGCTGGGGCCGCTGACCAACGGCTCCAACCTGCTGTACGGCTTCACCGGCTTTGCGGACTTCCATCTGGGCAGCCTGAAGCTGACCACGGTCATGCCGTTCCTGTTCTCCGGGATCTGCATCTTCATCATCGTGCTGCTCATCAACTCCACCTACGGCCGGGCCTTCAAGGCCATCCGGGACGACGAGATCGCCGCCGAGGCCATGGGCATCAACCTTGCCAAGCACAAGCGCATGAGCTTTATCATCAGCTCCTTCTTTGCCGGGGTCTCCGGCGCGCTGCTGGCTATGTTCCAGGCCAGCGTGCAGGCCACGGCCTTTAAGGCGGCCATGACTTATGAGATCCTTCTGATCGTGGTCATCGGCGGCATCGGCTCCGTCACCGGCTCGGTGGTGGCGTCCTTCCTGTTCGTGGGCTGCTCGGAGTGGTGGCTGCGCTTTCTGGACAACGAGACGGTCCTCGGGAACTTCGGCGCGAAGGTGCGCTTTGCCGTGGTGCTGGGCGTTGTGGTGGCCGCGGCCGCGGCGCTGGGTCTGTGGCGCATGAAGCGCACCGGCAAAAAGCTGGTGGCCCGCAGCGAGCACGGCCAGCGCACGGTGAACTGGGGCGCGGTGCTGGCGCTGGCGCTGTGCGCCGCGGTGCTGGTCTGGGACATCTGGTTCGTGGTCAGCCCCAACCTGCGGGTGCCGCTGCTGCGCTCCGGCTTCCGCATGGTGGTGTTCTCCGTGGTCATCATGATCGTGGTGCTTTTCTTCCGGCAGGGCCTGTTCGGCGACCGGGAGCTGTGGGAGCTGGGCCGCAGGAAGCGGTCCGCGAAAGCAAAGGCAGGTGCTGGCAATGAGTGAAAATGTTCTGCGCGTAGAAAACGCCACCATGCAGTTCGGCGGCGTGGTGGCCGTGGATAACCTGAATCTGGAGATCAATCAGGGCGAGATCGTCTCCCTGATCGGCCCCAACGGCGCGGGCAAGACCACCGCGTTCAACGTCATTACCGGCGTGTATGCCCCCACCAACGGCTGCGTCTGGTTCGACGGGAAGAAGATCATCGAGAACCACCCGCAGGGAAAGATGAAAAAGCTCTACAAGGGCCAGCACGCCGGGGAGTATCACAGCGTGATCGCCCCCACGCCGGACAAGGTGACGGCGCTGGGCATGGCCCGCACGTTCCAGAATATCCGCCTGTGGAAGAGCCAGACGGTGTTTGACAACGTGCTGATCGCAAAGCACCTGCGCCGCACCAGCAACCTCTTTTCCGCCACCTTCCGCCTGAATAAAAAGGAGGAGGAGGCCCAGCGGGCCGACGTGGAGCGGCTTTTGAAGATCGTGGGGCTGGAGAACGAGCGGGACGAGCTGGCGACCTCCCTGCCTTACGGCAAGCAGCGCCGGCTGGAGATCGCCCGCGCGCTGGCCACGGAGCCGAAGCTGCTGCTGCTGGACGAGCCGGCGGCGGGCATGAACCCGCAGGAGACCAACGACCTGACGGACTTCATCGGCCGCATCCGCTCGGAGCTGGGGCTGACCGTGTTCCTGATCGAGCACCACATGGATCTGGTCATGGGCATTTCCGACCGGATCTACGTGCTGGACTTCGGCGGCCTGATCGCCAAGGGAACTCCGGCGGAGATCCAGAATAACCAGCGCGTGATCGACGCGTATCTGGGGGTGGCGGAAGATGCTTAAAATCGAAAATCTGAAGGTGGCCTACGGCGGCATTCAGGCCTTGCGCGGCATTTCGCTGGAGGTGCCGGACGGCAAGATCGTCACCCTGATCGGCGCCAACGGCGCAGGAAAGTCCACCACGCTGCGTACCATCACGGGCCTTGTCCGGGCCGCCTCCGGCTCCATCCAGTGGAACGGCAGTGAGCTGACGGGCCAGAGCATCGACCACATCATCAGCGAGGGCATCGCCCTCTCCCCGGAGGGGCGGCGCGTGTTCGCGGACCTGACGGTGCTGGAAAACCTGAAGATCGGCGCCTATCTGCGCAAGGACAAGGCGGAGATCGAAAAGGATCTTGCGTGGGTGTACGAGCTGTTCCCCCGGCTGAAGGAGCGGTCGTGGCAGCTGGCCGGAACGCTCTCCGGCGGCGAGCAGCAGATGTTGGCCGTGGGCCGGGCACTGATGTCCCGTCCCAAGCTGATGATGCTGGATGAGCCGTCTCTGGGCCTTGCGCCGCTGGTGGTGCAGGACATTTTCAAGATCATTCAGGAAATCAACCGGCAGGGCGTGACCGTGCTGCTGGTGGAACAGAACGCCAACATGGCGCTGAAGATCGCGGATCTGGCCTACGTGCTGGAGACCGGAAACATCACCCTTTCCGGCACCGGCGCGGAGTTGCTGGCCGACGAAAAGGTGCGCGAGGCCTATCTGGGCAAGCGCAAGGACTGAATCGGGTGAAAAGCGGAAAAAAGGGAGCCGAAAGGCGCCCTGCTGGTAAGACAGTAAAATTCAAATTTCTTGGAACAGGCATGATCTCGGTCATGCCTGTTCCGCTTTTAGCAGCTCATCCACGGGAATGTAGCCCACAAGGT